>JAJEGW010000077.1 GCA_022819605.1 Silicimonas sp. | reverse complement strand
GTTCCGCAACGTGCCTGTGCTGCTCTGGATCGTGTTCGCGATGGCGATCCTGATCGAGAGCCTGCCGTCACCGCGCGCCTTCAGGGGAGAGGACGCTCCGCAGTCCCTCATCCTCAATGACAGCGTCGCGATCACGAATCGCGGCGTCTATGTGCCGGAGGCGCTGTTTTCCCGAAGCCTGGGCGACGTGCGCCTGTTTGGCGAAAGTTCGGTGCGCTTCGACGTGTCGCTTGACCTGATCGCGATCATTGCCGTTCTTGCCGCTTCTGTTTTCGTCTTTCGCCGCATCCGGGCTTGGGCTGAGCGTGTCCAAAACGAGACCGGCAACCGGCCGACGACCTGGCATTTCCAGATTGCGGTACTTGTCGTCCCGACCGTCATCCTCCTGGCGGCACTGGGGTTCCATCTCGGCATGCCCGAACTGAAGGGCTTCAATTTCGCGGGCGGAACCCATCTCAGGAATTCGCTCATTGCGCTCTGGATTGCGCTCTCGCTCTACACGGCGGCATTCATTGCCGAGATCGTCAGGGGCGGGATCCTTGCAATCTCGAAAGGCCAGACCGAGGCGGCCGGATCGCTGGGCCTCAGGCCTAACCGAATCATGAGCCTTGTCATTCTGCCGCAGGCGTTGCGCGTGATCATACCGCCGTTGATTTCGAACTACCTGAACCTGACGAAGAACTCGTCCTTGGCGATCGCGGTCGGTTACCTGGACATTACCGGCACGCTTGGCGGGATCACCCTGAACCAGACCGGGCGGGAGCTGGAATGCATCCTGCTTCTCATGCTCATTTACTTGTTCATCTCGCTGTCGATTTCCGTGGGCATGAACATTTACAACAAGAGAGTGGCATTGGTGGAGCGATGACATGAGCGATGCATCCTTTGTCCGCGCGGAAATGCTCACTGAGCAGGATCCGCCGCCGACGTCGGTGGGGGTGATCGGATGGCTGCGAGCCAACCTGTTCTCGAACTGGTGGAACGCGATCCTGACGGTGCTTTGCCTTGCCGCGATCTGGTATGTACTTTCAGGTCTTCTGGGTTGGACTTTCTGGTCCGTCTGGAACGCGGGGTCCCTGAACGAATGCCGCGAGATCATGATCGCGAGCTGGGGCAGCACGCATGGCCACGCCTGCTGGGGCGTGATCAACGATCGCTGGCTGCAGCTTCTCTTCGGATTCTATCCGCCTGAACTGTACTACCGGCCGATCCTTGCTTTGCTGCTGCTGTTCGTGGCGCTCGCACCGGTTCTCTTTGCCGATAAGGTGTCGCCAAGGCTTCTGTACGTTACGGCAGCGTATCCGTTCATTATGCCCTGGCTGATGTGGGGCGGATCCATCTGGATGCCGGTCGGTGTGGCCGCGGGGTTCGTCCTGGCCTATCTCGTCGGTCGCAAGCTTGGCGGCACGGTGCCAGGGCTTGTCCTTGGCGTTCTTTCCGCCATCGTCTGGTGGATGCTCTGGCTGGGATTTCCCGTCCAGGCAGGGGCGTTCGGTTCAGGCGCGGGGGAGATTCTTGTTGCCGGGCTGGGCGAGAGCCTTGCCTCGATTTCGCCGGACGCCGCACCGTTCTGGCTCGAGACCATTGAATCCCGGAAGTTCGGCGGTTTCATGCTTTCCGTCCTGATTGGCGTCGTGGCCATCGGTTGCTCGCTGCCATTGGGAATCCTGCTCGCTCTCGGGCGACAGTCGAACATGCTCATTGTTAAGGCGATCTGCGTGGGCTTCATCGAGTTCATCCGGGGCGTCCCGCTGATCACGCTGCTCTTCGTTGCGTCCACGCTCTTGAACATCTTCCTGCCGCCTGGCACGAATTTTGACATCATCCTGAGAGTGATGATCATGGTGACCCTGTTTGCGGCGGCCTATATGGCCGAAGTGATCAGGGGCGGACTTGCCGGCCTTCCGACGGGTCAGTACGAAGGCGCGGATTCGCTCGGGCTGAACTATTGGCAGGCGCAGCGGCTGATCATCATGCCGCAGGCGCTCAAGATATCGATCCCCGGCATAGTTTCGACGTTCATCGGGATCTTCAAGGACACCACGCTTGTCTCGATCATTGCGCTTCTTGACCCGCTGGGGCTTTCGAACTCGATCCGTGCGGACACGGACTGGAACGGCGTCTATTGGGAACTGTTCGCGTTCATTGCGCTGATGTTCTTCATCGCCTGCTTCGGCATGTCCCGATACTCAATGTATCTCGAGCGCAAGCTCAAGACCGAAAACGACTGAAGGAGACTGGCTATGGCCGAGAGTATGCACGACACCATGGTGGATCGCGAAATCGACCGGAGAAAGATGCAGGTCTCCGAGGAGGTCGCGGTCCAGATCACGGGCATGAACAAGTGGTTCGGCATGTTTCACGTGCTGCGGGACATTGACCTGACGGTGCACAAGGGTGAACGCATCGTGATTTGCGGCCCGTCAGGGTCGGGCAAGTCCACGCTCATTCGTTGCATCAATCGCCTGGAAGAGCATCAGACGGGGCAGATCGTCGTCGAAGGCACGGAACTGACAAGCGACCTCAAGAACATCGACAAGATCCGGTCCGAGGTCGGAATGTGCTTCCAGCATTTCAACCTGTTCCCGCATCTCACGATCCTGGAGAACTGCACCCTGGCCCCAATCTGGGTGCGCAAGATCCCGAAGCGGGAGGCCGAAGAAACAGCGATGCACTTCCTCGAGAAGGTCAAGATCCCGGAGCAGGCCGAAAAGTATCCGGGCCAGCTCTCCGGCGGCCAGCAGCAGCGGGTCGCGATCGCGCGCAGCCTGTGCATGCGGCCGCGGATAATGCTCTTCGACGAGCCGACATCCGCCCTTGATCCGGAAATGATCAAGGAGGTGTTGGACACCATGATCGAGCTTGCCGAAGAGGGAATGACCATGCTCTGCGTGACCCACGAGATGGGATTTGCCCGGCAGGTCGCGAACCGGGTCATCTTCATGGACGACGGCCAGATCGTGGAGCAGAACGAGCCGGAAGAGTTCTTCAGCAATCCAAAATCGGATCGCACGAAGCTGTTCCTGAGCCAGATTCTCGGCCACTGAGGCGAGAAGTCCCTGTCCCGTCGGCCCCACTGACGCGACGCCGTCCCTGGGGGACGTCAGTATTCCGTGCCGGCATCACATCAATTCGCGAGGCACGACGAAATCCTGTACCTTGCCACTGCCCCAATGCACCTGCGCCCAGCTGTCGGCCTGGAACTCGATCACCGCCGTTGCGGCCGTCGGATAGTCATGGAACCTGTCGTGCTTGGGAGGCTGCACTACGATTCGGTTCGCGAAGTCAGCGAATCCCGGATTGTGGCCGATCAGCATGATCCTGGCGGCGGCCTGCTCGTGCAGGACTCCCAGAATGGTGCTTGCGCCTGCGTGAAAGAGCGCCGTGTTGCGTTCCAGCACTGTTGTCTCGGGCATGGCTGATGCCATGCATTCCCATGTCTCCACGGTGCGTCTTGCACCCGAAGCAACGACGACTTCCGGCGCGAATCCTCGCTCGGCCAGCCACCGCCCGATCAGTGGGGCCGACTTCCGGCCTCGGCGAGCCAAGCTGCGGTCGAAGTCATCCAGCGTGGGATCATCCCATGAAGATTTCGCATGTCGCGTCAAGATGAGAGTGAGTGTCACGGATGGAACGCCTTCATGTGATGAGCCGACTGTATCTCCATTCTGGGATAGTTGCGTCCAAGTGGGCAAGAGCGGCGCACGGCGCAGCCCCGAGTCATGCAGGACTGACCTGCGTCCGTGTCAAGGTAGGCATGGCAGGCAGGAATGTCGTAGCTGCCGCTGACAAGTGCCGATGCCGGACAGGCCGCAAGGCAGGGTCTGCCATTGCATGTATCACATGGACTGGACGGTGTCTTCGGAAGTTCCAGAAGCTCGGGCAGCAGTACGGCGCCCCTATATGACACGAAGAGGCCGGCACGGGCATGAACCAGAAGCAAGACCGGCGAGACGAAAGCGTGCCCGCTCCTGAGCGACCAGCGGGTGAATGGCCATGCCGGCTTTCCGAAGGGAAGCAGCGCTCGGCCACCTGTGTTCGCCGCGATTCGCTTGACCACGCGCGCGGACCAGCGATCCAGGGGATCGGGCTCGCCGTCGCCGAATTCGGGAGTGGCCGTCACATGGGGCCAGAACCCTGGTTCGTCAGGGCCGAGGAGAACAATGGTTCCCTCCCCGATGCCGTCATCGGGTTCCGCGTGAAGCAGCCCGAACACGTCCAGCCGTTCCGTGCGGGCTGCGCTTGTCACTTCCTCGATCATCACGGGTTGCCGAGGGCCACCGCAGGCTTCCGCGCGGACCTGCTGTCATTGAGACGTCTTGGGCGGCCGGAAGCCATCATTTCGACTGGCTGGACAGCATTTCCACCATGCGGTCCCTCATCACGAACTTTTGCGGCTTGCCCGAGATGGTCATCGGGATCTCCTCGACGATGCGAACATGCCTGGGGATCTTGTAATGCGCAATCTGCTCCCGGCAGAACTCCCGAACCGCATCTCCCGTCAGTGAAGCGCCAGGCTTTGGAATGATCCAGGCACACACTTCCTCGCCGTATCTCTCGTCCGGGATGCCGAACACCTGCGCCACCGAGACATCCGGATGGCGAAACAGGAACTCCTCGATCTCGCGAGGATAGATGTTTTCGCCGCCGCGGATGATCATGTCCTTCACGCGGCCGACGATCGAGCAGAAGCCTTCGTCGTCCAGGGTCGCAAGATCGCCCGTGTGCATCCATCCGTCGACGATGCTCTCACGGGTCTGTTCCTTGTCGTTCCAGTAGCCCTTCATGACCGCGTAGCCGCGCGTACAGAGCTCGCCCCGCTCGCCGACGGGGACGACATTGCCCTCGGGGTCCACGATTTTCACTTCAAGATGCGGGTGAACGCGGCCCACCGTGGCGCAGCGCTTGTCCATCGGGTCATCGACAAGGCTCTGAAAGGAAACGGGCGACGTCTCTGTCATGCCGTAGCAGATCGTAACCTCGCGCAGGTTCATGCGCGTGGTGATCTGTTCCATGACCTCCATAGGACAGGGAGCGCCGGCCATGATGCCGGTGCGCAGGGATCCGAGGTCAAGGGTTTCGCTCTCAAGCTCCTGCAGCATGGCGACGAACATCGTCGGCACGCCATAGACCGCCGAGCAACGCTCTCCGGACAGGGCCTGAAGTGTCGCGCGCGGCTCGAATGCCTCGCCCGGGAAGATCATCGCCGCCCCCTTGCTTACCGCACCCAGGACTCCCATGGCCATGCCGAAGCAGTGATAGAGCGGCACCGGAATGCACAGCCGGTCCGCATCCGTCAGCCTGATGCGGTCGGTCACGAAACGCGCATTGTTGACGACGTTGTGGTGAGTGAGCGTCGCCCCCTTAGGCGCACCCGTGGTGCCAGAGGTGAACTGGACGTTGATGGCATCGTCCGGGCTGAGCGAGCCGTCGATGGCCTGGAGGCGCAGCTGCTGCGCTGAGTCGCCGAGATCACGGACCGCGTCGAAGGTGAACGCGCCGGGCCCGGGCTCTGCGCCGGTCACGATTACGCTTTCGAGGGTCGGCAGCCTTGCGGCGTTCAGCCGGCCTGGCTCGCAGGACTCCAGTTCCGGGGCCAACTCCCGAATCATCAAGAGATAGTCGGACGACTTGAACGACGGAGTCAGGACGAGCGCCTTGCAGCCAACCTTGTTGAGCGCGTATTCCAGTTCCCCTGTCCGGTATGCGGGATTGACGTTCACCAGGATCGCTCCGATCCGGGCGGTTGCAAACTGGGTCAGCACCCACTCGTACCTGTTGGGTGACCAGATTCCGACGCGATCCCCCTTCTCCAGCCCCAAGGCGAGCAACCCGGACGCAAGGGCGTCTATTTCCCTGTCGAGTTCGTAGTAGCTCTTCCGCTCTCCTGTCTCGCGGAACACCAGGGCATCTCTCGGTCCGTGGCGCGACACGGCTCTCCGGAACAGTTGGGGGATCGTGAAGCACTTGAGGTCAGCACTTGTTTCGCCTATGACGTAGGACCGTCCGTCGACAGGCGCTCCCGAAGTGGAAGGTGCAGCTTCAGGAGGTGGACTTGTTGTCCGGACTCGGTTCGAAGGGCTCTCGTTCAGGATCGACATTGCGTCCTCCTCGCGCGCCGAGGGAATCCCCCGCTCGCTCCAACGGTATTGACACCCCGGTTCGTGTTCAACTCACGGTTGAGCGAATTCGATGCTGAAATTGGCAGGGCCGAAAGCCAGCGCAGGACGGGCAAGCGGACAAGGCAGGTGCTGATCCATTTAAATGCTGGAACGATCCTCGTCGGTGCAGGCGGGTGGGACCGCTTGAACCGCCGTTACCGCGCCTTGCGGATCAAGCTGCCCGCACCGTGCTCGGTGAACAGTTCAAGGAGGCAGGCATTCGGCGTCCGCCCGTCAAGAATGACAACGGCGCGCACGCCTCCGTCAATGGCCGCGAGCGCGGTTTCGGTCTTGGGCACCATGCCATCGGCGATGACACCGTCCTTTGTCAGCTGGCGGATCTGCTCAGGCGTGATCTCTGTCACGACGTCGCCTTCGGCATTCATTACGCCGGTGACATCGGTAAGGAGAAGCAGCCGGTCGGCGTCCAGGCTTGCTGCAATGGCACCCGCCGCCGTGTCGCCGTTGACATTGAGCGTCTCGCCGTTCCGCCCCGCCCCAAGGGGCGCGATGACGGGAATCACCTCGGCTTCCATCAACGTGCGCAGGATGCCCGGGTCCATTTCGGCAGGCTCGCCCACGAGGCCGAGATCCGACCCGACCTGGTCACAGATCATCAGGTTTGCGTCCTTTCCGGAGAGACCGAGCGCCCGCCCGCCTTCTGCGTTGATGGCCTGCACGATCCGCTTGTTCACGAGCCCTGAGAGCACCATTTCAACGACTTCGGCAGTTGCCTGGTCCGTAACCCGCTTCCCACGCACGAATTCGGTCTTGATGCCAAGCCTGTCGAGCATTTCCGCGATCATCGGTCCGCCACCGTGAACAATTACCGGGTTCACGCCGACCTGCCGCATCAGCACGATATCGCGCGCGAAGCTGGCCATGGCGTCAGCATCGCCCATCGCGTTGCCGCCAAACTTGATGACAACGGTCGCGCCGTCGTAGCGCTGCAGGTACGGCAGTGCTTCGTTCAGGGTGCGTGCCGTGGCGATCCAGTCGCGATTCATCTCTCTCGTTCTCATCGGATTTCCTCATTCGGGGCCTGAGTATGCCTTCGCCGTGCCGGGCTCAAGCTGAACCGGAAATGATCGCGCGCAGCACATCGACGCCTTCACCCGTCTCCGAAGACGTCAGCAAGATTTCCGGGAACGCAGCAGGGTGCGTTTGGAGCGCGCTTCGCACGCGTTGGAGCAGGATGTCCCGATCCTTCGCCTTCGCCTTGTCGGCCTTGGTCAGCACGATCTGGAAGACGACTGCCGAGATGTCCAGCAGTTTCAGGATTTCCTCGTCGACCGGCTTGATGCCGTGGCGTGCATCGATCAGCACGAAAGCTCGTCGAAGCGTGGCGCGTCCGGCGAGATAGGACTTGAGCAGCCTTTGCCAGTTCTCGACTACCTTGAGTGGCGCCTTTGCAAATCCATAGCCCGGCAAGTCCACAAGGTAATGGCTGTCGGCCAGCGAGAAGAAGTTTATTTCCTGCGTCCTGCCTGGCGTGTTCGAGGTGCGGGCAAGTGCCTTTCTGCCTGTCACCGCATTGATCAGCGTTGACTTGCCGACGTTCGAACGGCCCGCGAAGCAGAACTCTATCCTGTCGGTCGGTGGCAGTCCGTCTATGGCCACCACGCCCTTCAGGAAGTCCGTGCCCTTGGCAAAGAGCTCACGTCCAGCCTTCAGGTCCGGGGCATCTGCCGTGGCCAGCGGGAACGCAAGCGAGGTCATGTCGCGACCTCGACAGTGTCGCCCGTCGCGATTTTGCCACCATGAATCACTTCGGCGAAGACACCGAACTCCTGATGGCCAAGCGCCTGAAGCGCCCCAAGCGTGTCCACGTCGCGACGTCCCGTGTCGGGATTGGCCATGGTTGCCTTGCATCGCGTGATTTCGCAATGCACCTGCAACGCGGTTTCACCGACCCGAATTTCCTTGCCGACCCAGCCCTTCTCCTCCCAAGGTGCCAGGCCTGCGATCCAGAGGTTGCCGCGCCAGCGGTGGATCGACAGATTGTGTCCCGCCATTTGTGAGATAGAATTGTTCGATGCCAATGAATTGATCGAAATCCAAGGGTCCGGCGCATCAGTGAGATGAGAGTCCGCGGCGCGATAGAGTCCTGTCGGCCGGGGCAGCTCTTCAGGCCAGATTCGCGAAAGCCAGTCGAGAAGGACAGACGTGTCCGATGCGGTGTTGGGACAGATCGAAATCTCGCCCGCCTCAGGGTGGGCGAGCTGCAGGCGGGCATGCGATTCATCCCAGATGCAGGTGGCGGCCATCAGATTCGGCTCGGTCACGCCACGCAGGAAGTTTGCCTTCGGAGCCCAGCCTTGCTCCAGCTTCGACCGTTCGTGAGCCACTGCCCAGACCCGGTCCATCGGGAGCCACTGGCCACGTGTCAGGATGGTCCGGATCAGTTCTTCTCGTCCGATCGCCTTCAGCGGATGCCTGATGATGCGGTCAAGCGTTGCGTTCATCGCTTCTTGCGGGATTTCTTCCTGCCGGAGCGCTTTCGGGCCGGCTTGTTCGCAGGCTTTGCCGGCGGTTGATCCGCTGGTTCATCTGCTTCAGTTTTCGCTTTCGATGCATCGTCTTTCTTGGCGGCGGCAGGTTCAGGGGACGTTGTCGTTCCGCGAATGTTGCCCCAGATGTCCGGACGGTATCCGTGGCCCCGCATGATGATGTACTGCTGGATAAAGGTGATCACGTTGTTGGCGATCCAGTAGATCACGAGCCCGCTTGCGAAACTGCCCAGCATGAACATGAAAATCCAAGGCATCCACGCGAAGATCATCTGTTGGGTCGGATCCGTCGGGGCCGGGTTGAGCTTCTGCTGCATCCACATGGAGACACCGAGGATGATCGGCAGGATGCCGATGAATATCAGGCTGAGAATGGTGTCGGGTCCGGGTGCCGGGAACGGGAGGATGCCGAACAGGTTCATGATGGATGTCGGATCGGGGGCGGACAGATCCTGGAACGGTCCGAACCAAGGGGCGTGGCGAAGCTCAATCGTGACGAAGATCACCTTGTAGAGCGAAAAGAAGATCGGGATCTGCAAAAGTATGGGCAGGCATCCGGCGGCGGGATTGACCTTTTCCTTCTTGTAGAGCGCCATCATTTCCTGCTGCATCTTCTGGCGGTCGTCGCCGATGCGTTCCTTCAACTCCTGCATCTCGGGCTGCAGTTCCTTCATTCGGGCCATCGAGACGTATGACTTTCGCGCCAGCGGGAAGAGCAGGGCCTTGATCAGCAGGGTCAGGCAGATGATTGCCCAGCCCGTATTTCCGATCACGGTGTTGAGTTCGTGCAGGGCGAAGAAGATGGGCTTGGTCAGGAAATAGAACCAGCCCCAGTCGATGGAATCGATGAAGCCCTCGACCTGTGCGTCGCCGCCAAAGCCCATGAAATAGGAGAGCGAGTCTCTGAAGCCCTCGATTCGGCGACCGGCTTCGTAGTCGCGAATCGTGTCCCACTCCTTCGCCCCCGCAAAGAGGCGGGTCGTTGCGCTCGAGGCCCCACCCGGAGGAACCGTCACCGTCGGCATTCGGGCAGCGGTGCGGTAGATGTCTGCGTCGTGCCTGTATTGGACGACACTGGTAAAGGGTGTTCCCTGCTCCGGGATCAGCGCTGTCATCCAATAGTGATCTGTAAAGCCCACCCACCCGCTGGACTCGACCTGGACAACGTCCGCACTTGGCCCCCAGCGGTCATCGTAGGCAAGGTCCGGCATGTCGGAGTAGTCGATTTCGTCAAGCTGGCCGTCATTCCGCCGGATCGCTCCCTCATGCAGAATGAAGAAGCCGGACAGGTCCTGAGGTTCGCCGTGACGTTCCACGAGGCCGTATGGGGCAAGGCGTACCGACTTGCTGGTGGAGTTCTCAACTGTCTGCGTTACGGTGAACAGAAAGCGATCATCAATCTCGATCTGGCGTCGGAAGACCAGGCCTGACGGGCTGTCCCAGCGAAGCGTCAGGGGCGCTCCGGGCGCAAGCGTCGTCCCGCTGTCCAGTTTCCATATCGTGTCCGTTGCGGGCACGTCATCGGGGCCAAGCTCACCGCCGGGGACCCAGCCGAACACTGCGTAGTATGGGTTTGTCGTGCCGACGGGAGCAAACAGTATGACCTCCTCGGCTCCGGGATCTTGGGTGACGTGATAATGGTTGAGCGAGAGCTGGTCGATGCGGCCGCCGGCCAGCGAGACAGAGCCCTGGACATTTGGAGTCTCGATTGGAACGCGGTCGGCTTCGGGTGACGCGTTTGTGGATGCCTGCGGTGCCGCAGTGGCCTCTGCGCCGGATTCGGCAGCGGGAATCGATGCCTGACCGCCTGAGGTGCCGGTTGCAGAAGTGTCCGTCGGCTGAGATCCCGGAGCCTCCGTCGGCTCCGGCGCGAAGAATATCATCCATGCGACAAGCACTAGGGTGCTCAGCACCATCGCGAGGATCAAGTTCTTATTCTGATCGTCCATCGCCGCTTCCGGAGTTTCCTAAATCGCGTTCGTGGTTCAATAGTCCGGCGACCAAAAGGTCAAGGCGTTTCGGTGCCGGGCCTGGTTGATGCTGCCTGCCGGGAAGTCGACAATCCGATTGGGCCTCCGCCGGAACGCGGCGTCACAATTCCCTGGCATGGCTCACCGTCCTATTGCGGGACGCTCCGGTTGTCCTGTTGTCACCGGATCAGCTTGAAGCGCTCGTGTCGCGCGGGGGTCCCCGAATCCTGGAGGCGGCAGCGGATACGCTGAATGGCGAGGCTGAGGCACGGAAGACTGGTCTAGATGAAGCGCTTCAGGACGATGAGAGAGCCTAGATCCCGTGGTGATCAGTGCCATTCGTGTTCTTGCGTTTGCCGGCGAGGTCCGTGAAATCGAAGAGCTGGGGATCGAGAAGGTGCGACGGCCGCACGTTCATCAACGCGCGGAACATGACCTGCCGTCGGCCGGGCGCGTTTCTTTCCCACTCATCCAGAATCGCCTTGACCTGTTGGCGCTGCAGCCCGTCCTGGCTACCGCACAGGTCGCAGGGAATGATGGGGTAGTTCATCGCTGCGGCAAAGCGCGCACAGTCTGATTCCGCCACATGGGCAAGCGGGCGGCAGACAAGCAGATCGCCTTCTTCGTTCAGGAGTTTCGGCGGCATCGTCGCCAGCCGACCGCCATGGAAGAGGTTCATGAAGAAGGTCTCGAGAATGTCATCCCGGTGGTGGCCAAGCACGATTGCCGAGCACCCCTCTTCGCGGGCAATGCGATAGAGATGTCCGCGTCTCAGCCGGGAGCAAAGTGCGCAGTAAGTCTTGTTGGCCGGGATTTTATCGGTGACGACGGAGTAAGTGTCCTGGAACTCGATCCTGTGAGGGATCTGCATGCGGTCAAGGAATTCCGGCAGGACGGTTGAGGGAAAGCCCGGCTGTCCTTGATCCAGGTTGCAGGCAAGCATGTCCACTGGCAGGAGTCCGCGCCACTGGAGTTCATGCAGTGCAGCGAGGAGTGTGTAGCTGTCCTTGCCGCCCGACAGACAGACCAGCCAGCGTGTGCCGAGTTCGATCATTCCGTATTGCTCGATTGCCATGCGCACGTTTCGGACGATGCGCTTTCGAAGCTTCCGAAACTCGGTTGTCGAAGGCGCGCCGTGAAAGAGCAGATGGATATCGTCAGCGTCGTCAAGCATGCGGCGGAAATAGTGAATTCAAGGTTGCAGGACAAGGGACGAAGCGTCTTGATGCGAGTCTAGAACAGTTGGCCTTGCAGGCAGTTTGGACCGGTCTGTGTCTGGTTCGTGCGCAGGCCAATGGGAAAGGAGGGTCCATGCTTTGCCAAGAATTGGCACGCTTAAGGCGAGGACACGCTTCCCGCAACAGATTCAACGCGTGCAGGAGGGTGAGCGCATTGCAAAGGGCGCAAAGTGCCGATGCCAAGAATTCCAGTCACTAAGGACTTCACCGGCTCCTTGACCGCGAATCCTCCACGGCGCTCATCCGGCGAAAAGCAAAAGGCGATCCGGCGCGGATCAACTACCTCGCGGATCGCAACCGAAGCGGGAATCGCCAGCGTGGTTGCTCAAGTCTTGCACCCAGAAAGTTCTCGACCGCCTTTATGTCGAGCACGAACTCGGCCGCGCGGCTCTCGTGCTCGTGCAGCATGTAGGTCGGGAGATCCCGCCACTCGAAGTCGGGATGTCCGAAACTGTTGGTCCCAACCCGAATCCACACCTTGCCTCCCTCGGCAAACCAGCCCTCGCTGTCAGCAGCCGGGCGGGCTGCTTGGCGCCGTGCCGGATCGAGAAGACTGCGTAACTGCTCGCGCAGGGCATCGTATCGCGTGGACGCATACTCCTGCCAGGTGACCGGGTTTGCCCATGCAGGATCATGGCCACACTCGATCAGGATGCCTGACAGGACTTCGGACGACAGTCGGAGCCAATCGGCACCCTCCGCGTCGAGGCGGTCCAACACCGAGCGTAGATAGCGTCGATAGAGATGTGTGGTGGGCTCGATCATGGCCAGCCGGTCGGCCATGGTGATGCGGCCATCCTCGTCTTCGCTGGGGAGTGAGGCGGAACTGTAGATCAGGAGACTACGCTTTGCGACTTCGTCTGGGAATGCGCCGACCCTGGCGTTCATCGAGACTACCATGCATGGGCTCTCGTCGTGCGGCGGCAGGGTTTCGTCCTTGATGAATTCCGGCGCATGGTCCCGGAACCGCCGCCAGCCGATATCGTCGAAAAAGGCGGGCATGCGGCGGTATGACGCGTCGATTTCGCGCAGCAGCAGGCCGGTCATCGGTGTCCTGACAGCGTTCGGGAAGTCGTCCGCAAACATGAACTTTCCGACGATGTCCACGAGCTGCGTCTTCCCAGAGTTGGACTTGCCATAGATGATCCCGACTCTGGGATAACGGATGACGTCCCGGTCCTCGAGCGCAGCTTGGCGACGCAGCGTGCATATGAGTGGCGAAAAGAACATCCAGCACAGAAAGACAAAATAGTCCTTCTGCAGTTTCCCGACGTCGCCGCGAAAGGCCTCGCCATAGGTTTCCCAAAAGGTCACCAGCGCGGCGGCATCCCGGCTCACCTGTTCGTCCTCGCTTTCGAGGGGCCAGTCTGCGCCGCAGACGGCGCCTTGTCGCCTGTCCAGGTCAAGGGAGAAAGTCGGGTGGACGGCAGCCTGACCTCTGGTCTGGCGCCGGATCATCCCGGAGAACCGCTTGCGTATCGAGGCGTCCAGCCTGACCCTCGTCTTGTCAGTTTTCGGCTTTTCCTTGCGCAGTGCCGGCAGCACCAGGTCGTAGATCCTCTCCAGCCGACGCCCCCGTTCGATCGACTCCTCGGCCTCTGCCGGTTTCGCGATCTGAATCACCTGCAACCCGCGGTCGTGTGCCAGCACCGGCGCCTCGACCGGTGACATGCCCTCTGCCGGGTCGCGTCGGTCTTCGGCTAGTTTGGCGAGCGGGAGCTCGGCGGATGCATGATCCCGGACGCGTCGATACTGGCCCTCGAAATGGTCCCAAGCGAGGTCGTCATCGAACCGCATGAGCACTTCGTGCTGGTCACCGAGCAATGCCGATGTCGAGAAGTTGGCTGAGCCGGTGAGAACGGAGCGGTCTCCATCCGGCCCGTCTGAGAGCAGGAAGACCTTCGCATGCGAAACATGTCCCTCGACCACCCACACCCGTAATTTGCCGCTGCGAATGTGCCTGAGAATCTCCTCTTGGCGCGACACGGAAATGCTCTGCAGCGCCTTGCGAACATCTTCCATCGCGACCGTCTGCAGCGCAATGAGAGCGGCCATGTCATTCACGGTTCGCGAATGGCCCATCACCACCTCGACGCTTGCCACTTCGATCTGGTCGAAGAGCGATGCGAGCATTGGAACGCTCGCCGAATAGGTGAGGATCCGAATGCATCGGTACCGCGCGAACTCTTCGAGATCAAAGTGACGCACTCCCAGCGCCTGGGCATCGAGCACCTGTGTCGGCGCCCAGGCGGCGTCCGACCCGAACAGCTCGGGAGCGTCAATGTTCCCGGCGTCTCGCATGCCCGTGCGCTTCGACATCTGGTCCGTCCTCAATTGGCCTGTGCAACCGGAGAGCGCTTCAACTGTCAAGGAGCATTCGTTCGAGTCCGTCCCAAGATGTTCGGACTGCCGGATGCAAACGTGGATCCATGAGGCCAAGCTCCTCAAGCATGTAGTCTCCTTTCCCGTAGTTGCACGGTGCGCACGTCACCACAACATGATCGAATTGCATCCACATCAACTGGAAAGCGGCATGCTGCTCGGCATTCCTGCATCATGATCAAGCAACCAACGCAACATTCCACAAGCAAGAACCTCACAAGATCATTTATTCTTGCTTTGTTCCAGTGATTCGGGTATGCATGTCGCGGCGCGGGGAAAAGACGAAATCCAAGTCGGATCATCGCGTTGATTGACGGTGGCGTGTCAGGCTTCGTGCCATGCACGTTTCACGGCAACTTGGGCCGTTTCCAGGCGGCGGGTGCGGAAGTTGCGCTCGTTGCGGACGTTCAAAAGAGACGACTGTCCATATCTTAACTGTTTGGATTCGTTGCAATATTTTGAGACCCTCGGTGCCTCCTTGCGTTTTGTCAACACTATCGCAACACGGCGCCTCGGCAGCGCCGTAAGCATTCCGGCAAGCCGTGCAACGGTGCCCTTTCGGGCGGATTCTAGCCGGATCTTCATTTCCAGAATTTCGCAAAACCCCTTGGCATCAACACGATTGCTGATTCGGGCCTGGACTCGACATGTAACGGTTCCGGCGCGTCACGGCAGGAACTTGGCGGGGTCGATCTCCAGCAGGTCAAGGGCCCGG
>JAJEGW010000152.1 GCA_022819605.1 Silicimonas sp. | reverse complement strand
TCCTCTATGGTCGCGTGATCGGTTCGGCGGCCGAGATCGACGATCACCTGAACCGGGGGCGGAACATGGACACGCGTACGCCCGCCTCGGCCTGCGCACATGTCGTTTGAAGCTGGTCCAACGCCGGAAAGACCTGTCATCATTGCCGCTGCGAGGCCAACTGACACCATGTCGGCGCGAGAGGTCCCTGGCGGCCAGCCGTTGCCTCGGATGGCCCTTGCCGCAGGAACACGGGCGGCACTCATGTCGACGGGTCGGCGTGCCGACCTTCGCCTTCGACGCCGTGAACATTCACTCGCTTGTCCGAATTGGCGGCGACGATTCGCCATATGTGCCGCTGAGTGCCGCCGAGCGCGCTTCAATGCGCATCAATGACGATGTATGGTGCTTATGGCCTGTCGACATGCGGGTCGCGGATTGGGCACATGCTGCCCGGCAAAGCGACCGATCCCGGCGCCACAGCGGCGGACTACCGGCAGTTTCTCGAGGCCGTCCTCTTGCGGACCCGGACGGGTTCGCCCTAGCGCAACTTGCCGGAGGGCTTCGGCAACTGAAGACAGCGTGTTCAAGCGCTTCTGCCGCTGGGCGGTGTCGGGCGTCTTCGAGCGTGTTTTCAATGCCTTGACAAATGGCAAATGAAATACTAGAGTACCTATAGGTTCTTAAAGACCTAGAGGTCTGCATGACCCTTGTAGCAGACGGGAGATAGGCATGAAACTCGATTTTTCCGACGTTCCCGTAGGGGAAAAAGGCCTCTCGCCTGAACTCGTCGACAATGTTTGGGCGGAGATCAGTGGCTCCTTGGAGCGGCGAGGGGTTGAGGAATTCAGGCGCGACCAGAGGGATATCGTTGGTCGGATCAGCCACAATGCAGCGGGTGCCGTGCTGACATCCTATGGCAAGGAAGTCGCGATGGTTTTGCCGTTCGAATTTTCCAAGGTGGCATTGACGCTTGTGCACCTTGTGGAAAATGCGCGCGTCAATGCGGCGATGGATGAAGCGGACCGGAATCCAGATCAGACCTTCTACGATCTGGAAGACTTGATTGCCGAACGCGATTCGTCTGAAGAACGGTAGCAAGACTTGACGGCGTCCAGACGTGTTATTCTTGGTGCCACTGCGCGGGCTGTCTGGACGGGGTTGAGCCAGGCGGCCAAGGACGACTTGACCCCGGTGTTGCGTGCCTTGGTTGCAGATCCCCTTCCCAAGGACGCGATTTCGATCTCGAACGAATTCCCCCGCTTTCGCCTACAAGTAGGCGATCTTACGGTCGGTTATGAAGTAGATGCGTCGCAAGGCGTCGTCGTTGTAAAGGCGATCCTTCCAGATAGTGGGCGAGACACGGACGACGCCCGCATGCTTGAGTTGATGAAGGGACTGACAGGGAGCTAGGAGGGGAGGCGGAACTCGATGGTTCCCGCTGACCACTTCCGATCGAACTCGTCCAAGAGAAACAACTCGCGTTTGACTGGCCCTTTCGCCAATAGGGTCTTGGGTAAAGTGCCCAGTACACTGATCTCCGTGCCGGCGCGTTCGATTGTCAGCGAGTTTTGAACGCCATCCCCTTGGCCGACGCCGAATTCCAGAATGATGGCGTCGTTCAATTCGGCACGAATCAGCCGAACAGGTTGACCCTCCGACTTCGACGCAACGAGGCTGGCGTGAAATCGTCCGTAGCCGTCTGGCGCGAGATGATCAGAAAGCGTTATGACCTCCCGCTCCAGGGCAAAAGTGACATTGGGCTGTGCGGGATTGTTTCGTCGCACGAACGCCCAGATCCATCCTCGTCCGACATTGTCGAATGCGATCGTCAGGACGCCGATGACCAGAAGCACCAAGAAGAAGACTGGTGGGACGTCTGATCCACCTTCGATACTCCCAGATAGCATTCTACCGTCAGGCAGTGCCGCTGACGCATTGAGTGACAGCTCAGCGACGAACCCGCCAAGTCCGGTCAGCGCCGCAGCAGTCCCGATTCCAAATAGACGGTATCTAGGATTCCAGACCATGACGATGAGCGTTACGCCAATCAGGAAAAGGAGGGCGGCTTTCCACAGACCACTCGGCGCAAAGAGTAGAAGCAACAGGAGTACGGTTGCACCCGCACCCGAACCTAAGGCAATCCAATGCCAGTAATCAGAATGATTCCGTTGTCCCACTGCTCGACCATCCCGTTTTGGTATTTTGTAAGCGAAGCTGCTCCTTGCCGAAAGCAACAAGACCTAGCGGCATGAACGGGTCGGCAAGGCACGCGAATAGGTTGCAGAAGGTGCATTCACTTTCATCGCGCCAGGCGCAATGCGCAAGCCAGGACCAGTGGCCTGATTGGCGGGCTCATTCCATTGGGAAAGCTGCCCGCCAACGCGAAACGAACTCTCTTCGCTTGTGCTGGTCCAATCCGACGAGCAACGCGACCGAAAGCGGGATCGGCCGCAGGCTGACCTCCGGGTTCTCGGGCAATCGCATCGCGGCATGCACACCCTCGCTTATGTCAACGATCAAGTTGGCCGATCGCAAGGCTGACCGGCCGGGCGCGGAAAGCAGGAAGTCAATGAACTCCCCTGCCAGTTCCGGCGTTGCCGCGTGTCGGGGGATCAGCGCCGCGCGGGCCAGAACCAACGTGTAGTCGTCAGGCGCGACGACGACGATGTCCGGGTTCTCGTCCGCGCGGGCAAGGGCGTAGGAACCCAGTACATTGTAGGCAATTAGGTAGTCGCCGCTGGCGACACCATCGATGATCGCGGCAGAACAGCAAGTTGCGACGGCGCCGCTTCGGCCGAACGCCTCGATGAGACGGCCGAACGTAGTGGCCTGCTGCGAGTCGGCGAAGGCGAACAGGTAGCCCAGTCCCGACACCTCGATGTCGTAGGTTGCGACGCGCCCGCGAAACGCGCTGTCGTCAGGTCGCAGCAGGTCAATCAAGTCGAAACGAGATCGGGGCGCCAGGGCATCGTCGATCATGTTCCTGTTGTACACGATGACTGCGGGCTCCCATGTTATGCCGAACACTTCGTCGCGCCAGTTTGAAACTGCAGGCAGCCCGGTCGTTTCATCGGATCGATAGGAAGCGGCACAGCCGTCATTCGCTAGCTTGACCTGCTGGTCGATGGATGAACTTATCACGAGGTCCGCAGCCACGTAGCCGGACCGGCAATCCGCGTCGGTTGCCAGGTAGAGATCGTTCGACCCCCATTGCTCGTACTCGATCCGGGCTCCATCGGAGTGAGCCAGGAACTTCTCAAGAACCGGTTCGAAGCGAGCGATGTCGGTCGTGCCGCGCACCGTGAGCCGCACTTCGGTCTGTGCCGGACCGTAGGACTTGGCTGCCTCGGGGGCCGGCTCGCAAACGGCGGCACCTCCCAAGAGGGCCAGGCCCAGCTGCACTCCGCCGAGAATTCTCATGTTGCGTCTTGCGGAAG
>JAJEGW010000120.1 GCA_022819605.1 Silicimonas sp. | reverse complement strand
GCCGACCCGTCCGTGGCGTCCGATGACGACGCGTTTGTTCGGCGCATTGCGCCCGCCGTCGCCGGAGCGGTAGTTGACGATGAAGGACTTGGTGCCGGAGGGCTGCACGCGGCAGCCGAAGCCGACCAGCCTGTCGTCCCACGCGATCCAGGACTTGTCCTCGGGCTCCAGTGCGTCCACTGTGCGCTTGGTCAGGGTGAGCTTCACCCGGGCCACGCGCTTTGCTGACTTGAGGTTTTCCATGATGCGCAGGCTATCCCGGAACGCGCAGATATGCAACACGAAAGTCAACACGCGGAATGCAAATGGGGGCTGTTTCGGTCCGCCCCTGACGGCCATTGGCAGGGTCGGAAAAAGCGCAAGATCATGAAAATAAGGCACAAACATGCGAATGCGCCGTCACGCGAAGACAGGAATGCACATTGTTCACCTGATTGCGGAATAAATCAAGTGTTAACCTCTGCCGGGTGCGTGTATTGTCGCGCGAAGGCAAGATTCGATTGGGGGAAGGTACATGGCAGGTTCGGTGAACAAGGTCATTCTGATTGGCAACCTGGGTCAGGATCCGGAAGTGCGCACGTTCCAAGACGGCGGTAAGGTCTGTAATTTGCGCATCGCAACGTCCGAGACGTGGAAGGACCGCAACACAGGTGAGCGTCGAGAGCGGACGCAGTGGCATTCAGTCGTGCTTCGCAATGAAGGAACGATCCGCTTCGCAGAGCAGTACCTCAACAAGGGCGCGAAAGTCTATGTCGAGGGGCAGCTAGAGACCCGGAAATGGCAGGATCAGTCCGGCAACGACCGCTACACGACAGAGGTTGTTGTGCGGCCCTACAGCGGTGAATTGACGAGCCTGAGCAGCCGGGGCGAGCGAGGGAGTGCCGGCGGGCAGTACAATGATGCCGGTGCGGGCCCGCCGCCTGCAGACGAAGGGGGCAGGTACTCGGCAAGCCACGATCTTGACGACGAAATCCCGTTCTGAGCTGGGCTGGACGCTCGACGGGATGCACTGACCGGTTGCAGCCCGGACGGACGGCGCGGCAAGCTGCGAAATCTTGGAAGACGGCCTCGTCCGCGCCATCTGCACATTGCGACATGCACAAGTGCGATCACCGCTTCAGGACATCGCATTGCGCAGGGCGCGTACTTTGTCTCGCGTTCGACACTTGCCATTCAGTGCCTGCGTCACCCGCAGTGCGGGGAATGCGCGCTATGAACTTGGCGACGTCTCACGCATGAGTGTGTCGGGTCTTCGGGTGCAGGGAGTTCTCCAGCAGATTCTCGGACTCATGCAGCACATGCTCGGCCTGTCCCACGATCAACGGATCCGGAACGCCTACGACCTTTGCGTCCTTTCCCGGGTATTCAAGGCTGTTCAGGAAATGCTGCATGCAGGCGATTCTCGCTCTCTTCTTGTCGTTTGACTTTATGATCGTCCACGGCGCGTCGGCAGTGTCCGTATAAAAGAACATGGCTTCCTTGGCCTCGGTGTAGGCACCCCACTTGCCCAGGCTGGCGCGATCGACCGGGGACAGCTTCCAACGCTTCAGCGGATCGGACTCACGAGAATCGAAGCGGTTCCTTTGCTCATCCTGGGTTACGGAAAACCAGTACTTGTAGAGCCGGATGCCTGATCGGACGAGCATTCGTTCCAGCTCCGGGGCCTCGCGCATGAACTCGAGATACTCGTTCGGGGAGCAAAACCCCATGACACGTTCTACGCCTGCGCGGTTGTACCAGGACCGGTCATAGAACACCATTTCGCCAGCCGTCGGCAGGTGTTCGATGTACCGCTGGAAGAACCACTGCCCCTTTTCGGTGTTCGTAGGCTTGTTCAATGCGGCGACGCGTGCGGTCCGAGGATTAAGGTGCTCCATGAATCGCTTGATCGTGCCTCCCTTGCCCGCAGCATCTCGACCTTCGAAGAGCAGGACGAATTTCTGACCCGTTTCCTGTGCCCAGATCTGCACCTTCAACAGCTCGGCTTGCAATTTTGCCTTGCGCCCCTCGTAGGAACGGCGGGACAGCCGTTCAGAATAAGGGTACTTTCCACGCTCGAACGCATCGCGGATTTCCTCGATCGTGTTCGGACTGGAACTCCTTGCGCCTTTCTCGTCCTTTGCCTTGGCGGTGTTGGCAGCCATGAAATGTCTCCTGTACAGCCCGTTTGAGGCGGGTGCGCGCTACAGATCAAGTCGGTCAAGGTGTTGCGGTTCGCGACCTGCCAGCCTGGGTTCGATCTGAGAATTGCAAAGAGCGAGGCACTGCAAGCGTTCGCACGGCATAGCCCATTGCGGTCGTGACGTCCACAAATGCTGGTCGGACGGGGGCTGCAAGATCTGAAGTCACAGGCGTGGCATGATGGAGGAGAGGCGGCATCAGCTTCCAGAGACTCAACAGGTCAGGCAGCTTGTCCCAAGGCTTGCGAACCTGTTCCTTGGCTCTTTCGCAACTCACTTGATCAGATTTCCCATGACCACGGCGGTATCGCACATGCGGTTCGAGAATCCCCACTCGTTGTCGTACCAAGTGAGAATCCGCACCATGTTGCCGTCAATGACCTTAGTCTGATCCATGTGAAAGATCGAGGAATGCGGGTCGTGGTTGAAGTCGTTCGACACCAACGGCTCGTCCGTGTAGCCGAGAACGCCTTTCAATGCTCCATCGGCCGCCTCTCGGATCGCGGAATTCACCTCGTCCGCATCCGTGGAGCGCGACGCCTCGAACACGAGATCGACAACCGAGACATTGGGTGTCGGAACCCGAATTGCGACGCCGTCAAGCTTGCCGCTGAGCTCGGGCAAGACCAGTCCGACGGCCTTGGCCGCTCCCGTCGAGGTCGGGATCATGCACAGCGCGGCAGCCCTGGCCCGGTAGAGGTCCTTGTGCATCGTATCAAGCGTCGGCTGATCGCCCGTGTAGGAGTGGATCGTAGTCATGAAGCCCTTGGTGATGCCGATCGAGTCGTTCAAGACCTTGGCAACCGGCGAAAGGCAGTTCGTCGTGCAGGAAGCATTGGACACCACGATGTCGTCCGAAGTCAGGGAGTCATGGTTGACCCCATATACAATTGTCTTGTCGACATTCGCCGCCGGTGCCGAAACCAGCACCCGAGAAGATCCGTTCTTCAGATGCGCCTCGCACTTTTCCTTCGAAGTGAAGATGCCGGTACATTCCAGCACGACGTCGATATGCTCCCATGGCAGTTCCGAAGGGTCGCGAATTGCCGTTACCGCAATGGGGCCACGACCCACGTCGATCATGGAATTGTCGCTTTTGACTTCGACCGGAAACCGCCCGTGCACCGAATCATACCTGAGCAGGTGTGCGTTCGTTTCGACCGGCCCAAGATCGTTAATCGCCACCACCTCGATGTCGGTTCGCCCGCTTTCAATGACGGCACGCAGAACGTTGCGTCCAATACGGCCAAATCCGTTAATTGCCACACTTACAGCCAAGTCATTCTCCTCTCGTGATGCGACCGCGAATGTCCGGACCATGCCTTGGAAATCGAGGTCCCGGAAATGTCGTGCGCCGAAACTGCCGGCTCGCCGCAGCGCGCAGGCCATCGGCAATTTTTCCGGCAACGGCGCGGCGCGGCTGGTCCTTGCGCACCATATGGCAAGAAGTCATGCGCAGCAAATGGGCAAAGGCTCAGGAAATTGGCAGGAGTGCCCGCAGCGGTGATCAGAGCTTCGCTGCAGCAGGCGAAACCCGGGATTCGGGGGCCGCGGCTTTGGCCGAACCAAGTTCTTCCGCCGGGCACCCTAAAGCAGGGTTACCCCATTCCGCCGTCGATCATTCGTCGCGCAAGGCGAAGATAGGCCTCGGCAACCGGTCCACCCTTCAGCACCACCGGCGTGCCCTCGTCGCCGGACACCCGTACATCCAGGGAAAGAGGAATTTCCCCAAGGAACGGCACGCCAAGCGCTTCGGCCTCGGACCTGGCGCCGCCGTGTCCGAAGAGATGTGCCTCGTTGCCGCAATTGGGGCAGACATAGGTCGACATGTTTTCAATCAGTCCCAGGACCGGGGCCTTGAGGGTTCGAAACATGTCGACCGCCTTGCGCACGTCCAGCAGCGCGACATCCTGCGGGGTCGAAACCACGATGCACCCCGTGACCTGCGTTCGCTGGCACAGCGTCAACTGGACGTCGCCTGTGCCAGGCGGCAAGTCGATGATCAGAACGTCCAGGCTTCCCCACTGCACTTGCCCGAGCATTTGCTGGAGCGCACCCATCAACATCGGTCCCCTCCAGACCACGGCTTTCGATGGCTCCACCATGAAGCCGATCGACATCAGCGTGACTCCATGTGACTGGAGGGGGATTATGACCTTCCCGTCAGGCGAGGACGGTCTCTTCATGACTCCCATCATCTTGGGCTGGGACGGTCCGTAGATGTCGGCATCGAGGAGCCCAACGCGCCGGCCCTCGCTTGCCAATGCAACCGCAAGATTGGACGCGACCGTCGACTTTCCAACGCCCCCTTTGCCAGACCCGATGGCAATGATCCTGTCGACACCCGAAACCGGGTTCGGGGTGGCCTGCCGTGGTTCAGGATGCCGCCCGACCTTGAGTGACGGGGGAGCCTTTGGGGGCTGCGATTCATGTGCCGTCAGGACGACCGAGACCGATTCCACGCCGTCCATGCCAGCCACTGCCGCCTCGGCTTCGGCTCGTGCGGCCTCCAGGGATCGTGCGGCTTCGGGGCTCTCGGCTTCAATCACGAAATGCACGGATCCGCCTTCGATGCGGAGCGCGCGCACGAGATCCCGCGACACCAGGTCGCCAGCCCCCGGCACCTGTACCGACTTCAGCCGCGCGACGATGTCGTCGTGTTTGACAGCCAAGTGAATTCTCCCTTTCCCATGCCCTGCGTAGATTGCGCGCTTCGGCTGCAGGAGCAAGCGCTGAACGAGCCCCCGTGAGTCGCGTGGTGCCTGCCGATCCCTCGCGGAAGCTCGTGCATGCGGCAGTCATGACCATTTGGCATAGCCGCATTGCAGAAACACTCATTGTGCAGGCGCAGCATAAAAATATGTTCGTGAACGGCGACACATGGTGCGTTGCCAGAAATCTGTGAAAGGACGGATCATGAGTGACACGATTCTCGCACATATGCGGCCCAGCAGTGGACTTGGGGTGTTTTTCAAGTCTCTCTCGGGACGCGTTGCCAGTTATCTGGTTTATCGCAGGACGCTGGCTGAACTGGAGGCGCTGAACGCGCACGAGCTTGAAGACGTTGGCCTGACGCACGGCACGATCCGGGAAGTCGCCTATCGGTCGGTCTACGGCGCACAGGGAACGTGAATCTCTGATTCCGGGCTCCCGGCTTGGCGACGACGTCCCATCCTCCCTGGCGTCGTCGTCGAGCGACTGGCCCGGCGGCCCTTGCGGGCCCAATGCGATGGCGGCGGCACTCCTCCCGTGCCGCCGCCATTTCTGATTCTGCATTGACCTCTTCGGCCGTCTTTGCCGGGATAGGGTTCAGATCTGCCTTTCAGGCATCTGCACGACCAGACCGTCAAGTGCATCGGTGACCTTGAGCTGACAGGTCAGCCGCGAGCGCGCCGGATTCGGTTCGTAGGCGAATTCGAGCATGTCTTCTTCCATCGCGTCGATGGGCGGCAGCTTCCCGGTCCAGTCGGGATGCACATAGACGTGGCAGGTCGAGCAGGCGCAGGCGCCACCGCAGTCAGCCTCGATGCCAGGTATGGCGTTGTCACGGGCACCTTCCATGACGGTCAACCCGTTCCGCACGTCCACGACATGCTCGGTTCCGTTGTACTCGATATAGGTGATCTTCGCCATGGAGGCCCCCTCGATTCGCTGGGCTCTTAATTATGCTGCCTCGAAGTCCCTTGCCACCCCTTCTTGAATGCTGCGCCGTCCCGGTCCACCCTGATTGATGATCGATGCAAACAACATCAGGATATTGCATGAGGAAGCAAAAGTTCTATTTTTGTTCATATGACTGAGCCACATGTCCCCATGCAGGTTTGGCCCCGCCCGCCCAGTTGCCTGCCGCATGATCAGCTTGACTTGCCGCCGAACGGTGCCCTCGTCGCTGTGGCGGGCCTTGTCATCGTGCGGCAGCGTCCCGGCACGGCGAAAGGCGTGATCTTCATCACGCTTGAAGACGAAACCGGCATCTCGAACGTCATTGTCTGGCGCAAGAAGTACGAACGCTTTCGCCGGGCGGTGATTGCGGGGCGAGCGCTCAGGGTGACGGGTCGCGTCGCGCGGTCGAGTGGCGTGACCCATGTGCTTGCCGAAAGGATCGAGGACATCTCCTGGATGCTTGATGAATTGCTCGGCGCGGCGGGCGCGACCGACCCGGGGTCGATTTCGTCCGCCGATGTTGCATCGAGATAACCGTCAGTTCCTCCGGCACGTCTGCAGCACTTGCCGCCCGGCTTGACGGTCGTACAATTTACTCGCACACGCCTTGTCGCTAACAATTTGGCGTCCACTTAGCCGGAAAGACCGATCATGACAGGTACACGCACCGAAACGGACAGCTTCGGCCCGCTTGAGGTTCCCGCCGACCGCTATTGGGGGGCGCAAACGCAGCGCAGCCTGATGAACTTCCCCATCGGATGGGAGAGACAGCCGATTGCTGTAGTTCGCGCGCTCGGCGTGATCAAGCAGGCCTGCGCCGAGGCCAACAAGTCTGCCGGCAAGTTGCCTGCCGAGATGGCTGACGCGATAGTTCAGGCAGCCTCGGAGGTTGTCGAGGGCAGGCACGATGACCACTTTCCGCTGGTCGTCTGGCAGACCGGGTCAGGTACGCAGTCGAACATGAATGCCAACGAAGTGATCTCGAACAGGTCAATAGAGATTCTCGGCGGCGTGATCGGCTCCAAGGATCCGGTGCACCCGAACGATCATTGCAACATGGGCCAGTCGTCGAACGACACATTCCCGACCGCCATGCATGTGGCCACGGCCATGACGGCGAGGGATGTCCTGTTGCCGGGCCTGCAGAAACTGCATGCGGCACTGGATGCAAAGGTTGGAGAGTTCGACGGAATCATCAAGATCGGGCGCACGCACACGATGGACGCAACGCCGCTTACGCTGTCGCAGGAGTTCTCGGGCTATGCGCATCAGGTCGCCAAGTCGATCGAACGGGTCCAGGCCGCGCTGGGCGACATCCACGAACTGGCGCAGGGCGGCACGGCTGTCGGCACCGGCCTCAACACGAGATCCGGCTGGGACGAAGAGGTGGCTGCCAACATGGCGAGGATCACCGGAATTCCATTTGTCACGGCCCCAAACAAGTTCGAGGCGCTGGCCGCTCATGACGCGATGGTCGCCATGTCGGGAGCTTTGAAGGCCGTCGCAGCGTCGCTCTTCAAGGTGGCCAACGACATCCGGCTTATGGGTTCGGGACCACGCTGCGGGCTCTACGAACTGCTGCTGCCGGAAAACGAACCCGGATCTTCGATCATGCCCGGGAAAGTCAATCCAACGCAATGCGAAGCCATGACCCAGGTCGCGGCGCATGTGATAGGCAACGACGCGGCTGTGGGCTTCGCCGGCAGCCAGGGGCACTTCGAACTTAACGTCTACAAGCCCATGATCGCCTACAACGTATTGCAATCCATGCAGCTCTTGGGAGATGCCGCCGCCGCATTCACGGACAACTGCGTCAGCGGCATCCGCGCCAACGAGTCCAGGATAGACCAGTTGATGCGGGAGTCCCTTATGCTGGTGACGGCGCTTGCCCCGACAATCGGTTACGACAACGCCACCGCGGTTGCAAAGACCGCGCACAGGAACGGCACGACGCTCAAGGAAGAGGCCGTCAGGCTGGGATTTGTCGACGAGGCGACCTTTGACCGGATCGTAAGGCCCGAGGAGATGATCGGCCCGAAGGCGTGACATGCATCAACCGGGGGCGGTCACAGAAGGATCTCTTGGGCAGATGACGCGCCGGGCACCCCGCAAGAGCGCTCCGTGAAAGGTGACGAGATCCGGATTCAGGTCTCAAAAAAACGCAAGAACCGCGAACCGATGATGCAAGGTCACCACCGGGTACTAGCCGAAGGATTGCAGAACCGGGAAGGTCTCGTTCAGCCACCAGCTGAAATCGGTGAATTGCCCCGTGAGCAGCAGGAGGCCCACGGTCCAAAGCAGCAGGCCAGTGACCCGCTCGATCCTGTCCATGTGGCGGCGCAACCAGTTCATGAAGCCGGTTAGTCTCGGGAAGAACATCGCCACAAGCAGAAACGGAATGCCAAGGCCAGCGGCGTAGAATGCGAGAAGCGCAGTGCCGCGCGTCACGTCGGCCTCGCTCGCCGCCAGCGACAGGATGGTGCCCAGCACGGGGCCGATGCAGGGCGTCCAGCCGAAGGCGAATGCCAGTCCCAGGACATATGCTCCAAGTGCGGTCCCGTGCCGGTCGCCGGCATCAAAGCGCATCTCGCGATCCATGAAGCCAAGACGAAAGATGCCGATGAAATGCGCCCCGAATACCATGATCACGATTCCCGCGACCGTCACGAACCAGCCTTGGTTGGTCAGGAAGAAACGCCCGAGCGCGCTCGCAGTGAAGCCGAGGAAGAGAAAGACCGTCGAGAGGCCGAGCACGAAGAAGATGGCCGAATTGCGGACGCGGCGGGTGGCTTGGCCGCTTGCCGCCCGCATCTCGGTTACGGAGACCCCGCCAATATAGGCAAGGTAGGGTGGCACGATGGGCAGGACGCAGGGGCTCAGAAAGGACAGGAAACCGGCTGCCAGCGCCACGAACATGGCGGGCAGGAGGCTCATATCGAAGATGTCAATGCCGAACATGGGAGCCTGTTGATTCCGCATCCGACACATAAGGCACAACAGGCCCTTCTGCCCAGACGCAGGGGGTCACAACTCGGTGGACAAGTTGAAACATGCCGCGTACCGCTGGTACCAATGGGATTTGACGCAGAGCTTGATGCCTTGGGGCTTCTATGCCCGCTGCCCGTTCTGAGGGCCGCGAAACGCCTGCGCGCAATGGCGCCGGGCAGCATCCTGAGGCTCATCGTGGACGATCCGGCCGCCGCGGTGGATGTACCGCATTTCTGCAAGGAGCAGGGGCACGAACTCTTGAACTCAGAAGAACAAGGCAGCCTCCAGATTTACACGATCCGAAAGTCCGGAAGTGACGCGAAGTCCTGATGCTGCCGGCAGCGGGCGGGGGTCGGGCAAGGCAGTTTGCCAACTCGATGGGATCCTTGCACGTGTGGTCGATCAGGTGACGCGCGGGACAGTATTTCGGAACGGTTCCAGCGTTCGGGAATTTCCCCGGAGGCGGTCAGCAAGGACGTGCAAGTGGCCTATGCCGCCGTGCGTGCCACAATGGCCTGCCCTTGTTTCCGTGAATCGGGAAGGGTGCCGAAAGTGGAGGGCTTCCGGCATTCGCGCGCGCATGGCCGGCCGAACCATCATTGTCCATCGACGCATCGACTTGATGGAGTTGCAAGAACGCTCTGACGGAACTCAGCTTGATCGAAATGAGTGATTGTGGCCGCATGTTCAGCGCTCCCTTGACCACCAGCCGACACGTGGCGGTTTCTTGTCGGATTCGCTGTCGTCCGCTGAGGCCATCACCGGTTCCGGGGCAGGTTCGGTTTCCGGTTCGCCGGACGGTTTGGAGGCAGGCGTGCCTTCGGGCGGTGTATCTGGCGCCTGATCCGAGCTGTCATGGACTTCAGGTTGTGCCGGGGGCTCGCTGTCAGCCGAAGGCTCCTCTTTCTTGCGGTTGCGGCGCCGTTTGGGTTTGGAATCGACTGGTTCCTCTTCGTCACTTGCCCCTTCGGTTGCCGCTGCCTTCACGTCACCGACATCCTCGGCGACCGAGTCAGTCTTCTTGCGTCGACGTCGCTGGCGTTTGGGCTTCGCTTCGCCGTCGGAGTCGTCCGTCTTCGCTTCCTCGTCCTTCTCGGGCGTGTCCGACTCAGCTTCCGCCTCGGTTCCGGTCGCGATCTCGGAGTTCTCTTCACCTTGCGCGTCTACACCCTTTCCGCGACGACGGCGACGGCGACGACGCCGTTTCTTCGGACGATCTTCGTCCTCGGAAAGCGTCGCGCCGGCACCCTCCTCAGATGTCAGTTCGTCATCTTCTCCCGCCATGAGCGAGGCGTCGGCGGACACTACCGGCGCATTCGTGTCAACTTTGCGTGCAGTGGCCTTGAACTTCTCGATCGAGAATTCCGGCGGGATGAGGTGAGGATCTGCTTCAAGCCTTACAGTTATGGAGTAACGCGTTTCGATCTGGGCGATATGGTCGCGCTTCGTATTCATCAGGAAGTTGATGATCGGCACCGGCACCCTGAGCAGAACCTCCTTTGATTTCTTCCGAACGCCTTCCTCTTCCAACTGGCGCAGGATTGTAAGGCTAAGGCTGTCGATTGAGCGCAAGAGGCCCGTACCATGGCAGGACGGGCAGGGCTGCGTCGAAGCTTCAAGCACTCCCGGTCGCAGCCGCTGGCGCGACATTTCGAGCAGGCCAAAGCCCGAGATACGACCAATCTGGATGCGGGCCCGATCCGTCTTCAGCTTTTCCTTGAACCGCTTTTCGACCGCTGCGTTGTTCTTGCGCTCATCCATGTCTATGAAGTCGATCACGATGAGGCCAGCAAGGTCGCGAAGCCGAAGCTGGCGCGCGACTTCCTCAGCAGCCTCAAGATTGGTCTTGAGCGCAGTGCTTTCGATTGATCCTTCCTTTGTCGCCCGGCCGGAGTTCACGTCGATTGCCACAAGCGCTTCAGTCTGCCCGATAACGATGTAGCCCCCGGACTTGAGCTGCACGACCGGGTTAAACATGCCGCCGAGGTAGCTTTCCACCTGGTGCCGCGCAAACAGTGGCATCTGGTCGTTGTACTGCTTCACGTTCTTGGCATGGCTCGGCATGATCATCTTCATGAAGTCCTTGGCCGTGCGGAAGCCAGCTTCGCCTTCCACAAGGACTTCATCGATCTCACGGCTATAGAGGTCGCGAATCGATCGCTTGATAAGGTTGCCTTCCTCGTAGATCTGTGCGGGTGCGATGGATTTCAGCGTCAACTCGCGGATCTGTTCCCAAAGCCTCTGGAGATACTCGTAGTCTCGCTTGATCTCCGATTTCGTGCGCTGGGCTCCTGCGGTCCGGATGATCAGGCCTGCACCTTTGGGAATCTCGATGCCATCGGCGATCGTCTTGAGCTTCTTGCGATCCGACGCACTTGTGATCTTCCGACTGATCCCGCCGCCGCGCGCAGTATTCGGCATCAGGACGCAGTAGCGTCCCGCAAGGCTGAGATATGTTGTCAGTGCCGCGCCCTTGTTGCCTCGCTCTTCCTTTACGACCTGGACCAGAAGGATCTGGCGAACCTCGATCACTTCCTGGATCTTGTAGTTGCGCTGGCGTTGCCGCTGCCGGCGCGGCCGCTGGATTTCTTCTGCCGTGTCGTCATCGGCAATTGATTCGATTGTCTCGTCCCTTGCCGCGGCATCCGTAGACTGAGCGCTGTCAAATTCGGGCTGGCCGCTTTCCTCGTCGTCGAGGTCGATGACATTCATGGATGGAATGTCGGCTGACGTGTCTTCGTCAGGCTCACCGGCGACCACAGTTGGGCTCTCGGCCTCTTCACCGGCGATATCTGTGCGAGTGGCGGCCTCCACTTGCTCGGAGGCAGTTTCAGTCACGATCGCACCGTCGGCACTTTCCTCCTGAGAAATCGTTTCGTCATTCGTCACGGTCGATTCGGCCTTGGCCTTGGTGCCGCTCCGGCGGCGGCGCTTGGGCTTGACCTCTTCTTCCTCGGCCTTCGCCTCGGCCTCCGCGATCTTCATCTCCTCGGCGAGCAGCGCTTCGCGGTCGGCGACCGGGATCTTGTAGTAGTCCGGGTGAATTTCGGAGAACGCCAGGAACCCGTGCCGATTGCCGCCATATTCCACAAAGGCGGCCTGAAGCGAGGGTTCGACCCGCGTTACCTTCGCGAGGTAGATGTTTCCGGAGAGCTGACGTCTGTTTTCGGATTCGAAGTCGAATTCCTCGACTTGGTTTCCATCGGCCACAACGACACGCGTCTCCTCCGCGTGGGTGGCATCGATGAGCATTTTCTTTGACATGTTGACTTTCTGCGCAGCATCGAAACCCGGCCGTCAAAGGCCAGATTCAGGAACTTGCGACTTTCAATTGAGGCGACTGCCTGCATCAGGTTGGCAGACCGATGGTCAGTCACAATCGGCACCATGCCGCATCCGTCCAATGCGCGCATCATCGCGGTTCATCTCCAGCACCTCTTTCGAGGTGCCCATTCCAGGCCCGGTGGCGTGCAATCGCCGATCTCGGGCATTTCAAATTTCGTGACCGTGTTGGCCACGGCGCCAATCCAGCGTGCCGCCATTGGGGCAACGTGTCTGGAACGGCAAATCCTTTCGACGCGGCCGCGCGCACCAAGCGCTCCATGGGCCGACGCTCAATACATAAATGGGGTCGCGCCCAAATTACAACGATGAAATTCGTGGCGATGGTCAGGCAGACAGAATTTCTTGCAGGCAAGGGTGATCATTGAACGGCAAAAGGCCGTGTCCGCCCCGTCACATTCATGGCCTCCCTGTCTTGCGGAGGCGGCTGACAAAAAGGCCGGTCAAAGATAGTCCGACCGCAGCAACCCGTATTTCGCCATTTTCTCGTTCAGGGTCCTGCGAGGCAGGCAAAGATCTTCCATGACATTCGCGATCGATCCACGGTGGCGCCGCATCGTGTTGTCAATCAGCATGCGCTCGAAAGCCTCGACATGTTCCTTCAAGGGCTTGCCTTCGGTCGTCACGCTGATGCCGATGTCATGCTCGCTGTCCAGCATCAGCAGCGACGTGATCGTTCCAGATCCGCGACGCGACTGCAGAACCGCGCGTTCGGCAACATTCATGAGTTGCCGGACATTGCCGGGCCAAGGCGCCTGCAGCAGTTGGGCCGCTTCCTGCGTGCTGACCTCGGGGGCGTCGCATCCGTATTCCTCCGCATAACGTTCCAGGAACTGCTGGAAGAGAATCAGGATGTCTTCGCCCCTTTGGCGCAGTGGCGGAAGAGTGATCGTCATTGCAGCCAATCGGTAAAACAGGTCGGGTCGAAGGGCGTCCTTACAGGTCATTCCGGGTTCCTGAAGGTTGCAGATCGCCACTATCCTAGTCTTTGCGGGCGTGTTCTCCTGGTTCATCCGCGACAGGAGCCGAGCTTGCACCGATTGCGGCAGGGTTTCGATGTCCTCGAGAACAAGCGTGCCGTCCCGCGTCTCCTCCATCAGCGGCAATTGGCTGTTGTCGCTGGACGGCCCAAAGAGACGGGCCGGGAGCGTTTCCTCATCTTCCGCAGCGCAGGAAAACAGCGCGAAGTTCCGTCCAGCCCGGGCCCCCGCTGCATGAAGCGCATGGGCAACGAGCGTCTTGCCTGTTCCCGTCTCGCCGTCGATCAGCACGTGGCCGTCGGCTTGGGCAAGATCCAGGATGTCTTCGCGAAGCCGCGTCATCACCGGCGACTCACCAACCAGTCTCTCGGTGAAACTCGCACCGTCCGACAACTCGCGCCGCAGCGCCCTGCTTTCGAGCGTGAGGCGTCGTGCATTTGCTGCCCTCTTGGTGAGTTCGGTCATCTTGTCCGGGTTGAAGGGCTTTTCCAGAAAGTCGAATGCGCCAATCTGCATCGCTTCGACGGCCATGGCCACGTCTCCATGGCCAGTGATCATGATGACGGGCAAAGCGCTGTCTTGGCTCATCAGCCGTTTCAGAAGGCTTATCCCGTCCATTCCGGACATCTTGATGTCGCTGACAACCACGCCTGGATAGTCCGGTGTCAATGCCTTCAAGGCCTCTTCGGCACTGCTATAGGTTTCCGTGTCGAATCCCGAAAGCGCAAGCCATTGGCTGATGGACAGGCGCATGTCCCTTTGGTCATCGACAATTGCGACCTTCATTGCCTGCGTCATCGGTCTTGCTCCGTCGGTCACTCGGCCGCGGCCATGGCCTGTGTGGAAATCGGCAACGTGACTTCGAACACGGCTCCGCCGTCACGACCATTCCGGGCGGTCAGCCTGCCGCCAAGCTCATTCACGATCCCCGACGAGATGGCGAGCCCCAATCCTACCCCGTCTCCGGGCATCTTCGTAGTGTAAAACGGCTCAAAGAGCTTTTCGAGGTCCTCGATTCCCGCGCCATTGTCCCGCACCGTGATGAGTGCCTCTTCGCCAACGGTCACCAGAATCTCGATCCTGGGTTCCGATGCCGCATTGGTGGCGTCCAGCGCATTCCGGACGAGGTTCAGGAGGACTTGCTCAAGCCGAACGTGATCCACGCTGACGATCACGGGATCTTGCGGAAGCGTAGAGATGACCTGCACACCGTCCTGACGGATCTGCGTTTCCATCATCGACAGGACAGAAGAAACGCTGTTTCTCACGTCAATCGGTTTCGCGGCGCCACCGCCCTTGTGTGCGTACGACTTGAGTTGGCGCGTTATCAGGCTCATGTGCTCGATCAGGTCGTCGATTCGTTCAAAGGAAGACAGCGCCTCGTCGGCACGTCGGCGGTTGAGCAGCAATCTGGCACCCGCAAGATACGTCTTCATTGCAGCGAGCGGCTGGTTCAGTTCGTGGCTGACTGCCGCCGACATTTCGCCGAGGACGGCGAGCTTGGAGGACTGCTGCAGCGTCTGTTCGGCCACCTCAAGGTGTCTCTCAGCCCTTTTGCGTTCGGCGATTTCTCGTTGCAGCGCCATGTTCAACTGACGGAGCTCGGCGGACTCGCGCTGGAAGAATCTCAACCGCGATTTGGTTCTGCGGCTGACAAGGAAGGATACGAGCGCCAAGAGAATCGCGAATCCCATGATTTCCAGCGCGAGAACCGCGTTTACTCGCTCGCGAACGCTCGCGTAGGTCGTGAATGACGTAATGCGCCATCCCTGGAATCCGATCCGGGCTTCCTGCCGCATGATGGCTTCGCCTCGAAGGTAGGCGTCCGCCGGTAGCCTTCCCCAGCTTGCCGTAGCGCGAACCGCGCGCTCAATTGCCGACCGCACTGGCCTTGCCGCCAGAGCCTCTTCCTCGCTCAGCCCGCGCCAGCGCGCTTCCGTCGCGAGGATGATGATCGCTTCGCTGTCCGACACAAAGACGGCATCGACGAAGCTGGCCCAGCTGCTTTCGAATTTCTTGAGGTCGACTTCGACCACGATGACACCAAGCATTTCGCCCTGCGCTTCGATATTGCGCGAGTACGTGAAGACGCGCGCACCTGATTCAAGAAGACTGGTCGAAAAGACCGTTTCATTGGAGCGAGACGCTTTCACGAAATAAGGTGCCGCGCGGTGAGCGGAGCCGATGAATGCACGGTTGGTGGCAGCGACCGCACGTCCATCTCGATCCAGCAGCATGAGACCTGCCGCCGTGATCTCGTTCCGATACTCGATAAGCCGCTGCGAGCTATGCTGGAAGTCTCCGGAAATCAGTGCGCCGATCAACGCAGGATCGCGGGCCAGAAGTTGCGGCACGACCTGGTTGCGCTGCAGTTCGCTGAGCAAATTGCCGGAATGGAGGGCGAGTCGGGCCTCTGCGCGAGCTCTCGTGGTTTCGGTAAAGCGCTCTGTCAGAAGCCGATTGGTCCACCAGACCGTCGCGATTGCCACGACAAGGACAAGGCCCACCGCGATCCGGGCGCGCCAGGGCGCGTAGTCGCGTCTGTCGGATGTTTCGCTCATGGCGTGAGTCTAGAGCGTGGCCGCGATTGCCTCAAGCGTCAGCGGCGACGGCGCCAAGGGCGTTGAACAGGACCGTGCCGTCTGTCAGGCCAAGAACAGGGTCTGCGGCGCGTTCCGGGTGCGGCATCAAGCCCAGGACGCGGCGGTTCTTCGAGAGTATTCCGGCAATTCGATCAGCCGATCCGTTTATGTCCGACATATAGCGGAAGGCGATTCGATCCTCAGAAAGAAGCGCCGTGCGAATTTCTTCCGTCGCTTGGTAGTTCCCGTCGTGATGGGCGACAGGGAAGGTCGCCGTCGACCCATGCGCGTAGCCCTTGGTAAAGTCGCTGCTTGTCGTCGCCACTTCTAGCTCGACAGGCTTGCAAATGAATCTGATCCCAGCGTTGCGCATGAGTGCGCCTGGCAGCAGGCCGGATTCCAGCAGCACTTGGAATCCGTTGCAGATGCCGATGGCATGGCCGCCTTTTTCGACATGCGTCTTCAATGCTCCGACAATTGGAGAACGGGCGGCAATTGCGCCGCTGCGCAGATAGTCGCCGAAAGAGAATCCGCCAGGTACGCCGACGATGTCAACGTCTGCCGGGAGTCCGGTGTCCTTGTGCCAGATCATCTCGACCTTGAAACCGGCATTCCGGAATGCCCTCTCGAGATCGCGGTCGCAGTTCGATCCCGGGAAGACCAGCACTGCCGCCTTCATCTCGCAGACCTTGCAGGAAATGTCTTGCCGGCGCCGCTCAACTTGCCCACTGCCGTCCTCCTATGCCGTAAAATCGGTAATGACCGCGATTCCCGGCTGGTTTGGACCGTTGAATGCAGCGAGTTCGGCGCTTGTGTCCGAGAGTTTGACCTCCCGAGCCACGATCGGAGACAGATCGACGCGTCCGGCTTCGATCAGGCTCAGCAGCGAAGGATAGCGATGGACCGGCATGCCCCGGGAGCCGAAAATTGCCAGATTTTGCATGTAGACCGCGTTGAGATCGACCTCCTGGACCGCATGATGGCCGATCGGCATGCCAACCTGAACGTGACGGCCCAGCGGGCGGAGGCAGGCAAGGCTCGCCGATTGGGTCACCGGGAATCCCAGGGCCTCCACGGAAACATGTGCCCCGCCTCCGGTAACTTCCCGGATTCGTTTGGCACTGCCGCCGTCCGAAGCGTCAATGGCGTGTTCGGCGCCAAGCGCCTTAGCATGGGTCAGTTTTTCTTCGACAACATCGGTGACGATCACGCGCGCGCCGAGCGCGATGCCAAGCAGCATTGCAGAAAGTCCGATTCCACCCGTTCCGTGAATCGCCAGCCACTCGCCGGGTTGCAGCGCCGCCCTGTCGGTCAGCGCGTGCCAGGCCGTCGTCACTCGGCAACCGAGCGCGGCTGCGAGGGTTGGCATCATGTCTTCAGGCAGGCGTGCCAGATTGTGGTCGCGGGGCACGGCGACAAATTCCGCGAAGGCGCCGGGTTCGGTGAATCCGGGCAGCCGTTGGTCGAGACAGGTGTTACTTTCGCCGGCACGGCAATTTGCGCAGGCACCGCAAGCCAGGATGAACGGCGCAATCAGTCGGTCGCCCGTTGCGTATTGCGCGACAGGGCCGGCTGCCACGACTTCTCCGCAATACTCGTGACCACCGATCTGGCCGGGCTTTATGCGAGGATGTTCACCCGTCCAGCCATGCCAGTCGCTGCGGCACACGCCGCATGCCAGCACCTTCAGGACAACGCCGTCCTCGGGGCAGGCAGGTTCCGGAACGTTTTCGATGGAGAGCGGTTCATTGTATCCGCTCAGAACGGCGGCTCGCATCAGGGCAGTTCCACCTCGTAGCTTTCGATGACGGTGTTGGCGAGGAGTGCCTCGCACATCCGCTGCACTTCGGCTTCGGCCTTTTTTGCATCGGTTTCTGCTAGATCTATCTCGATGATCTTGCCTTGCCGGACGCCTTCGACGCCAACGAAGCCAAGCGTGCCCAAGGCGTGACGAATCGCTTCGCCCTGAGGGTCAAGAACACCGGTCTTGAGCATGATTGCCGCGCGCACCTTCATTCTCTTGCCCACGCACTCGGTTGATGTCGCCGTGGTATTGCGGATTTCCCGGCAATTGTCCAACCGCTGCAACGTGTGCCGTGATGCGGTGCTTGCCTGCGATACCCTTTGGGGATAGGCATTGCAGGGGACGGCGACAGGGACTTTCCAGCTGATGCGGCATCAGGCAACAGGGACAACCTGTGCAGCGTCCTATGCACCCGTTCAGGTCGTGAACTGTCCGGCGTACGTCCTGTTCGCGGCAGTCAGTTGACCAGCTTGGGTTTGGTCGTGTGCATGACGTTGGACGGCAGGACGCCGAGGCGGCGCGCAACTTCCGTGTAGGCGTCCGCAAGATTTCCCAGATCGCGACGAAAGACATCCTTGTCAAACTTCTGGCCGGACTCGATATCCCACAGGCGACAGGAATCAGGGCTGATCTCGTCGGCCACGATCAAGCGCTGAAAATCGCCATCCCAAACGCGCCCAACCTCGATCTTGAAGTCGACGAGGCGGATTCCAACAGCCAGCATGCAGCCGGACAGGAAATCGTTGACCCGCAATGCCAGCGCGATCATGTCGTCAAGATCATGCTGTGACGCCCAGCCGAAAGCGACAATGTGCTCTTCCGACACCAGGGGATCGCCAAGTGCATCATCCTTGAGGCAAAACTCCACGATAGGTCTCGGCAGAAGCGTTCCTTCTTCGATGCCAAGCCGCTCGGACAGGGTTCCGGCCGCATGGATTCGAACGACCACTTCCAGCGGTATGATCTCGACAAAGCGAATCAATTGCTCACGCATGTTGATGCGGCGGATGAAATGTGTCGGCACTCCGATCTGGTTAAATCCGCTCATGAAGAACTCCGAGAGCCGGTTGTTCAGCACCCCTTTGCCGTCGATCACTTCCTTCTTCTTCGCATTGAAGGCCGTCGCATCGTCCTTGAAATACTGCACTAGGGTGCCGGGTTCGGGACCTTCATACATGATCTTGGCCTTGCCTTCGTAGATCTTCTTGCGACGTGACATTGCGACTCCAGAAATCGACTGCCGCCCGATGCTGCAACTGGCGGAATCCGATTACGTTTAGGGCAAAGCGCGCATAGCGGCAAGCGGGCGAATTCGTGCGTTCGTGCCCCTTGTGGTCGAACAGACTTGCCGCCATATGAGAGCATGTCAATTTCTAAGCCAAGGACGAGCAGGAATGAGCACATTTGATGAGCGCGAGGACGCCTTTGAGGCCAAGTTTGCACGCGACGCCGAAATGCAGTTCAAGGCGGAGGCACGCCGCAACAAGCTTCTCGGTCTATGGGCCGCCGAATTGCTCGGCAAGTCGGACGATGAGGCGAATGCGTACGCGTCGGAAGTCGTGAAGGCGGACTTCGAAGAGCCAGGAGACGATGATGTGCTTCGGAAGGTCGCCGGCGATCTCGGGGACCTTGCCAGCCAAGAAGACATTCGTGCCAAGATGAACGAACTGCTCGGAGTCGCAAAGACCCAGCTAGTGGAGGAACTCTAGGGCCTTGTCCTGCTTGGTCCGCCTGTCATTCGCGGGTTCGGCCGCAGGCGCACATGCCCGGAGTTGTCTGGCGCTGTAGATTCCGATGCGTTCAGATGCCGTCACCTGCCATTGGCATGGTCCGGATTGGCGGGTCGGTGGAGACCGGAGCGCGTTTCGTCATCGGTCAATTTCCGTGATTGTGCAGCTGCCTGACGAGCGCTTCCTGGACTGTCGGGGTTACAAAGCGCGAGACGTCACCGCCAAGCCGCGCAATTTCCTTCACGAGTTTCGACGCTATGGCCTGGTGCTGCGCTTCTGCCATGAGAAATACGGTTTCGATTCCTGAATCGAGTGTGCGGTTCATGCCGACCATCTGATACTCGTATTCAAAGTCTGCCACCGCACGAAGACCCCGTACAATGAGATTGGCGCCCACGTCTCGCGCACAGTCAACAAGAAGGTTGTCGAACGGATGAACCTTTATCTCGCAGCCGGTTTGCGCCGACACGCTGCGGCACTCTTCCGTGATCATTGAAACGCGTTCCTCTAGCGAAAAAAGCGGGTTCTTATCGCTGTTGATGGCGACGCCAATCACGAGGCGGTCAACCAGAGCGGTGGCCCGCACGATGATGTCCAGATGACCCAACGTGACCGGATCGAAGGTGCCGGGGTATAGAGCGATGCGCAATTTAGTTCTCCTTGTCGACGCGCCGGGAGCATCCCTGCCATGTGCTCCACGGGGCCTCAAGCGAAAGGCGGGGTGCCAGACAATTTGGGCGATGTCCCTGGCGCGAAAACTGCGCAGGCTTTCCGCCCGTCATCAAGGATGCGTTGCCGGCGGAAACGGGTGCCGAATCGAGTTTGCCGTGATTCAGTAGCCCTTGATCATGCCTTCAAGCGCGTCTTTCTCCATCGTGAGTTCGGAGAGTCTGGCTTTGACGACATCGCCGATCGAAATCAGCCCGATCATGCGTTCGCCTTCCATCACCGGCATGTGCCGGAACCTGCCATCAGTCATCCCCTGAAGAACATGATTGGCGCTTTGGTCCGCCGTGCAGCTGATGACCTTTTGGGTCATCATGTCCGACACCTTCTCCTTGAGGCAGACCTCGCCGCGCCGTCCAAGTTCGCGAACGATGTCGCGCTCGGACAGCATGCCGACAGGCCGATCTGCGCTGCAGACAACCAATGCGCCGATTCGCTTCCTTGACAGCAGTTGCGCGGCATCCGCCACTGAAGCTTCCGGTTCAATAGTGACGACGTCTGGCCCGCCGGTCATTGCGAGGATCTGGCGTACGAGCATTTGTCTCTCTCCAATCCAAAGGCCTGTGGTCTTTCAGAAGGTTTCACCGTGCGCATCGGTCTGTCAAGTTTCGGAACTGTCGCACCCTGCCACTTTCCCTCTCGTTTCCGTTGTCGTAATCTTTGGCAGCGAGTTGGGAGGGTGCGATGGAAGAACTCAGCCACTACATCGATGGCAAGCGCGTCAAGGGAAATTCGGGCCGGTTCGGCGACGTATACAATCCTGCCACCGGCGAGGTTCAGGCACGTGTCCCGCTTGCCAGCGCCGAGGAAGTGAACGAGGCCGTGGCGAGAGCCGCCGAAGCGCAGGTCGGCTGGGCGGCAACGAACCCTCAGCGGCGTGCGCGAGTGATGATGGCGCTTGGCCGGCTCATTGTCGAGAACATGGATACGCTGGCCGAGGCGGTGAGCCGGGAGCATGGCAAGACTCTGCCCGACGGCCGTGGCGACGTGCAGCGTGGCCTCGAGGTCGTCGAGGTCTGCATGGGCACGCCCGCACTGCTCAAAGGAGAGTTCACGAATGACGGTGGCCCGGGCATCGATCTCTATTCAATGCGCCAGCCTCTGGGCGTCGTGGCAGGCATCACCCCGTTCAATTTTCCGGCCATGATTCCCCTCTGGAAACTGGCACCGGCAATTTCCTGCGGCAATGCGATGGTCTTGAAGCCGTCCGAGCGCTGCCCGTCTGCCTCGCTTCTTCTCGCCGATCTCCTGAAGGAGGCAGGATTGCCCGACGGCGTGCTCCAGATCGTGAATGGAGACAAGGAAGCCGTGGATGCCATCCTCGACAACGAAACCGTTCAAGGCGTGGCCTTTGTCGGCTCGACACCGATCGCGGAGTACATTTATAGCCGTGCCTGCTCGAACGGGAAACGCGCACAGTGTTTTGGCGGGGCGAAGAACCACATGATCGTCATGCCCGATGCCGACCTTGACAAGGCGGCGGATGCGCTGGTCGGTTCCGGCTACGGCGCCGCCGGCGAACGTTGCATGGCCGTCTCGGTCGCGGTGCCGGTGGGGGAGCAGACTGCGGACGCGCTGATCGAGCGTCTTGTGCCGAGAATAGAAAAACTCAAGGTCGGACCATTTACGGCTGGTGAAGATGTGGATTTCGGGCCGCTCATTACCATGGCCAGCAAGGAGCGCGTGACGGGCCTCATCGACAAGGGCGTGGAGCAGGGGGCTACGCTTGTGACTGACGGTCGGGACTTCGCGCTTCAGGGCTACGATGAAGGATTCTTCGTCGGTCCGACGCTCTTTGACAACGTGACCCCCGAGATGGACATCTACAAGGAAGAGATCTTCGGTCCGGTCCTAAGCCAGGTGCGAACAGAAAGCTACGAGGATGCGCTGAAGCTGACCATGGGCAACACCTACGGGAACGGCACCGCCATCTTCACCGCTGACGGCGACGCGGCTCGAGATTTTGCGCACCGCGTAAACGTCGGCATGGTGGGCATCAACTTCCCGATTCCCGTACCGCTCTCCTACTACACATTTGGCGGATGGAAGCGGTCTGCCTTTGGCGACTTGAACCAGTACGGGCCGGATGCGTTCCGCTTCTACACCAGGACCAAGACCGTTACCGCGCGCTGGTTTTCCGGCATCAAGGAAGGCGGTGAATTCGCCTTCAAGGCCATGGACTAACCTGTCGTTACTCGGGGCTGTTGCCGCAGACTCCGCTGTTCGCAGCGCCGACGCAGCGCGAGCCTACGCTGAACTGCACAAGAATCGGCTCGTGCGACAGTTCAATGGCATGGCGCCTGAATTCCGGAAAGCGCCTGTCGCGATCTGGTCATGGCAGGAGACTGCCACCCGCGCTTCCGGCGGCGTGCGCGAACGGCGCCGTTCCCGCACGCTTGCTCCCGGATATCGTTGCTGCGTCAACGGCGCCTTGTCCGAGTCTATTCCGACCTGGAGATCCTGCCTTCGACGTACGGCATGACCGGGCCTTGTGCGGCCATGTATTCGGCCAGCACGTCGGCTAGGTCCGGTCCGTAGTCGTAGACATCCATCGCGTCTGTAGTGAACATGCTGTAGCCGTCACCGCCGTTGCGGACGTAGTTGTTCGAAACCACGCCGTAGACGGCGTCGGGATCGATGGCGACGCCGCCGACCAATACCTCCTGGATCCTGCCCTCGTTCGGGCCGACGGTTGGATCCCATGTGAAGCTCAGCCCCGCCACCTGCGGAAAGCGGCCCTTGACATCTTCGACCTGGCTCACGCCGTTCTCAAGCGCGTCAATGATGATCTGACCCTTGATGCGGAAAGTCGACAGCGTGTTCTGGAACGGCAGAATGGTCAAGACTTGGCCCATGGTTACTTCGCCCTTGTCTATGGACGCGCGTATGCCTCCTGCATTTGCAATGGCGATTTGGATGCCCTGATCCCGGACGCGATCCAGCATCGAGTCGGCAACGAGATTCCCCATGGGGCATTCCTGGACTCGGCAGACCGACCGATTGCCCTCGATGAACGCGCCAGCCTCTGCCACGACCTTGTTCCGAATCTCGTCGAGCGGCTTGCCCAGTTCGCTGATCCTCATCTTGGTGCCTTCGTCCTCGGGCACGCTGGCATCGAGCAAAATCGGCTCTCCGACAGCCTCGACAATGTTGCCGTCGCCGTCGAAGGTGACGTTCAGTTCGCCCAGGAACTTGCCATAGGCGTAGGCCTGCACGATGGCGGTGTTGCCGACCATCAACGGATAGGGCCCGTCTGCCCGTTCTTGCGTGTTCGACAAGAGCGTGTTGTCATGCCCTCCGACAATGACATCGACCTGCGGTACGGCCTCCGCTATGCTCAGGTCCACCGACAGGCCGGAATGGCTCAGGACGATGATCTTGTTGATTCCCATCGCCACAAGCCGTTCGGCTTCGTCGCGCACCGCTTCGACAGGATCGCTGAAATGCACGTTCGGGCCGGGCGAGGCCAGTTCGTCGGTGTCTTCGGGCGTCAGCCCGATCAGTCCCAATCGCTCTCCGGCCCGCTCCAGGATCACCGACGGATTGATCGCGTCGGCGAGGGATGGCTCGTTTCCGATGTCCGCATTCGCCATCAGGACCGGAAAGTCAACGGAATCGACGAAGGCGCGGAGAACTTCCGGTCCATCGTCAAACTCGTGGTTACCCACGGTCATCGCGTCATATCCCATCTGGTTCATTAATTCGGCCACCGCCTTGCCCTTGTAGTAGGTGTAGAAGAGCGAGCCCTGGAACTGGTCTCCGCCATCGACAAGGATGTAGTTGTCACTCCGTGCCTTGGCTGCCTTGATCGCGCTGACCAGACGTGCCGACCCTCCGAAGCACTTGCCCTCGTCGTTGTCTTCCGGACCGCAGCCCGAATCAAAGCGGCTGATCGGTTCGAAACGCGCGTGAATGTCGTTCGTGTGAAGCACTGTCAACCTGTAATCGGCTGAGGCCATGCCGCCTGCAAGCGCCAGGAGCCCCGCGGCGCAGAAGATTTTTGTGTTCATGATTTCGGCCCTTCCGTTGATTGCCGGCGGCACAATGGTTGAGGGTGCCGACAGAGTCAAAGCCGATTCGTCGGCGTTTTCGATCCTGAATGCGGGCGAGGACGTGCTTCATCTGGCACAGCTTTCGCTCAAGGCGGAGCTGTTGGGGAGGAGGTGCGCTGAAAGCCCGCACGACAGGCAGCCCCGCATCTCCGGAGCGTGTTCCGGCTCAAGGTCATGCTCCGGGAGGCGTCGCTGTACCAGAATTGCGGCGCACGTGGCCCGTCCGCGGAGATTGCCGGGTTCGTTGATTCGGCACGCCTGCAATTCGACGCGTTCAAGCACGAACGACGCGGCTTTTTGATCGAGAGGCAAGACCTTGTGCGTCCTCGCCGTCGACCCAGGCGATCACGATTTGGCGGGATGCGGACTTGCCTTCGCTGAGACACATGTAAGCTGCGGAGCCGAGGAATGCGGTCGTTCCGGGCGAGGTTGCGCGCCGACGGCGTGCGAGGATCCGGCAAATTGGCAACGGCGGTTAGCGCTGGCACGTCAAGTCCGGGGCAGCTAAAGACCTGCCCATGATCAAAACGCCAGTTCCAAGGGTCGGCATCGACCGGATTGCGCTCTATCAGGGTGGAGAAAGTCGCATTGACGGTCGCAGCGACGCCTTGAAGCTGTCGTCGAACGAAAACCCGTTCGGGGTGCCCGAATCGGCGAGGGCCGCATGGTCCGACGCAGCCCGCGAACTCCATCGGTACCCGTCCGCTGACCATTCCGACCTGCGTGACGCGATAGCCGAGGTTCATGACCTGAACCCCGATCAAGTTATCTGCGGCGCCGGATCTGACGAAGTGATTTCCTTTCTCTGCCAAGCCTATGGCGGCGAAGGCACGGAAGTGATTCACACCGAGCACGGGTTTTCGATGTACCGAATCTCGGCCATGGCGTCCGGTGCCGCGCCCGTCGAAGTGCCCGAAGTTGAGCGTCAGGTGGCCGTTGACTGCATCCTGGATGGGGTTACCGACCGCACGCGCCTTGTTTTCGTGGCAAACCCGGCCAATCCCACGGGCACCATGATTGACGCAAGCGAAGTCAATCGGCTTGCGCGAGCATTGCCGAGCGACGTGCTCCTGGTCCTGGATGGCGCCTATGCCGAATACGTGGAGGGCTTCGACGGTGGCGCCGCATTGGTCGAGGCGCGGGACAATGTCGTGATGACCCGGACATTCTCCAAGATCTACGGACTGGGCGGGCTCCGGGTCGGCTGGGGTTATGGCCCGGTCCATGTAATCGACAATCTCAACCGAGTGCGGGGCCCATTCAATCTCTCGAAGGTTCAACTCTCGGTGGCCGAGGCCGCTGCGCGCGACCGGAATTGGGTGAGGCGTTGCTCCAAGGAGAATGCCGCCTGTCGCGAGTGGCTGTCCCGTTCCCTGGCGGCGGTGGATGTACCTTCGGATCGGTCAAGCGCGAATTTCATCCTGGCCCGTTTCCGGGATGAGGAGGAGGCGAACGCCTGTGATGCGGTTTTCCGTGAAGATGGCATCCTTGTTCGAAAGGTCCGAGGTTACAAGCTGCCTGACTGTCTCCGGATCACCGTTGGCAGCGAAAGCGATTGCCGCCGTGTCGTCGATAGTGTTCGACGCTTCAGGGAGGTTAAGAAATGACGGAGATCTATGGTCGCGTCGCCTTGATCGGCCTCGGACTGGTTGCATCGTCCATGGCGCATGCCATCCGGCGCGCCGGGCTTGCAGGTGAGATTGTCGGCACGGCGAAGTCAGTTGAAAGCCGCGAAACTACGCGCGAACTCGGATTCTGTGACATTGTCACCGATACGGCCGCGGCGGCGGTGGAAGATGCAGACCTTGTCGTTCTTGCCGTGCCGGTCGGAGCGATGGGGACCGTGGCGCGTGAAATCGAACCTCATCTCAAGCCTGGCGCCACACTCACCGATGTCGGCTCGGTCAAGCGGGCCGTGATCGATGCCGTTGCGCCCCATGTGCCTGAGGGCGTGCACTTCATTCCCGGTCACCCGCTGGCCGGGACCGAGCATTCGGGACCCCGCTCCGGATTCGCGGAACTCTTCGAGAATCGCTGGTGCATCCTGCTGCCCGACTCGAACGCCGATCCAGATGCGCTCGATCGACTGAAATGGTTCTGGCAGGGCATGGGCGCAAGCGTCGAGGAGATGGACGTCGACCATCACGACCTCGTGCTGGCGGTCACGAGCCACTGCCCGCATCTCATCGCCTACACGATGGTCGGAGTGGCCGATGACCTTCGCAGGGTGACGGACAGCGAGGTCGTGAAGTACTCGGCCGCGGGCTTTCGGGACTTTACCCGCATTGCGGCATCCGATCCGACCATGTGGCGGGACGTGTTTTTGAACAACAGGCAGGCGACGCTTGAAATCCTGGGACGCTTCACGGAGGAGCTGTTCGCCCTGCAGCGCGCGATCAGGATCGGAGATGCAGAGCTGCTCTTTGATTACTTTACCCGTACGCGCGAGATTCGCCGCGGCATCATCGAAGCGGGTCAGGACACGGATGCGCCGGACTTTGGTCGCGGCGGGGCAAGGTGACTCCTGTCAAGCTGGTGAAATTCGGAATCCCAAATTGAAGCGCAGGCATCACCAGGCTTGGAGTCGCGGTGCCTTTCCCAATGGAACCACGCCCAGGCTGACCTGACCGCCAGAGAACACGAGCGGGACTTCAAGCACGTCTTCGTGCCCGTGCATCAGTTCGAGTGTCGTTTCGAGCACGTCACGAAATGCTGGCTCGAACAGTGCCGCCGCTTCCGCAAGGTCCAGAACGGTTCGCCATTTCGCCGCGCGTAGCGTGATCTCGCCGTCTGGCACGCCATCCTCCGAGACAGTCAGGTCGCCCGTCGCGCTAAAGGAGAATTCGCCCCAGCGAACAGACAGGTCGGTCAGGTCCAACCGGTTGATCCCGAGATGTGCCCCTTCGAAGAATCGCTTGTCCATTGGTGCGTCAAGCCCAAGTTCAGCGTCGGCGCGAACCACGCCGATTTGATCCGGGAACATCTTGGACGAATTCGGGATGCGTCGCAGCAAGTCCGAAAGAGAAAGTTCCAGCAATTCCATTCCCACGCGATACGTGCTTTCGCGCACAGGCACCGCCTCGATGGCGAAGCGCCATTCCGTCGATGAAACGGTCCAGCCTCGGGACGAGTGGATTCGGGGGTCTTTCAGGACAAGTCGCGCGCTTTCCAGGGCGAGGCTTGTCGAGGGTCTCAAGAAGATGGACGCCCGCGCGCTGTCATGGTTGAGCTGAAGCACCTCAAGCGGCGTCGAAATCACTTGCTCGTCCGGCAAAACGGCGATGACCTGATGCGGCCTGTATGCAAGCGAAAGGAACTGCACGAAGGGGGCCGACCAGGTGATGCCCGTGTCAGGTTCCGTCAGCCTCAGATCGGAAATGGTGCTGTCGAAGCGGTTCGGAAAGCCGCGTGTCGAGATGTCCGAGAATTCCACCACCCAGCCGTCGCTGCGCCTCTGTTCCATCCAGGACGCAAGGTTTCTCTGGTATGCAGAATGCCCGATGACCCACCAGCACATCCACAGAAGCGCGGCAATCACGAGCACCGCAGCAAGACGCAGCATCCGCCCCTTCCCTTGACCGTTGGCCGCTGTTTTAAGGTGACCATGACGGAAGAGAAAGTCATTGATCTGGACCCGCTTTGGGTCTTCGGGTACGCCTCGCTTCTCTGGAGCCCGGGGTTCCCGGTGACCGAACGGAAGCTCGCGACATTGCGCGACTATCACAGATCGTTTTGCATGCGCTCAATCCACCATCGTGGAACCGCGGAGGAACCGGGGCTGGTGCTGGCGCTTGACGAGATGCCCGGGGCGTCGTGTCAGGGGCAAGCGATGCGTGTGCCTGACCATGCGAACATCGAGGTCATCGAGTACTTGCGAGAGCGCGAATTGATATCGTCGGCGTACCTTGAGCGCCTTGTCGAACTGGATGTCGAGGATGGCTCGACGGTGACGGCGCTGACCTACGTGATTGACCCAACCCATGTGCAGTATGTCTCCGGGCTGGAACTGGAACAGCAAGCCCGGATCATCGCGCGCTCTGCAGGCGGGCGCGGGCCGAATTCGGAGTACCTCTGGAATACGGCGGACCACCTTCGTGAACTGGGCATCGAGGACGAGGATCTTGACATGCTGTCGGCGCGCGTGCGCGTCCTTGCAGCAGGCGGGCAGTAGCGCGCAAGGGTCTGGATGCCGGAAGAGCTTCAAGGCTGGAGCCAATCGGCAATGGCCCTTTCGTCCGAGCCAAGGCCCCATCGGGGGCCAGCCTTCCGAGCGGAGACGCTGCAAGCAGGAGACGTTGGCAACCATTTTCGGTGCCGGTGAGTTGCAAGCTCGATGTCATTTGCTGGAAATCCTGGCGGACAATGAGATCAGGCATCCGTGATTCCTCTCGGTCACGCGGAGCATCCGCCTGCCTGCACCTCTTCGCATTCCGGTTGGCACTTTGTCGCGCATTAACTATTCTCGGCAAGAGGCAGTATGGGGCCGATTGTTGATGACCCGACTGGACACCGAGGCCGAGTGGCACTTCACGCAACCCTATCGTCAATTCATGACGATGATCTTGGTGCTGGCACTGGTCGGCATCGGGGCTGTGCTGGCGTACCCGCGGGTCGCGCCCGTCTTCCTAGCGAACCCTTGGTTCAACGCTTTCATAGCCCTTGTCTTCGTTGTAGGCGTGGTGGCCTGCTTCTGGCAGATCTTTCAGCTGGTGTCGTCGGTCAGCTGGATCGAGGGATTTGCCGAAAGCCGCCCGGGCCACGAGGTTGTCAAGGCGCCAAGACTGCTGGCGCCGTTGGCCGCACTCCTGCGCAAGAGGAGTGCGGGAAGCCAGATCGGGGCGGCGTCCTCTCGCTCGATCCTCGATTCCGTCGCAACGCGAATTGACGAAGCTCGGGACATAACTCGCTACATCATAAATCTCCTGATTTTTCTCGGTCTCCTCGGCACGTTCTACGGTCTGGCAACCACTGTGCCCGCCGTGGTGGACACGATTCGCGCATTGGCCCCAGCGGAAGGCGAAAGCGGCGTCACGGTTTTCGAGCGCCTGATTTCCGGCCTGGAAGACCAGCTTGAAGGAATGGGCATCGCCTTTGCATCCTCGCTCTTGGGATTGGCCGGATCGCTTGTTGTCGGAATCCTGGAACTTTTTGCCAGTCACGGCCAAAACCGCTTCTATCGCGAACTTGAGGAGTGGCTCACCACCATGACCCGGGTCGGATTCGCCGGCGAAGAGGCGGCGGGCGGCGACGAAGGCTCTCTTTCGCAACTGGTTGAACATCTTGTCGAACAGATGATTCAGCTGCAAACGGCTCATGCCGAATCGGCAGAGCAGCGAGCTGCCGACAGCATGCAGCTGGCAAGGGTAGCCGATGCCATCGGTGAGCTCAACGAGCAACTGGGCAATCGCGACCTTGAATGGAATTCCGAAGCCCAGGACCGTCTTGCAGCTGCCTTGGAAGGACTTGTGCAGGAAGGGGCCAGCGGCTTTGACGGGGAAAGCCGTCGGCGTCTGCGGTCAATGGACATTCAGGTGCTTCGCATTCTGGAGGAAGTTTCGGCCGGCCGGCAAGAAAGCATGGGTGCACTCAGGGCCGATCTTGCAGAACTGACGCAAGCGATAAGGGCTCTAGGGCAAAACGGTCAGGACGGGCCTTGAACCATGGCCCTGACACATAGGTCCACGCAGCGCGTGTCCGGTTCGATCTGGCCGGGCTTCGTGGATGCAATGGCAGCCCTGCTTCTGGTGCTGATTTTCCTGCTCACGATTTTCATGTTCGTTCAGGCAGTCCTGCGCGAAACCATTACGGGCCAGGAAACGGAACTCGGCGACCTCGCGTCAGAAGTGCTGGCGCTCAGCGAGGCGCTCGGCCTGTCGGAGCAGGAGACCGTGCAACTTCGGCAAAGCGTTGCCACATTGCAGGGCGAGACTGATCGGCAGGCCGCGCTCATTGCCAGTCTCACCGGCCAGGTCGACTCGCAGGAGCGCACGCTTCGCGGGCGGGACGAGGCAATTGCAAGACTGCAGGGCGAGACCGAACGGCAGGCCGCGCTCATTGCCAGTCTCACCGGCCAGATCGAGGCGCAGGTGCGCACGCTTCGTGAGCGGGATGTGGCGATTCTCAGTTTTGAAGAGCAGGTGGCCGCATTGCTGATTGAGCGCGACAGGGCACTGGAGGAAGGCCGGACGCTGGCATCGGAGGCGGACCAGCTAAGGGCCGATGTCGAAGCGCGCGAAGCGTCCTTGGCGGCGGCTCTCGCGGCGCTAGATCAATCGGAAATCAACGAGGCGGAGACCGCGGCATTGCTGGCCCGTGCCTTGGCCGACGTCGAGGAGCGCGACGCGTCCCTGGCGGAAGCCCTGGCGGCGCTCGGGCGGTCGGAAATCGCCGAGGCGGAGACGGCGGCATTGTTGGCCCGAGCCCTGGCCGATGTCGAGGAGCGTGACGTGTCGCTGGCGCAAGCTCTCGCAGCGCTCAAGCAGTCGGAAATCTCCGAGGCGGAGACCGCGGCGTTGCTGGCTCGTGCCCTGGCCGACATCGAGGCGCGCGACGCGTCCCTGGCGGAAGCTCGTGCGGCACTCGAGGAGTCGGAGATCTCCGAGGCGGAGACCGCGGCATTGCTGGTCCGTGCCCTGGCCGACATCGAGGAGCGCGACGTGTCGCTGGCGCAAGCGCTCGCGGCACTCGAGCAGTCGGAAATCACCGAAGCCGAGACCGCGGCGTTGCTGGTTCGTGCCCTGGCCGACGTCGAGGCACGCGACGCGTCCCTGGCGGATGCCCTGGCAGCGCTCGGGCGGTCGGAAGCCGCCGAAGCGGAGACCGCAGCGCTGCTGGCCCGTGCCCTGGCCGACATCGAGGCGCGCGACGTGTCGCTGCTGGAAGCCTACGCAGCGCTTGAGCAGTCGCAAGTCTCCGAGGCGGAGACCGCGGCGCTGCTGGCCCGTGCCCTTGCCGACGTCGAGGCGCGCGACGCGTCCCTAGCGGAATCACTGGCGGAGCTCGGGCGGTCGGAAGCCGCCGAGGCGGAGACCGCGGCTGCGCTGGCCCTTGTCCAGTCCGACCTGGGCAAGGCTCGGAGCGTCGCCGAGGCCGATGCCGCGGTCATCAGGGAGCTGCTGGCGCAGGCCGAAAGCGCGCGTGCGGAACTTGACGCGAAGGAGGCCGCGCGGCTCGCGGAGGCGGCGATCGCGGAGGCGCTGCGCGAGAGGCTGAGGAACTCGCAGGCCGAGCTGACCGCGCTGTCGCTCAGGCTCGAGCAGGAGCGGAAGAGGGCCGAGGAGACGCTCACGCTGCTGGCGGCGGCGAACGCGGTCGAGGCGGAGCTGGACGCCAGGCTCGCCGAGGTGATCGCGAAGCTCGACCTTGCGGAGGGCCTGCTGGGGCAGGCCGAGGCCGAGCGGGACGACGCGCAGGCCGAGGCCGCCCTTCTGGTGGCGGCCCGGGACCGGCTGCAGGGCGACGTGACGACGCTCCGGGACGCGGAGGCGGATGCGGAGGCCGATGCAGAGAGGCTCCGCGAGGAACTGGCTGCCGCCCTTGCGGCCGGAGCGGCGGTCGGGGACCGGCTACGGGACGTGGAGGCGGATGCGGAGGGACTTCGCGCGGAGCTGGCGGCCGCCCTTGCGGCCGGAACGGCGGCTGGGGACCGGCTCCGGGATGTGGAGGCGGATGCGGAGGGACTTCGCGCGGAGCTGGCTGCCGCCCTTGCGGCCAGAATGGCGGCTGGGGACCGGCTCCGGGACGCCGAGGCGGACGCGGAAGGACTTCGCGAGAAGCTGGCCGCCGCCCTTGCGGCGAGGCTGGCCGCCGAGGACGCGAGCGCGAGCGCGCTCAGCGCGCGGGACCGCGAGCGGCTGCTTCTCGAGACCGCGAACCGGAGGCTCGCGGAAGAGCGGGAGATCTCCGCGAAGGCGCAGCGCGAGGTCGCGCTGCTGAACGCGCAGGTGGCCGCGCTTCGCGACCAGCTTGCCGAGCTCTCGGCGCTGCTGGACAGCGCCGAGGCGCGGGACAGGGCGGCCGGGGTGCAGATCCAGGAGCTGGGGAGCCGGCTCAACCGGGCCCTGGCGCAGGTCGCCGCGGAGCAGAGGCGGCGCGCCGAGGCGGAGAGGCAGCGCGCGGAGCTGGAGGCGGCGGAGGCGGAGCGCCTGCGGCGCGAGAAGGAGGCGCTGGGCGAGGAGGTCGTCGACCTCGCCGCCTACCGCTCGGAGTTCTTCGGGACGCTGCGGCGGGTGCTGGGCGACCGGGAGGGCGTGCGGATCGTCGGCGACCGGTTCCTGTTCCCGTCCGAGGTGCTGTTCGCGAGCGGCTCCGCGACCCTGCTGCCGGAAGGGCGGGCCTCGATCGCGGAGGTCGCGGGGATCCTCGTGGAGGTGGCCGACGAGATCCCGCCGAACCTCGACTGGGTGCTGCGGGTCGATGGGCACACCGACAACGCGCCGGTGACGAACGGGGGCGCGTTCGCGGACAACTGGGAGCTCAGCGCGGGACGCGCGCTGTCGGTGGTGAAGTACATGACCGGGACGCTGGGCTTCCCGGCGGAGCGGCTGGCCGCGGCGGGCTTCAGCGAGTTCCGGCCGGTCAACCCGGAGGACTCCGACGCCGCGCGGGCGCAGAACCGACGCATCGAGCTCAAGCTGACCGAACGATGATCGCGTTAAGGGTGTGGGACGGGTTTTCGACCAAGTGGTTAGGCGAGATATTCCGAGATCCTCAGATCCTTGGCGTCAGCCCCGACGTCAACGCGTTGGCAACGATCATCATTCTGCTGGTGTCGCTTGGAATAATCGTCGCGGCCCTTCAAATGAACAGGAGCAAGAAGAATGTCCAGTAATGCGGGCGATCAGGCCTTTCGTCGCCGGGACACAGCCAAGGGCCGTTGGCACGAGATGACTTATGGCGGAGCGCTGAGTTTTTTGCGCCGCAACTACAGCCGCGACTTGAGCGGCGTCGATGTGGCGGTGACAGGTGTGCCCTACGACAACGCCGTCACCTTCCGCCCCGGCTGCCGTTTGGGTCCGCAGGCAATCCGTGCGGCGTCGGTGCAATTGTCCGAATTGCTGGCCTTCCCCTTCGGGTTTGACCCGTTCGAGACATTGTCTGTGGTCGACTATGGAGATGTGCATCTTGATCCGCATCATCCTGACACCGTCCACCCGGCAATTGAGGCGCATGCGGATACGATCATCGCAAGCGGCGCCAAAATGCTGACGCTTGGGGGGGACCATTCGGTGGCCTATCCGGTGTTGAAGGCCCATGCCAAAATGCACGGGCCGGTCGCGCTGATCCAGTTCGACGCCCATTGCGACACGTGGCCTGATGATGGCGAAGCCTATAACCACGGCACCATGTTCCTGCACGCCGCCCGCGAGGGAATCGTGGACGTAACCAAATCCACCCAGATTGGTCTGCGGACCTATAATGATGAGGATTTCGGGTTCGAAATCCTGACCAGCCCTTGGATTCACCGCAACGGAATCGCCGCGGCGATCGAGATCGCATGCGAGCGTGCGGGCGATGCACCGGTTTACGTCTCCTTCGACGTTGACGGCATGGACCCGGCTTTCGCGCCTGGAACGGGAACTCCGGTTCCAGGTGGGCTGGCATCCTGGCAGGCACTGGAATTCATCCGGGGACTGGAGGGGCTAAACCTCGTTGGCTTGGATGTTGTCGAGGTATCGCCGCCCTACGACCAGTCCGAAATCACCGCAATTGCGGCCGCAACCGTTGCCCACGACTGGCTGTGCCTCCTGGCAGGGGCGGCCGGTGCCCGGCCAAGGCCGGTTGGGCGCCTTTAGTCGGAGCGCATGATGAAGAAAGGGAACCTTCAGACCGGCCGTTCGCCCGAAAAATTGCAGGACGCGCACGACGACTATGACGACCCTTCCAAAGGGCTGCTCGGCGGTCGCGGATTCGAGTTTGAGGCCTGTGCGGTGCTGGATGGCAAGCTCGCGGCAAGAGCGCTCCCGTCAGCGCAGACGTGCTGCAATAGTCTTGAGATGCCGGTCGGCGGCGCAACGCCTTGCAGCTGGGAGACCGGTGCAAGATCCCGTCCGCTTGCCGCCAGGGCGCGGCGCATTGGCAATCCGTGCCGGACAGTATGACTTCAGAGCGCCGCGATCTTGAGGCGTGTGATCCGGTTGTTGTGGCGTTCCAGGATCTCGAACCGGAAGCCGTGGAAGGAAAAGACCTGGCCGACCGTGGGAATTGTCTGGGCTTCGTGGATCACGAGGCCCGCGACCGTCACGGCTTCGTCGTCCGGCAGCGACCAGTCCGTCGCACGGTTCAGATCCCGGATCGTCATTGCTCCGTCGACCACGCAGTCTCCACCTTCGGTTCGCTGCAGCGGATGGACCTCGTCAGGATCCAGTTCATCGGTGATTTCGCCGACGATTTCCTCCAGGATATCCTCGAGCGTGATCAGGCCTTCCAGTGCACCGTACTCGTCAACGACAAGGGCAAAATGTGTGGACCGGTGCAGGAACTGACGCATCTGGTCGTCTAGTGTCGTGGTTTCCGGAACGAAGTAAGGCTTCATCGCTACGTCCATCGGGTCGAAACCCTCGAACGGATCGGCGCTGGCCTCGGGATCTGACAGGCGCGGGTGAATCGCGCGAAGCAGTTCCTTCGCGTGCAGGACTCCGATGATGTTCTCCTGCTCGCCGCGGAAGATCGGCAGGCGCGTATGTGCCGAGTTCAGGCACAGATCGATGATCTGCTGCGGCGGAAGGTCGGCATCGATCATCTCGATCTGGCTGCGGTGAAGCATGATTTCCTCGACCGTTCGATCACCTAGATCAAGCGCGGCGAGCATCCTGTCGCGGTGTTCCTTTTCGAGCACGCCTGCCGAGTGGCCGAGTCGAAGGGCGCCCGCGATTTCCTCGTGCACCGAGAGGATGCGGCTGTCCGGGTCAATCCGGACACCGAAAATGAACAGCACTCCGCGCACGATGGCGCGCACCGCATTCACGACGGGGTTCAGGACAAGGACGATCCATCCGATGGGCCGCGCGACCCGGCTGGCGGCTGGCTCGGCGTTGGAGATCGCATAGGTCTTCGGCAGAACCTCGGCGAAAATCAGCACGAGGAGCGTCATGAGCAGCGTGGCCAGGGCGACCCCGCTTTCCCCGAAGGCGCGCGTGAACATGGCCGTTGCGAGGGAAGTGGCCAGGATATTGACGAGGTTGTTGCCGAGAAGGACAGATCCGATCAGGCGCTCGCTGTCCTCAGTCACTTCGAGCGCGCGCGCGGCGCCACGTTCGCCTTTCTCGGCGCGCGCCTTGAGCTTGCCGCGCGAAGCGGCGGTCAACGCGGTTTCGCTGCCGGAAAAGAAGGCAGACAAGATCAGAAGCAGCAGGATTGCGCCGCACGTCACCCAGAAACCGGTGTCGATCAGTGAAAGGGCGCTGTCCATCCTCTTCGTCAATCAGGTCCTTTCTCGCTATATGAAGGGCCGCTGGCGGTCATTCAAGCAAGAGATGTGCAGGACGAGGCTGGCACTCTCCGATGGTGCAACCATTCTTCGCCCCGGGTTGACCCGTACTGCGCGGACCGGACAATCGTGCTCCATCGCCAAATCCGGCTGCGCGCCGACGGGGGCATTTCTGGCGGCGTCACTCTTTCGCAAGAGGATGATGCTGCAGAACGAGGTCCTTGAGGCGATCTTCAAGAACGTGCGTGTATATCTCGGTGGTGGCGATATCCGAATGGCCCAAAAGCGTCTGGATCGCGCGAAGGTCGGCGCCCCTGGCAAGCAGGTGCGTGGCAAAGGCGTGTCGCAGGGTGTGCGGAGTGACCTTGCTTGGTGAGATTCCTGCCGCAACGGCAAGATCCTTGATCAATTGATGGAATCGGTGCCGCGTAAGGTGTCCGGACTTGCCGCGCGACGGAAAGAGATATCTCGAAGGCTGAATGCCCTTTTCATTGCGGGCAACCTCTTCCAGTTCGTCCCGTTTCTCCAGCCATGCAGACAGTGCAAGACGGGCGGGTCCGGAGAGCGGCAAGACCCGCTCCTTGCCGCCCTTGCCACGCATGAGAAGCATCCTCGGATCCCCTCGCGCAGCCGTGACGGGCAGCGACACCAGTTCGCTGACCCTTGACCCCGTTGCATAGAGAACCTCCATCAGGCAGGCGTTCCGAAGCCGGTCATTGTGACGGCCCGTCTTGCGTGCGGCATCCAGGAGGCGTTCAACCTCGCCTTCGGACAACGTTCCAGGCAAGTGCCGTTCCGGTGCGGGTCCCTTTACCCGGATCGCAGGGTTGTCGCGGCGCCATCCAGATTCGAAGGCAAATCGATAGAATTGCCGTATGGCGGCGAGGCGCCGGGCACGGGTCGAACGCGCCAACCCGCTTGCATCAAGGTGAATCAGGTACTCCTCGATCTCCGTTTGAGTTGCGGTCAGGAGCCCGGATTTCTGTGCCTGCAGCCATCCCAGAAAGTCGTTCAGGTCCCGAGCATAGGCCAACTGCGTGTTGCGGGACGCATTGAGTTCGGCGACGTGGGCGTCGAGGAAGGTCGTAATGCGCTCCGCCTCGTTCATGCCCTGCCGTGTTCCAGCACCAGTTCGATTGCCACCTGTCGGGCCAAGGGTTCCAGCCCAAGAGATCGCAACAGCATGAGGGACTGTTGCGTGGCATGCGGGTTGCCTGCCGCCCCGTCCATGAGATGAAGAAGTGCGCGAAAGAGGGCTTCTCCTCCGCGATCGCCCTCGATCAACACGCGGTAGGCGGGGCTCGGACCATGTGCCGCGAGACCGCGGACGACGGCTTGTGCAAGCATGTTTGGACCGGGCAATGCGCCGCGAAGCCCCTTTGCGATAGCCAGGAGAAACTGGCTTTCGCTGCTGTCGCCGACGAAGTGTTCCGCGAGCCTTGCGTCTTCCGCCAGCAGTGCGATCTCAAAGGCAATGCGCATGGTCGATTCCGAGAGGACCAGTCCTTCAAGGTGCGCGGCCACCCAGTTTGCAAAGGCCTTTTCGTAACCCCCGACCTTTGCCGCCTGCCATGCTGGAGCGAGGGCGGAGTTCACGAGATCGCCGTCTTTGGCCTCCACGGCGGCCACCAGAGACCCGATCGCGCCGACCCGCTCCCAAACGTCGCCGGACGCAGCCGGCTTCCCTTCCGCATAGACGTCGAGCAATCGCCCGATTGGCAATGCGTCGGCCGCCGCCAGGCGCTCGGAGGCGCGGAGTCGTGCTTTCCATCCGATTGTGCTGGAGAGATCTGCCACGGCAAAGGCGACCGGCAATTGCTCTGTCGGGATGCGATCGCCGACGGCTTCAAAGAGCCGAAATTGCAAGGGCGACGGGAGCCGTGGTGGCGCGGGAAGCGAGTCGCCTTCGAAGAGATCGGGATCAAGAAAGCGCAGAAGAAGCCCTTCCTCTTCAGGCGTCAGGATTCCAAGCGCTTCTGCACTTCCAAGCGTGAGTGCTGCAACCTGCCAGTTTCCGAGCCGGGCGAGGCAAAAGATGCGCGCGGGATAGGTCGGCGATATGTCCGGTGCGCTCTCGATGATGCGGCAGGCCTCGGTCTCGGTCCCCATCAGCAGGGCGATGTCGAAGGCGCGGCGGAAACGACGTGACTCTTCCGGGCCGACCCGACGAATGAGTTCGTCCGCCTCCCGCAAGTGGCCCATGGACAGGAGTCGGTCGATCCGCGCAAGAAAGAACCTGTCGTCGATGGCCGCGTCGATCGGTGGGTCAAATTCGGCGGTCAGCAAGTCACGCAGAAAGAGATTGAGCACAGGCGGCGCATTGGTGCCGTCCGGAAGGGTTGAGAGGGCGCGCGCAAGATCGGCGGCAGAGCTTCGACCCCACAGGCCCGGATCCAGCCCGAGCTGTTCTGCAGGCAGCAGGCCTGCACTGTCTGGCGTGTTTCCGTCGAGAGGCAGTACCGAGATTTCCGATGGCAGCGCGGCAAGCGGAGTCACGTCTTTCGGAGCAGGTTCGGCCTGCGGCTGGGCCACGGAATCCGAAAGCCAGTCAATTGCCGAGAGCGGCTGGTCGCTTGCCCATGCAGCAGGCAGCAGGAATTGCAGCACGGCAAGGCTGCATGACAGCCGCATGAGAGCTGAACTAGCTGCCATCCAGTTCCACCGGGGCGCTGACTTTGATTTGCGTCGGGCTAAGGTCGCCCACATAAGCGTAGACGATCACTGCGCCGCCGAGAAGGATGAGCACAATGAACACGAGCTTCAGAAGACGAAACACCTTGATGAGCCTCCTGTAACTGTTTTGCAGGATCACGCCAAATTTGGCCGCGCCCCTCGGATTATATCTGGTATTTGCGAGAAGATCACGCCATTCAGGTCAGCAACGCGAAATGTGATGCGGGAAGCGTCTGATTTGCCATTCAAGCTAAGGAAGACCGTCGTGATGGTGGGGATGATGGGGGCCGGCAAGAGCGCCATTGGAACCGCATTGGCGAAGCGCCTGGACGTCGCGTTCCTCGACAGCGATGCGGAGATAGAACGGGCCGCGAGCCGGACCATCGCCGAGATCTTCGAGCGCGACGGCGAGGAGTTCTTTCGCGACCGGGAGACGCAGGTGATTGCCCGGCTCCTGGACGGTGACCCGGTGATTCTGGCGACCGGTGGCGGGGCTTTTCTCTGCGAAGGCAACCGTCGGCTGATTGGCGAGAGGGGTCTCTCGGTCTGGTTGCGCGCAGATCTTGACCTGCTTTGGCAGCGGGTGAGGCACAAGACGACGCGCCCATTGCTGCATACGACGCGTCCGAAGCAAACGCTTGCATCGCTGTACGAGGCGCGCACCCCGATCTATGCGCTTGCAGACGTGACGGTCGACGCGGCTCCCTCCCGTTCAATTGACGAAATGACGGATCGTGTACTGAAGGCGCTGCGCGCCCGGAGCGGCGTGCTGGCGGAAAGCGGATGAGAGACGAATTCGTTAAGGTTGCGCTCGGTGACAGGAGCTATGACGTCCACGTGGGTAACGGCCTGATTGGGCGCGCCGGTGCCGAGATCCGGCCGTTTCTGGCGCGTCCTCGCGTGGCCGTGCTGACGGATGAGACCGTGGCGGAAATGCATCTCGAAGCACTTCAGGCGGGGCTTGCCGCAGAAGGAATCGGAAACGTGACCCTCGCGTTGCCTGTCGGCGAGGCAACGAAGAGCTGGGACATGCTGGAACGAACCGTCGAGTGGATGCTGGAGGAACGGATCGAACGCCGCGACGTGATGATCGCGCTCGGCGGCGGAGTCATCGGCGATCTGGGAGGGTTTGCTGCGGCCATTCTGCGGCGCGGGATCAGATTTGTGCAGGTGCCGACGACGCTTCTGGCGCAGGTGGACAGTTCTGTCGGCGGCAAGACTGGGATCAACTCGCCGCATGGCAAGAATCAGGTTGGCTCGTTCCACCAGCCGACTCTGGTTCTTGCAGACACGGGCGTTCTTGAAACGCTGCCTCGCCGCGAATTCCTGGCCGGCTACGGGGAGGTGGTCAAGTACGGCCTTCTTGGAGACGCCGCCTTCTTCGAATGGCTGGAAGGGAATGGCCGATCACTGGTTGACGGTGATCTGGGTCTCAGGACTCAAGCCGTGCGCCGTGCGGTGGAAATGAAGGCCGAAATCGTTGCACGAGACGAGACCGAGGAAGGGGACCGTGCATTGCTCAATCTTGGGCACACGTTTTGTCATGCGCTCGAAGCGGCCACGGATTATGGAGACCGCCTCCTGCACGGCGAGGGCGTGGCGCTTGGGTGTGTCCTGGCATTCGAGATGTCCGCGCGCATGGGCCTCTGTTCCCAGGAGGCGCCGGTTCGCGTACGTGCGCATCTGGAATCCATGGGCATGAAGTTCGATCTTGCCGACATTCCGGGCGACCTTCCGGATGCCGGCACATTGATCGACCTCATGAGGCAGGACAAGAAGGTCGTCGATGGCCAGCTCAGGATGGTGCTTGCGCGCGGCATTGGTGCAGCATTTGTGGCCGAAGACGTGCCGATCGAAGTCTTGGAATCGGTCCTTTTGGACGCGCTCGGATCGTCGTAGCCCAAGCTCCACTCGGATTGTCCGTGCCTGTGCCTTCTACAGGGCAGTCGCGCACTCACGGTCGCGACATGAACGGGCAGTGCGACAACGAAGTTTCGGTGCCCTGCCAGAGCTCCGGCTTCGGAATTCTCTCGATTCTCGGTGGCGAAGCGCGACGAAATTTTTGCGTCGATGCCTGCACGCGCGTGTTGCAGCGCCGGCGACGCTGGCACAGTTCGAGGTTGGCTTTGCAAAGTCACGGTATGTCGAACACTTGCCGAGGGAGATTCGGCGATTTCGAAGAGGATCACTTTGTGTTCTCCTTCTCGGTTGCCGAGTTCATTCCTGGCGTGGGGCCCGTGGTGACGACCCCTGCAGGCTATTCCTCCGCCGACCTGGCCGGTGCCCGACCGCGATACCGTGCCGTCAATTCCTCGTCGACTTCGGAGCCATCCACGAGGAAAGGCAGGATGCCCCTCCGCAGCGATCGCCCGCGCATCGCCTTGATATCGTCCTCGGACTTGGTCACGCGTTGCGCCGGCCGCCTGCCCCATTTTGCAAGATATGCGTAGAGACGCTCGATCTCGCCTTGATGCGAGTCTCCCTTAGCGAGGTCGCGAAACTCGTCCGGATCGGCTTCCAGATCGAAGAGCATTGGCCGAAAGCCTCCCTCTGCATGCACCATCTTGAACCGGCCATCGAAGACCATGAAGAGTCGTGCATCGCGCGGCTCTAGCCCGAGCTTTGTGCATTGCGGCGTTGCGGAATAGTCGTATTCGCTGATGACAAATTCCCGCCACGCGGGGGACTCGCCGCGAATCAGCGGCATGAGCGAGCGACCCTCGATGACATGGCCGGGCACCTTGCCGCCTGCAAACTCCACGAAAGTGGCGGCGACGTCGATTGACTCGACAAGTGCGTCACACGTCTGGCCGCGGGTGTCGTCCGCGTCGGGTAGCGGGTCGTAGACGATAAGGGGAATCTTGACGCTCGGTTCATGGAAGAGGTCCTTTTCGCCCAACCAGTGATCTCCAAGATAGTCGCCATGGTCCGACGTCAGGACGATCATCGTGCTGTCCATTCGACCCGTTGCTTCCAGATGATCCAGCAACTTGCCCAACTGGTCGTCGCATTGCTTGATCAGGCCCATGTAGGCGCGAACCGCCTTTTGCCGCACCTCGTTCTTCTGGAACGCGGCAGCGATGCGGTTTTCCATGTAGGCCGCATACACCGGGTGCGGGTCGTCACGCTCGATGTCGTGGCGTCTCGGAGCCGGAACATGGTTCGGGCCGTACATGGCGTGATAGGGGGCTGGCGCGATGTATGGCCAATGCGGCTTGATGTAGCTCAGATGCGTGCACCAGGGATCGGTCGCTTGGTCAATGAACCGTATGGCCTCTCGGGTGAGCCAGGGCGTTTCGCTGTCTTCCTCGCGGATATTGGCAGGCTTGTCTGAATTGGCGAGCATCCATCCGCTGGCGATTTCGTCACCGTCCGTCCCGGCATTGGCAAAGTCCGCCCAGGGATTTGTGCCGGAGTAGCCCTTCGCCCTGAGGTACTCGTTGTAGGGAGAGGTCCTTTCGTCGTAGAACCCGTCCGGCCCTTCGCCCCAGAGCCCGTCATCCCTGATCCAGGCATCAAAGCCGCACTCGGCCTGCCGCGCGCCTATGACGCTGTCGGGCGCAATCCCGAGGCGAGCCATTCCCTCCGCATCCGCCTTCATGTGCGTCTTGCCGATCAACCAGCAGCTCATGCCGAGGCGTCGCAGGTGATCGCCGAGAGTCTGTTCACCCACCCTGATCGGAAATCCGTTCCATTGCGCGCCATGAGACGAGACATAGCGGCCCGTGTAGAAGCTCATCCGAGACGCGCCGCAGATCGGCGACTGGGCATATGCGTTAGTGAACCGCACACCCATCGCGGCGACGCGATCAAAGTTCGGCGTATGCAAATGCGGGTGCCCGGCACAGCTCAGGTAGTCGAACCGGAGCTGGTCGTGCATGATGAATAGTATGTTGCGCGCGGTCTTGCCGGTCTTGCCCATTTTAGCTCGAATTCCTCGTTTCGGCACCGTTGGTCGCATGAGCCCTGTTGCTTCGCAAGCTGCGATTGGCAGGGCGAATTCCGGCATTCCGCATGACGGCCCCGCAGCGGACTACTATGCAATTGCAGACCATGCAGCCAACTTGGGAGTCCTGTACGGTCGCAAACCCATGGTTGTCATCCGAGCCCGTCACCATCGAACAGGAGAACGCAATTGCGCCGGATTGTCGTAACCGCAGGTGCTTCCGGAATCGGGCGGGCGATCGCCGAGCGGTTCCTTTCCGAAGGCGATCGGGTTGCCATCTGCGACATCGATGAAGCGGCGGTTGCAGAATTCGCCACGGCATGGCCGGAGGCAATGACCGCAGTGGCGGACGTCACGTCAGAGACTGAAATGGCAGCGTTCCTGAACGCTGTCGAAGCAAGCTGGGGCGGGGCTGACGTGGTTTGCGCCAATGCCGGCACAGGCGGACCGGCTGGCTGGATCGAGGATCTGGACTACGGCGAATGGCAGCGCTGCGTTGCAACCAACTTGCATGGGAGCTTCCTGACATGCCGCTGGGCTGCGCGCGTGATGCGCGCCGAACGGGCTGGCTTGATTGTCCTGACTGCCTCTACGGCCGGCATTGCGGGCTATCCGCTCAGGAGTCCCTACGCCGCCGCCAAATGGGCGCTTGTGGGCCTGACGAAGACCCTCGCGATGGAACTCGGGTCGGCGGGCGTTCGGGTCAATGCCGTTTGTCCCGGGGCGGTCGAAGGGCCGCGCATGGACAGGGTCGTCGCAATGGAAGCCGCAGCGCAGGGTGTCGACGAGGGCGAAGTGCGGCGAAATCATGCGGCTGGCGTGTCGATGAAGACCTGGGTCACGGCCGCAGACGTTGCAGGTTCCGTCCATTTTCTGGCCTCGGATGCGGCGTCGAGAATTTCCGGCCAGGTACTTGCCGTGGATGGACATACCGAGACGCTCGCGCCTTGATCCAGGTCGGGCAGGACTATCGTTGTCGATTCCTCCAGTCGGGATGAATCCAGGGCTCAAGATTGCTGGGTGCCAAAGGCGGGCGGCCGAGAATCGCGTCGGAGACCTTCTCGCCCACCATGATTGACGGCGCATTCAGGTTGCCGTTGGTGATCCGTGGAAAGACGGAACTGTCCGCGAGCCGGAGCCTTTCGACCCCGATCACGCGCGCTTCCGTGTCCACGACAGCCATCGGGTCGTCACGCCGCCCCATTCGCGCCGTGCCGCAGGGATGGTAGGCGCTTTCGACATGATCCCGGATCACGGCATCGAGCTCGTCGTCGGTCTGGGCATCGGGTCCGGGCCGTAACTCCCGAACATAGAATGGCGCGAATGCCGGCTGGGCGAAGATCTCACGTGTCAGCCGGATGCCGGCCCGGAAGTCCCGCCAGTCGTTCTCGTGACTCATGTAGTTGAACCTGATCCGCGGCGGATCTTTCGGGTCAGCCGACCGCAGCAGCACTTCGCCTCGGGAGAGGCTTCTCATCGGGCCGACATGGGCCTGAAATCCATGCTGCCTTGCCGCCATTCGCCCGTCATACCCGACTGCAATCGGCAGGAAATGGAACTGGAGGTCCGGATATTCGACTCCTGCCGCAGAACGGATGAATCCCGTGCTCTCGAACTGGTTCGATGCGCCGGGGCCACTGCGGGTGAGCAGCCAGCGCAGGGCCACATAGGCTTTGCCAGGAAGGTTCCAGTACCTGTAGAGGCTCACCGGTTGCGACGCGGCCACCTGGACGTAGATCTCGAGGTGGTCCTGAAGATTCTGTCCGACGCCCGGACGATCGGCAACGGTGTCGATCCCGTGTTCGGCCAGATGAGCAGCGGGACCAATGCCCGAGAGCATGAGCAGCTTTGGAGAATTCAGGGACGAGGCGGACAGAATGACCTCGGCACGGGCGTGAATCACCTCGGTGCGTCCGGCACGTTCGATCTCGATTCCGGTCGCCCGCGTTCCATTGAGAATGACGCGGTTCGCGTGGGCACGTACGACCCTGCAGTTTCCGGTCCGAAGCGCAGGTCGCAGATAGGCCTTGGCCGAAGACCATCGTTCGCCTTTCCAGACGGTCATCTCGAAGGCGCCGAAGCCTTCCTGCTGGTGGCCGTTGTAGTCCAGGGTCACGGGGTAGCCTGCTTGTCGGCCAGCCTCGACGAATGCACGTGTCAGCGGATTGCTCCGTTGCCCGCGCGTGACATGCAGCGGTCCCCCTCGACCGCGCCATGAGGCCGAGCCGCCGCGTCCGCCGTCGTGCCAGTCCTCCATTCGCTGGAAATAGGGCAGGACATCCGCGTAGCTCCAGGTATCCGCTCCAAGGTCCCGCCAATGGTCGAAGTCACGGGCATGGCCGCGCACGTACACCATCCCGTTGATGGAACTCGATCCGCCAATTACCTTGCCGCGCGGCGTAGCAAGGCGTCGACCGCCAAGATGCGGCTCGGGGTCGCTCTCGAGTCCCCAGTCGTAGCGGCGCATTCTCATCGGATAGCTGAGCGCACCCGGCATGTTAATGAGCGGGCCGCGGTCGCTGCCGCCGTATTCCACGACGATGACCTGACGACCGGCGTCGGCGAGCCGGTATGCCATTGCACAGCCGGAACTGCCCGCGCCAACAATTACGTAGTCGGCTTCGATAGCCATCGCGCCAATGCCCTCGCAGATTCCGTCAAGTGAATGGCTGCTGTCGCCGTGAGCCCGTCGCGGGTTCTGTCATGAAGCGGAAATGCGCTGCACATGGCCATGTCAATCATCGGAGTCCACGCGGCAAGACTGGCAGAAGGGATGTTGCACAAAGGCATGGCCCGGCTTGAGGCCCTTTGCAAGGATGGAGTCCGATGAGCGCTGACAAAAAAGGGACCGATCAAGAACCGGTCCCTTCGGGATCTTGCGCGTTCCCAATGCGGTGCGCGCCAGGGGATGGCATCGGACTATCTGCGCCCAGAGCAGATCGCGTCGATATCCCCGCGGCAAATGCCGATGTCCTCCAGTTCATGAGCGCTCAACCTGGACAGGACGGCGCGGGTGCGGCGGGCCTTGTTCCAGTGAATGACGCCCGAGACAAGCCCGGACAGGGTCGTTGGTGAGCCGCTGATGTTGGCGGCATTGTTGCGAGACATTGTGATGGCCATGGCCGTTCTCCTCTTGCTGGCGCTGCGTTTCGAGTCGCAACTAGAGGCGAGGCTGTGACCGGACAAGGCTCAATTTTCGCATGTCCCGTATGCAGGAATTGCATATCTCCAGAACCTCCGTAACATTCTGAAATAGCGGAAAAAAAATCGACATGCCTCATGTCGTTTTCGGACCCGGACGGACGCGTATCCAAAGCAGGGTGCGGGCGTAGGAGAGTGGCCGCTTTTCGGTGCACGTGCCAAAATCCTTGGCAGATATTCACGTTTTGTGCTAATTTCCAAGCGAGGTCAGTAGAGCAGGTCGAAAAAATGCGCGTAATGGGACTGGATCCTGGGCTTCGCGCCCTTGGATGGGGAGTCATTGAGACTTCCGGGTCGCGGCTGTCTCACGTTGCGAACGGCGTCTGCCGGACTGGGGCGGGACCGCTCGGGGCACGGCTGGTGTCGTTGTTCGAGCAGCTTTCCGAGGTCTGGGAAAGACACGCGCCCGACGAGGCGGCGGTGGAGCACACTTTCGTCAACAAGGATGGTGCGTCCACCCTGAAGCTGGGACAGGCGCGGGGCATCGCGATGCTGGTGCCGGCACGGGCAGGCGTCGAGGTTGGGGAATATGCACCCAATGCTGTGAAGAAGGCGGTTGTCGGCACCGGGCATGCCGACAAGCAACAGATCGAGTACATGGTGAGGATGCAGCTTCCGGGAGCGCACATATCGGGGCGGGACGCTGCGGATGCGCTCGCCGTCGCGATCTGTCACGCGCACATGTCCCGGAGTCGCGCACTGGTGATTCCATGATCGGGCGCTTGTCTGGGAGGATTGACTACCGCGCAAGCGATCACGTGCTCCTAGATGTTGGCGGCGTCGGCTATGTCGTGTTCGTGAGCGAGCGGACCTTGGCGGCCTTGCCCGGAACCGGGAAGGTTGCGTCACTATATACGGATCTCCTCGTGCGCGAGGATCTCTTGCAGCTCTTCGGGTTCAATACGCCGGTGGAGCGGGAGTGGCATCGGCTCCTGATGGGGGTGCAGGGCATTGGAGCTCGGGCCTCGATGGCAATTCTCGGGACACTGGGACCAGACGCCGTGGCACGTGCGATCGCCCTCGGCGACTGGGCGTCGATCAGAGCGGCGCCAGGCGTGGGTCCCAAGATTGCGCAGAGGGTCGTGAACGAGCTCAAGGGCAAGGTGCCCGACATGATGGCGATGCAGGGAAGCGCACCCCCGGAACCCGATGTTGGTTCGGACGACGGGCTCGTGACGGAACCGGTCCCTGGAGCGGCAGGGCAGGCCGAAGCGCTTTCTGCACTGCGGAATCTGGGCTACGCTCCCGGAGAGGCGTCAACGGCAGTGGCCGAGGCAGCCGGCATGACCGAGGATGCGAACACCGCGACACTGATCCGCGAGGCATTGAAGAGATTGGCCCCGAAAGCATGAATCCCATCCTGGATAGCACGTTCCAGCGCCCTCGTGGCATTCGGCAGGAGGGCGGGCGGTGAAAGAGCCGGATCCGACCGTCCGGCCCGAAGCGAGACCCGAGGATGCGGATCGGGCGCTTCGGCCCAGAATGCTCGATGACTTCATCGGGCAAGCCGAAGCGAGGGCGAACCTGCGCGTGTTCATCGAGAGCGCAAAGCAGCGCGGCGAAGCAATGGACCATGCCTTGTTTCACGGGCCGCCGGGGCTGGGGAAGACGACTCTTGCGCGGATCATGGCGCGCGAACTCGGGGTCAATTTCCGCATGACGTCCGGACCCGTTCTGGCAAAGGCGGGAGATCTTGCGGCGATCCTGACGAATCTCGATGCCCGCGATGTCCTTTTCATCGACGAGATTCACCGTTTGCATCCGGCGGTGGAGGAGGTGCTCTACCCCGCAATGGAGGATTTCGAGCTTGACCTCGTGATCGGCGAGGGACCCGCAGCGAGGACAGTTCGAATTGAGCTGCAGCCCTTCACGCTCGTTGGTGCGACAACCCGCTTGGGACTTCTGACGACGCCCTTGCGCGACCGGTTCGGGATCCCCGTCCGGCTGCTGTTCTACTCGGACGACGAGCTTCACGAGATTGTCACTCGCGGTGCCCGCCTCATGGGGGTCGAGACCGGTGACGGCGGTGCCCGCGAGATCGCGCGCCGTGCCCGTGGCACACCGAGAATTGCAGGTCGGCTGCTGCGGAGGGTCGTGGACTTCGCCGTCGTGGAATCAGACGGTCGACTGACGCGCGAACTGGCTGACGGGGCGTTGACCAGGCTTGGTGTTGACGGTCGAGGACTTGACGGCGCGGACAGGAAATATCTCTCCTTGATCGCCGAAAACTACCAAGGCGGACCCGTCGGTGCGGACACGATCTCGGCGGCGATGTCCGAAAGCAGGGATGCGATCGAAGAGGTCATCGAGCCGTACCTTCTGCAGCAGGGCTTGATCCAAAGAACGCCGCGAGGGCGGATGCTGACGGCCAATTCCTGGAAGCATCTGGGCCTTGCTCCCCCCGTTTCGTCCGGCCAAGGTGTCCTGCTCTGAGGCTTGTGCGTCATGAGGTGCGGCCCACTTGCTGGCATGGATCGGGCCACCGCCTTTGAGACGTGCGCCGGGATTGGCGAGGATTTGCAGGGAGCGTGACCGAGGCCTGAAGGGAGCCGCATGAGGTGAAGGAGTCGCATGGCCCACTGTTTCAAGACCCGCGTCTACTACGAAGACACTGATCTGGCGGGCATCGTCTACTATGCCAACTACCTGAAGTTCATCGAGCGCGCCCGGACCGAATGGGTTCGCGAGAAAGGTGTCGACCAGTCGGTGCTGAATGACGGATACGGCGTCGTGTTCGCGGTGCGCCGCATCGAGGCCGACTACCTGTCGCCGGCGCGGTTCGGTGATGACCTCATCGTAGAGACTCGCCTTTCGTCGCATTCGGGTGCGCGGATTGCACTGGTGCAGAACGTGTTGCGGGACGGACAAACGCTGTTCGCCGCCAAGGTCACGCTCGTTGCATTGGCCGAGGGCGGAAGAGCGGTCAGGTTTCCGGCGGAAGTTCGCCGACTCCTTGAATCGTGATGAGTCTGCTTCTTCCGATCAGCCCCGGCTTATTCCAATTTTCCTTACCTTGGGCTAATGTCCGGCTGCATGAGGTACCCGAAATATCGGGACTGGGCAGGAAGAGAGTCGAGTAATGGAAACGGAAACCCTCGCGCTGGTGCAGGAGATGGAATTCTCCATGTGGGCGCTGTTTGCTCGTGCCACGATCGTCGTCAAGCTGGTGATGGTACTGCTTGTCCTTGCCTCTTTCTGGTGCTGGGCCGTCATCATCAACAAGCACGGGCAGTATTGGCGCGCACGGCGCGAAACGCAAAGGTTCGAGGCGTCCTTTTGGTCGGGCGAGCCGCTGGACACGCTCTACGACGCGCTGGGGCCGATTCCGTCGGGGCGAACCGAACGTGTATTTGTGGCTGGAATGACCGAGTGGAGGCGTTCGCACAAGGCGGACGGGGCGGCAATCGGCGGGGCGCATGCACGGATCGACCGTTCAATGGACGTGGCGATCCAGAAAGAGGCTGAAGAGTTGCAGAAGGGCCTGCCGCTACTGGCGACGATTGGCTCGACCGCCCCGTTCATCGGGTTATTCGGCACGGTCTGGGGCATCATGTCGGCCTTCATCGAGATTGGGCAGCAGCAAAGCACGAATCTTGCCGTGGTCGCGCCCGGGATTGCCGAAGCGCTTCTTGCCACCGGCCTGGGACTTCTTGCGGCGATTCCGGCGGTGATCTTCTACAACAAGCTATCCGCAGACAGTGGACGCATCATTGCCGGCTACGAGAGTTTTGCCGACGAATTTGCTACCATACTGTCGCGCCAGTTGGACCAGAACTGATGGGTGCCGAAGTCATTCAGAACGAGCGGACCGGCAACCGGCGCCGACGGCGGCGCGCAAGACCGATGTCCGAAATCAACGTCACGCCCTTCGTGGACGTGATGCTCGTGCTTCTGATCATATTCATGGTCGCTGCCCCGCTGCAGACGGTTGGCGTTCCCGTCGAACTCCCCAGGACTGCCGCACAGGCGCTCGCAAGCGAGCAGGAAGAGCCGCTGACCGTCACGCTGACAGCGGATGGGGTCATCATGATCCAGACGACTGAGGTTGCAAGCGAGGAGATCGTGCCACGTCTCCGCGCCGTCCTGAGCGAACGGGCATCTAGGCGCGTCTTCATCCGGGCGGACGGCGCGATCCCATACGCCCGCGTCGTGCAGGTCATGGGCGCCCTCAATGCGGCGGGCATCACGGATATCGGGCTCGTGACCGACATGGGCGGGCCGAGGCTTGGAGGCGGGTGAGGAAGGATTGCGCTGGAGCTGGTACATTTCGGGTGCGGGTCACATCGTATTCATCCTGGCGGTGTTCTTTGCCCGACCCCTGGCCAGCGACCGGCAATCCGAGGTCGTGATCTTGTCGGAAGTGGCAATCCTCTCAGAACAGGAATACGCGGCGTTGCTCCCACCCGGGGCCGCACCGCAAACGCAGACCGACGCGCCTGCAGTGGTTGCGCCCGAGGAGGACGAGGCGCCACAGGCCCTGACTGCGGTTGCGGCGACGGAACTGTCCACGCCCAGTCCGGTGGAAGCCCCGGAGAGTCCCGACTTGCCGGAATTTGAAATCGATCAGCCCGCCTTGGGGGCGGAGATTGATGACAGCGCGCCGACGCCGCTCCTGCCGCCATCGGACATCGACGGCACGAGCGTTGAGCCTGATCAGGTTGCAGCGCCTGCTCCCCGCGTCGCGCCGTTGCCGCAACTGGCGCCGCCGCCCGAGGCGGAAACCGGGGCAGACCTGATCGAGGCTAGCGTTCCCGACGCCGAAGCCCCGCCGGAGCTGGTCGTGGAGGACAACGCTCCGCAGGCGCCGAAGGAGGCAAGCGACCGCATTGTCACCGAGGCCGAAGAGGAGGAGACCTATGCCGTTGCCAGTTCCATGCGGCCACGATCACGGCCTTCGCGTCCTCCAAGCCCTGAACCCGTCGTGCCGGACGACCCCCCGCGCGAATTCGAGACCGTGGCCGCACTCGCCGAGGCGGACTCTGATTCCCAACAGGTGGCGCCGCGCGGCCCGCCCCTGACCGGCGGCGAAAAGGAGGCATTCGGCCTCGCGGTCGGGAATTGCTGGAATGTCGGAAGCCTGTCGACCAGCGCACGTGCGACGAAGGTTGTCGTGGCCTTTGACATTCAGCGGAACGGCGTGCCCGTCACGGATTCTATCATAATGGTCTACTTTTCTGACGGCAGAGAGTCGGATGCAGTCCGGGCGTTCTAGGCCGCACGACGCGCAATAATTCGCTGTGGCACGA
>JAJEGW010000052.1 GCA_022819605.1 Silicimonas sp. | reverse complement strand
CCTGCTCCGGCTGCCGCCCTACAGTCCGGAACTGAACCCCGTCGAGACGCTGTTCTCGATCCTGAAGCACCGCCACTTCGCCAATCGGGTGTTCGAAAGCGCCGAACATGTCAGAGAAACCGTCGAAGAGGTGTGGAACGGGTTCGTCTCGAACAAGGCGGAGATCATGCGGATCACTGCCAGAAAGTGGGCCGTGCTGTGAAACTCGGGGCGGCTTCTATCCGTGATTACTTTGTTGGTTTGGTATGAGACCCTACAATGCAAAGGAAAATACAACCCAATTCAAGAGCAAAGCCAACTCAATCCAAGGAGGATTGACGCTGGGTGTCTTAATTCCCAAGTAATAGGCATTCATTGATGCGGCACCAATGAGTGCAAACCTGACAATGACATGCATCATTGCTCTCTTCCGGTCAGTGACAGGCATGGTCATTCCCCGTTTGCGATAGCGCTGACATCTTGAATGCCAGCAACTTTGGAAGCTATGTGCCAAGTTCCAAGCACCCAGCGTCTAACGCTCACCCGCTCACATTTCAATTTCTTGGATCAACTTTCGCCAATGCTTCAAGCAAATTCAGGAGTCGCTCGAGGTCACGCTTGCCGAGCCTGTCATGAAGGTCTTCCGCGATGGCCAGTGCAGCATCACGGTTGTCCGCCAAAACTTTTTGACCGCTGGATGCTATCCCGATGATCTGCCGACGGCGATCGGTCGTTGACGATTCCCGGGTCACGAGCCCGTCAGTCACCATTGACTGCACGATCCGCGTCAAGCTTGACGCCATCAGGCCTGCCTCCCTGGACAATTGCGATGCATCCATCGGGCCGAATTCGTCCAGAACACGCAGCACGCGCCACTGCTGCTCGGTCAGACCAGTCCCCGCCAGCATCTCCCGGATCGGTGCCATGACAGCCTCGCGAGCCCGGATCAGCGCGATCGGCAGCGAACGGCGAGTTGACGGAAGCGCGACCTTTTCGTTTGGCATTGAATCGACTCTTGACAGGATTGCGGTATTTGTTTAACAACTCAATTATTGATATGTCAAGGAAATGCAATGCCGCACGTGCTTATGGAATACTCCGCAAATCTCGAGGAGGCGATCGATGTCGGCGGCCTTTGCGAGCGCCTCAGGCTGGCAGCGACCGCAATTGACGAAATTCCGATGGCGGGCGTCCGGGTGCGTGCTTATCGGGCCGATCACCACGCGATTGCTGACGGAACTGACGGGCACGGCTTCGTTGACATCTCGGTCCGCCTTCGCGGCGGCCGTCCCGACGCCGTCAAGGACAAGGTCGCGAAGCAACTCTTCTCGGCCGCGCGCGAGTTCATCAATCCCTACATGAGCGAGCATTCCTTGGCCCTTTCGCTTGAAGTTCGTGACATCGATCCTGAGCTCTCTCCAAAGACCGGCACGATTCGCGATCATCTGAAAGGCGACAAATGACCCTTTCCGACAACCTAACTGCGCTTGACGGACACCTTGAGCGGTTCCGGACAGGCGGTGTTCCAAACCGCATTGGCGGCACCGATCAAGACGGATCCGGCGGAACATTTGCTTCTGTCTCGCCAGTCGACAAGAGCAGGATCTGCGATGTTGCACTGGGAACGTCCCAAGACATCGACGCCGCCGCGCACGCCGCCCATGACGCCTTTGCGGCTTGGCGCGACTTGCCGGCGAAGGAACGCAAGGCCACCCTGATCCGGGTCGCCCAAGCGATCGAGGCACGCGCCGAGGAAATTGCGCTCTGCGAATGCTGGGACACCGGGCAGGCCTATCGCTTCATGTCGAAGGCAGCGCTCCGAGGCGCCGAGAATTTCCGGTACTTCGCCGACCAGGTCGTCTCGGCACGGGACGGATACAACCTCCCCTCGCCCGGACTTGCGAATGTCACCACCCGCGTGCCGATTGGCCCGGTGGGGATCATTACGCCCTGGAACACGCCCTTCATGCTCTCGACCTGGAAGATCGCGCCAGCCCTCGCCGCCGGATGCACCGTGGTCCACAAGCCCGCCGAACTGTCGCCGCTCACCGCTCGGTTGCTCGTCGAGATTGCCGAAGGCGCTGGCCTACCGCCGGGCGTTCTCAACACCGTTAACGGCTATGGCGAGGAAGCAGGCAAGGCACTCTGCGAGCACCCGCACCTGAAGGCCATCGCCTTCGTCGGAGAAAGCGCGACCGGCAAGTTGATCGTCAAACAAGGTGCCGACACGCTCAAGCGCGTGCATCTGGAATTGGGCGGCAAGAATCCCGTGATCGTCTTCGACGACGCCGACCTGGAACGCGCCCTCGATGCCGTGATCTTCATGATCTACTCGATCAATGGCGAACGATGCACGTCGTCCTCGCGCCTTCTGGTGCAGGAGTCCATCCGCGAGGAGTTCGAGGCCCGGCTGATCGAACGCGTGAACAGGATCAAGGTCGGCCACCCGCTGGATCCTGAAACCGAAATCGGCCCGTTGATCGCCGAAGATCACTTCCAAAAGGTCACGTCCTATTTTGACATAGCGACCAGTGAGGGCGCGACCATCGCCGCAGGTGGCTCTGCGGGCGACGCGACGGGGTACTTTGTCCAGCCGACCCTGTTTACCGGTGCCAACAACGGCATGCGCATCGCCCAGGAAGAGATTTTCGGCCCGGTCCTGACCTCGATCGGGTTCTCGGACGAGGATGAGGCGCTGGAATTCGCCAATGACACTGAATACGGCCTGACCGCATATGTCTGGACGAAAGACCTGGCGCGCGCGCTTCGCGTTACGGACAAGCTCGAAGCCGGCATGATCTGGGTGAACTCGGAAAACATTCGTCACCTCCCGACACCATTTGGAGGCACAAAGGCCAGCGGCATGGGCCGCGACGGGGGCGACTGGAGCTTCGAGTTCTACATGGAGCAGAAGCACATCGGATTTGCGACCGGCGAGCACAAGATTCCACGGCTGGGAAACTGATGCAGCCTGCTGGAGTCAATCAACCGCCAAGGAACTGCCACTTGACCATTCGAGCACACGAACGCCTTGGCCCCGGCAATCCGCCGGGTCTTGGCCACCTGCCCGCCATCTGACAAGGTTCGACCATGCCTGTGCCCGCCCCCGCCCTCGCCCCGTCCTTCAACACGGTTCGCCTCAGCCATGCCTGCCTGAACGTTGCGGACATGAAGGCGTCAAGACACTTCTACGTTGACACGCTGGGACTTCAGGTCACGGACGAGACCGCCAGCCACATCTACCTTCGTGCGATGGAGGAACGAGGTCATCATTGCCTGATCCTGCAAAAGTCCAGCGACCCGGGCACGGTCGAGTCCCTGTCGTTCAAGGTGTTTTCGGAGGAGGACCTGGACCGGGCCGATGCTCACTTCAGATCCGGAGGTCGCGCCACGGAATGGGTGGAGCGGGCGCATCAAGGCCGCACGCTCGCAACTACCGACAATCTCGGAACTCCGATCGAGTTCTACCACAAAATGGATCGCCTGCCCTGGATCCACCAGCAGTACGCGCTCTACCGGGGCGTGAAGCCGCTTCGAATCGACCATTGCAATTTCTTTTCGAGCGACGTCGACGCCTCGGTCGCGTTCTACAGCGACTTCGGTTTCCGCGTGACCGAATACACGGAGGACGAGGAAACGGGCCGACTCTGGGCAGCATGGATGCACCGGAAGGGAGGAGTCCACGACATTGCCTTCACCAACGGCACCGGTCCGAGGCTGCACCACATCGCGTTCTGGGTGCCGACGCCACTAAACATCATCGACCTGCTCGATCTCATGTCGACCACCGGCTATCTCGACAACATCGAGCGGGGCCCGGGACGCCACGGGATTTCCAATGCGTTCTTTCTGTACATTCTCGACCCCGACGGGCACCGGACGGAGATTTACTGCTCGGACTACCAGACGATTGACCCGGACCATGAACCGATTCGGTGGGACCTGAAGGATCCGCAGCGACAGACCCTTTGGGGTGCACCGGCCCCGCGCAGCTGGTTCGAGCACGGGACGCCCTTCGTCGGCGTCAAGGCCAAACCTCCGACACTTGAAGCCACACCGATCATCGCGCCATGACAGAGCGCCGCGAGCCTACTTGGGACGACCTCGCCCATTGGGGCCGGCGAGCGGCGGAATGGGGCGCCGACTATCATCGCACCATTCGTGAGCGCCCGGTCCGATCTCAGGTTTCGCCCGGCGAGATTACGGCTTCGCTTCCCGAAGCGCCGCCCGAGGAAGCCGAAGACATGGAGACGATCTTCAACGACGTGGACCGCCTTGTCATGCCTGGCATCACGCATTGGCAACATCCGAACTTCTTTGCCTATTTCTGCTCAAATGCATCGCCGCCCTCCGTGGTCGCGGACTACATGATCGCGAACCTCGCCGTTCAATGCATGATCTGGCAGACGTCGCCCGCAGGAACCGAACTGGAAACGCGTGTCCTCGACTGGCTTCGCCAGGCTCTCGAGCTGCCCACTGCGTTTCATGGCGTCATTCATGGCAGCGCCTCCGAAGCCACCCTCGCCGCCGTCCTGACCATGCGGGAACGCACGCTTGAGTGGCAGGGAAACCAGGCCGGACTGCCAAGGCAGAAGCCACTTCGGATTTACGCGACGGCCGAAGTGCATACGTCGATCGACCGTGCGATATGGGTTGCCGGGATCGGGCAGGACAACCTCGTCCGGATTCCCACAATGGGACAATTGAGATCCATGAATCCCTCTGCACTGGACGACGCGATCAAGTCCGACCTTGCCGCAGGGCACCTGCCAGCGGGCGTCATCTCCTGCGTCGGCGGCACCAGCATGGGCGCCTCCGACGAAGTGGGTCGCATCGCGGAGGTTGCGAGGAAGCACGAACTTTATCTTCACGTGGATGCAGCCTGGGCCGGCAACGCCATGATCTGCCCCGAGTTCCGGCACCTCTGGACCGGCACCGAGAAGGCGGACAGCGTGGTTTTCAATCCCTACAAATGGATGGGAGGACAGTTCGACGGATCAGTTCATTTCGTGCGCTCGCCGGAGGATCTGACCCGCACGCTGGCAATAAAGCCCGAATACCTGAAGACTCATGGCGCGGACGGAATCATCAACTATTCGGAATGGTCGATTCCGCTTGGGCGGAGGTTCCGCGCGCTCAAGCTCTGGTTCCTGATCAGGGCCTACGGGCTGGAAGGCCTCCGCCGCCGCATCCGAAACCATGTCGCATGGTCCGAAGAGCTTGCCGGGAAACTTCGGGACGACAGCAAGTTCGAGATCGTGACCGACCCGATTCTGTCGCTGTTCACGTTTCGCCTCGTCGGGAAGGATGACGCGGGACAGCTGGAATTCGTGAACCGCCTGAACAACGACGGGCGGATCTACGTGACGCAGACCCAAGTCGATGGGCGAGCCGCGGTACGCTTCCAGGTCGGACAGTTCGGCACTACGCGTGAAGACGTGATGGCGGCCTATGACGTGATGGTGGAACTGGCATGAGATTTGCGACCTACATTCACGACAACGAGCGCTTCTACGGCATGGTGAATGAGCACGGGGCCATCCCGCTTTTGCAGGAGTTCCCGAAATGGCCGACACTCAAGGACGTTGTCGCGGCTGGCGGACTGGACGCTTTGGCCCATGCGGCAACGGGCCGGATCGCTTCACACCGGGGCATCTTGTTCGAACCTCCGATTCCGGAACCCAGCCGAATCATTTGTGTCGGCGTCAACTTCCCCGACCGGAATGCCGAGTACATGGATGGCAGCGACCAACCGAAGCACATGTCGCTCTTCCCCCGCTTCCCGTCGAGCTTCACCGGCCATGACCGCCCCCTGATCCGCCCGCCCGAAAGCGAACGGCTCGACTACGAGGGCGAGGTCGCGGTCGTGATCGGCAGGGGGGGACGCCGAATTGCCCCATCAAACGCTCACGAGCACATCGCTGCGCTCACGCTGTGCAACGAGGGAACGATCCGTGACTGGGTTCGGCACGCGAAGTTCAACGTCACTCAAGGCAAGAACTGGGACAGCTCGGGCGCCATTGGGCCCTGGATCGTGCCCTTCACTGATCCGGCACAGCTTGACGACGCCCGAATCGTTACGCGAGTCAATGGAGAGGTACGGCAGGACGACTACCTGAAGAACATGCTGTTTCCGGTGCGGGAGCAGATCGCCTACATCTCGACCTTCACGACCCTCGACAGCGGCGACATCATTGTCACCGGCACCCCCACTGGAGCCGGAGCACGTTTCGACCCGCCGCGGTTCCTGCAGCCCGGCGACGTGATCGAGGTCGAGGTCGAGGGCATCGGCACCCTTCGCAACACGGTCGAGGACGAGGCATGACGCCCGAGGAGCATGCCAGCGCCGCCGCCGCCCTGCTTCGGGCCGAGGCGACAAGGACCCAGATCGGCCTGCTCAGCATGGCGCATCCCGGCATGACCATGGATGACGCATATGCGATCCAGAGCGAGATTCTATCGGCCAAGATCGCGCAGGGCCGGCAGATAGCCGGATGGAAGATCGGGCTCACTTCCAAGGCCATGCAAGCCGCGCTGAACATCGACGTTCCGGACAGCGGGATCCTCTTTGACGACATGGAATTTGCAAACGGAAGCGAGGTTCCGGCTGGGCGCTTCATCCAGCCTCGCGTCGAGGCGGAGATAGCGTTCATCATGAAGAGCCCGATCAGCGGACAGGACGTGACGCGAGAAGATGTCCTGGCCGCAACCAAGTGCGTTGCGCCGGTCATTGAAATCCTCGACACCCGCATCCTTCGTGCCGACCCGGAAAGCGGCCAGACCCGCATCATCACGGACACGATCAGCGACAACGCGGCGAATGCGGGCTTCGTGCTTGGAGGCGAGCGCCACGACGTGGACGCGCACGATCTCCGCTGGATTCCGGCAATTGTCTTCAAGGACGGCGGCGTCGAGGAGACCGGCCTCGGCGCAGGGGTCCTGAACGACCCCGTCGAGAGCGTTCGCTGGCTGGCCCGTCGCATGGCATGCTATGAACAGCGGATCGAGGCCGGACAGGTAATCCTGTCAGGATCGTTCATCCGCCCTCTTGAATGTCCCCCGGGGACCCGAATACATGCCGACTACGGAGTCTTCGGCACCGTCGACATCGCTTTCGCCTGAAAGGTCAATCCCATGAGAGACTCGAACTTCCTGAAAGAACAGAACGCCCGACTTCTTTGGCACCCGATGGCAAGCCCGACGGACTGCATCGAGAACCCGCCGGTCATCGTCACTGGCGCTGCGGGAACGCGCATTCGCGACATCGACGGCCACGAGGCGGTGGATGCCGTGGGCGGTCTCTGGAACGTCAACCTGGGATATTCCTGCGAACCCGTGAAGCAGGCGATTGCAGACCAGCTCGGCACGCTGCCCTACTATTCGGCCTTTCGCGGAACCACGAACGACAAGATCATAGAACTGGCGCACGAACTGGCCGATTTCTTCGGCCCGGACGGCATGGCGCGCGCATTCTTCACCAGCGGTGGTTCGGACAGCGTCGAGACCGCCCTGCGCCTCGCACGGCAGTATCACAAGATAAGGGGAGAAGCAGGTCGGGTGAAATTCCTGAGCCTGAAGAAAGGCTACCACGGCACGCACATGGGCGG
>JAJEGW010000048.1 GCA_022819605.1 Silicimonas sp. | reverse complement strand
AAGCCGGTCAGCAAGTGGCACCGAAGGCGCAAGGCCGCAGCCTGAAGGCCGAAAAACCCCGAAAAGGCAGGGGCCGCCTGCAACGGAAAGGCACGACTCCTTAAGGAAATGACGCCGAATCCTTAAGGAAATGCCATTGGGCGCCCCCCGAAGTCCGACGCGCGATCTCCGACAGGCATGACGTGCAGCGCCAGGCGCGACCGCGCCGTGCTGCGCCGGACAGTCATCGACCCGCCGCACGGGGCCCCGTCCCGCCAGTCCGGAAGCGCCCGCCCCAGCAGCTTCTGCAGGCGTTCGTCGTCGCCCGGAACATGGGCACGCAGCATGCCGCCCTCGTCGCGCAGCCCGTCGCTGGCGCGCAGGATCGCGAGCGCGGGCGCGCTGGCCTCCTGCACGCGGCCGTTCCGGCCCAACTGCACTGCGCCGATGCGGTCGCTGTCCAGCAGGCCCGCGAGCCCTTCGCCCTGCGCCCCGGCCGCCGCCAGCGCCTGCCGGACGCGGACGAACTGGCGGACATGCGGCAGCAGGCGCTCGAGGAGCCGCAGCCGGCCGGGCTCCCAGCCGTCGCCGCCGACGGGATCCGCGATCGCCCACACGAGGCGCAGCCCGTCCGGGTCGTCGAAATGCGCGTTCAGCCCGTTCCGGGCGCGGAGGCGGCGGTATCCCTCGTTGTACACCGGAGACGTCCTCCGCTCCTCCTCGGTCCAGAGGTCGGGGAGATGCACCAGCCGGCCCTCCGGACGGTCCATGAGGCGGCGCATGGCCGCGTCCCGATCGTAGTGGACGTCGAAATACTCGCGCGCCAGGTCGTCCCGGTTCTCGCCGCGGTAGAGCAGGCGGGCGAAGTGGATGCGGTTCTCGCCGCGGGAACGCTCTCCGACCACGAGGCTGCTGCCCCTGGTGCCGCAGGCCTCGTCGATTCGGGCCGAGGCGGCGGGCCAGCGGCCCTTGTCAAGGGCGGCCTCGTGCAGCGACTCGAGGCAGCGCTCGAACTGGTCGTCCGGGTTCATGCCACCGTGCTCCCTCTCTCAGCGCTTCGGTCCGTGCGGTCCGCGAACCGGATCGCCGAAGTCCGGCGCATCGACCCGCGAATCCTCTCCGCCGTGCGGCCAGACCGGAAACCGTCCGGACCGGCCGCCGCGCGTCGTCCGGCACCGTCAAGCTCAGATAATGCGAGCCGGGGCGCCCGATCACCCCTCTCGTGCTTCACGGCGTCACACGAACGAGAGAGGCGAAAGGCTCTGCCCCCAACGACGCCGCTGCGAGTGTTTTGGCGTTCCGGGCACTGCGGCGGTGCGTCACGCTCGTCTCGCAGCCCCAGCCGTTCGCCGCGACATGCGGGCGAGGGAACGGCCGTCGAGATGGCATCGGCCTTGAGTGCGTCAAAACTCAAAGTGTCATGGAATTCGCGTCGCTAGATCACTCTTCCAGCCGAAGAGATCACGCCTGTCCCATGGAGCAATTCGAATCGTCGACGAAGCCGGCCGAGACCACGCGGAGCGGCGGTCAACTGCGCCCTGCGGGGCGCATGCGACGAATCCGGCGTGTTGAGAAACCGGTCGGAATCGCGGCCGTCCACAACCCGCCCGAGAACTCAACACCACAGCCCGGAAAGCCCATCATGCGATCCCGCCGAAGGTCCTTCATCCCGCCGATCGGTCACAAGACCAATCCGCGTGAACGATATAGAACGGCAAACAGGCGCATTGCATGGTGCCAGACCGCGCCGGCGGCGGTAATCAGGAATGCCGTCGAAAGCCGCAGGGCCGTTTGAAGATCCTGCGCTCCCGTGTCGAGTCTGCTGAACAGAGCAGCATCGCCCCCCGGGCTACCGCCGCTGACACCAGGGCCTGACCGGCTTCCGACATTCACACCGCCAGGCAAGACTGGAAGGCGCCGCTGGCGCCGGAGTTGTCGATGGACCTAGAAAAAATTTTGCGCTTGATGCTACATTTGAACCGTGCCGACGCAAGGCGGTCGAGAAATTGGGCTACGGCGTTTTCGAAGGCACGGCTTGCCTGAAAGAACCCGTGTAAGGATGTCGGTGTGGACTTTACGGAAAGTCCTGTCTCGGGGAAAAGGGCGAGAACTGTCTGAGGAGGTGGGCGATGAAAGTGAAACAGGACGAGTTTGTGGGTCTCAATCGATCTGTGGACGAATTCCGAAGTTGGGTTCTGTCGGAATGGAAGAGTCCCACTACACGAGCCCTGCTGGCGGAATACTATGTCCGTTGCGCACTCGGTTGTGACAACGAACTGGCACGAGACTGGGAGTATGTGGACATTGTCCTTGAGGACGGCGGGACAATCGAGGTCAAAACCTCGGCGTATCTCCAACCCGTGCGAGGCGGCGAACTGAAGAGAACAAGCCCGAGATTTGACATTAAAGAAAAGACATGGGCTTGGAGCAGCGAATTGTCGGACTGGAAGCAATCGGAAGCGCCGAAACGCTGGGCCGATTGCTATGTCTTCTGCCTCGAGAACACAGACGATCCGGCAGCATATGATCCCCTGAACCTGTCACAGTGGGAGTTCTTCGTGCTGTCCACGCCCAGGATCGATGAAACGTTTGGTCGTCAGAAATCCGTAGCGATCAAAAGATTGCGGCAAGAAGGGATTCGGTCGGTCGCCTTCAATGATCTGGCCTCCGAGATTTCCAAGATCATGCAATCATAGTCTTGCAAGGGATCTTGCCTCCGGACTCCTCAGCTATGGTGTCCCTGCACCTTGCAGTAGGAACTGGCAATGTCACGACCCGCACTTCAACTCAGCCTTCACCTTCCTGTTGCAAAGGAGGATTCTTTGAAGTTGCGAGCAAAGTGGATAGACATGTCCGGTGCATCAGATGCCCAGTGACTTTGGTCAGGCATCACGTTGCTGATGCCGCCCAGGCCCGCGATCCTACCAACAGCCGCCGCCCTGCAGACCAGGTGACATACAGCAGTTTCGTGAGATTATGTTCGACCGAAATCGTTCATGAAGGCGCAATCAGTGAGTACATTTTGTTGGTTGCAACAGTGGTCTCGATGCAAGAGAGGATCAAAATGAATTCGACCAAGGCATTGATGCGTAGCCCACACAAACATTACAGCGAAACAATCTGTTTCGCGTGAAGACGGCTAAGTCCTTCACACGCTGTCTTTGCGCATCGTGTGAAGGACGCCATTCAGCCACAATTGGTCCAGGAGGCCCGCAGTGAACGATGAAACTCGATGCCGCGTGTGCGGAGGCAATCAAGCAACTCTGTGCGACACGACAGACCACGGCAATCAGGAGCACTGGCTGTGCGAACGCTGCGGCAAGTTCATGGTCCCCGGCCTAGAATCCAAAACAGCCTTGAGTAGGCTCACGGATGAGCAGCTTGTGAAGCTCTCCGGCTGGGTGTTTGAACGCAACCGAGAGGGATCCGTCCCCGAGGTCTCGAAGGAAGTTGTAGGGCGCGTCGTGAACCGCCCCCTGCCGCCGTTGTCCGAACGACTGGATCGCCTTCTGCTCGAGGCAGTCCGCGGGCACAAGCGTTTCGGACAGCAGTTGCACTTCAAGGCAAGGCACTTTTTGGCCACCACCTACTCGCTCGAAGTGAACGAGCTGAATTGGCTCGTCGACGCGCTTGTAGATCAAGGCCTGGTCAAAGTGGTTACAACTTCGAACACAAAGGAGATCACACCAGACGGATACAGAAAGATCGACGAGCTCAGGCGTCGGACCAAGCCTTCAAGCAAGGCATTCGTTGCAATGTCCTTTGACAAGGGCATGCACGACGTCTTCATCAAAGGGTTGCAGAAGGGAATCGAAGACGCCGGCTATGATGGGGTTCGCGTGGACAAGACCGAACACATTGATCGCATCGACGATCAGATCATCGCACTCATTCGCGAGTCCGCATTCATCGTCGCTGACTTCACCGGTCATCGTGGCGGCGTCTATTTCGAGGCAGGATTCGCCCTCGGCCTCGGCCTTCCAGTCATCTGGACTTGCCGCAAGAGCGACATGAAGGATCTGCACTTCGACATCCGGCAGTACAACACCATTGATTGGACTGGACCAAAGGATCTCGCCGAGCGTCTGCAACACCGGATTGAGGCAACACTCGGCAAGGGTCCCTATGCCTCGCTCGCGTCCGAACCGTAGTCACCTCGCGAGACCCCGTTCATTGCACGGCCTCGAGGCAACGCCATTTTTTGGCATCCGTGACCCAACTCACACGAGCACGGCGGATGACTCAGTTCGGCCGAGGTCACGGGCCCAAAGGGCCAACTGCAAGCTGTACCCCGAAGCAGGACACGGAAGTCTTCGTGACGTCACGTCCAGCGAATGCGGCGCACCGCACTTCAATGGTGTCGTCAGCGCCCCAAGCCATGATGGATGCCAAGTTGGTGCTCATGCCTTGCCTTCCGTAATGGGACCCCCACGTCAAGCACCGATTCCTGTGCATGAGCGGCCACAAAGCCCGAACCTGGCAAGACTGTCCCGGCGTCGGCGGCAAGAGGGCGCGGCGTTGATGCCGGGAGCGGCGTTGGCGTCTGCTCCGGAGCCGAGGGTTGCCAGGTTCGCCGGTGCGTACGCAAGTGTCTGGCGAGGCGAACCAGGCAACCCTCGGCGGGGTCGACGCATGTCAGGTTTCGTTCAAGGCCTCGTCTCCACGTTTCCGGGAAGGTCCACGTCACGTCCGCCGCCGGGCATCTTCCTTCCGTCCGCGGTCGGCTCGTCGGCCGCCTGCATGATGCATGGTCCAATCCGGTCCCCGAGCGTCCATCTCCCAGGCGTGCTCGAACACGATGGTGCGGTTCGGCAACGAGGCAAGGCACGACATCATCGGGAACCGCGTCCCGGCAAGGGGACGTCCGTGGACGGGCCGCCTCTCAGGAGGCGAGGCCCGTTCCTTCCCTTTTCGTCACGGACTGCAGATCCGTTGCAGCCATGCTCATGCCGGATCCGGCGGCATCGCCTGGTCCCGGCCGAACCTGAACTCCGTCCCGTCCAGCCACATCCGGAGAAGCACCACGGCCATGCGCCGGGCCAGCGCCGTCGTGGCGCGCTTCCTGCCACGCTTCGCCGCCAGGCGCAGCGCCCAGGACTTCAGCCAGTTCATCTTCGTCGTGCAGTTCAGCATCACCGTGGCGGCCTGGAAGAGCGCCGTGCGCAGGGCGGCATCGCCTGCCCTCGTGATCTCGCCCGACACGTCACGCTCCCCCGACTGGCTCCGCTTCGGCGTCAGCCCCGCCCAGGCGCCGATGTCCCTGGCCCTTCGGAACCGGGCCGGGTCGTCGACGGCGGCGACGAAGGTCAGCGCCGTGACCGGACCCACGCCCGGCATCGTCATCAGCTGCCGGCACGTGGCGTCCGACAGGGCAAGGCTCCTGACCCTCTTCGTCATCATGGCCAGCTCGTCGCGCATCTGCGCCCGCAGCCGCAGGATCGGCGCGACCGCGTCCGACAGCATCGCGTTGCCCGAGGTCAGTTCCCGAACTCGCTCCTCGTAGTTCCCCTTCGACACCCGGCCGAGCTTCAGGCCGAAGTTGCGGAGGATGCCGCGCACCGAAAGCTCCAGCCGTATGATGCCTTCGACAAGCGCGTTGCGCGATCCCAGCAGGGCCCGCTTCTCCTGGGACGCGATCGACTTGCAATGAAC
>JAJEGW010000161.1 GCA_022819605.1 Silicimonas sp. | reverse complement strand
TCTTGACGCCCCAGTACTCGTTGCCGACGACCTTGCCGCCGTTGTCCGCGAGAACCGTTCCGAAGTGTTCGACTAGACCTTCAGCCTGCGCGTTGGACAGATCCTGACGCGCAATGATTACATGCTCATAAAGTGGCATGTCGTCTCCGTTCTTTCGGGCGCACTTCAAAGGAGGGGCAATGTCGCCGCGCCCTTCCACGAGAGGTTGCGCAAATGTCATGACTTGCGGCGAGTGGCGGGCTTATACACGGGCGCGGGCGGGCTTCAACCCTTGGAATCCGTGCAGGGGACCTTTGTGTTCTGGGACAGGTGAGTGCGCAATCGCCTTGCAGCGCCCGGATTGCACCGGAGTGCAACTGGCAGGGCCAGAAGCCGGCCTCGTCGCGATGTACGCAGATTGCCGCATGGCTTGAACGAAGAGTTGCCTCGCCTACCGAGCGGTGTGCTCACTGTGCGCATGATGCAAGGGGAATTGCCGGAGTGCCGGATGCCGGTCACGTCAGCACAGACGGTATGCCAGGGCCGTGATCAGGATCGATGTCGAGTCTGCGCAGATCGCGGCTGCAACCGTCTTCGAAAATCCAGCAAACATCGTGTAGAGTGAACGGAACTCGGAAGTTTGATCCTCGCTCCAGCAGGCACGGTTTAGCTTTTCGGCGATTGGTCGACCGCACCGTGCGCCGATCTCTTCAATGCGGGCGTTGGCGTGCAGGTTCCAGGAAACACGCAGCAATCTGCGGCGTCGTCATGGGGCAGCTTGTCAGGAAGGATGTCGCGCCTGTGGCGTGGCAGAGTCGGGATTGTCGCCACTCCCACCGCCAATCTCCGCCAACATCGCCCTCACCTGCATGGACGCCTCCTGGCCCCGTGTCGTTAGCGTTTCGGTGTTTTCCGGGTCGTACCAGTCAAGTACGGCTGCGGCGCTTTCTCGCCCTCTGAGCTGCGCATACCAACCCTGGATGTGGGGGCGTTCCCGCCAGAAGTGATCGAGTCCAAGAAGGTCGAGGCGTATCAGGTAGGGAGTGAACGCCGCATCCGCGATGGAATAGGCGTCTCCCGCCAACCACGACGCCGACCCAAGTCGCGTCTCAAGATCCGCGAACAGCCTGTCGAACCGGAAGAGCGCCTTGCGAAAGGCTGCGGATTCAATGCCTTGGAAGACCACGTCCTGCAACCAGGTGCGGCTCTTTGGATTCATGTTGGCGTTGATGGCCGCCAGGAGTGTTCCCCGGTCTGTGCCACCGGCCTTGGCGATCAAATGGTGTCGGTAGGCGATGGCGTAGGTGGCGACCGATGCGGCGTGATGGATGCCGCCGTCGCCGTCGAGTTTCGCCATCCATCGCCGGGCGTCAGCACGGGAATGAGAGTCTGCCGGGCGGAGCGACGGTGCGGGAAACGCGTCCTCCAGGTATTCAAGAATGATGTTCGATTCGATGACGGCCCGGCCTTTATGAACCAGCGTCGGAACGACGGCATTCGGGTTCAGCGCGAGGTATTCGGGGCGGAATTGGTCGCCATCGAGACGGAGGAGGCGGCTTTCAAAATCCAGGGCTTTCTCGGCCAGCGCGACACGAATCTTGGCGGCGCAGACCGAAGAGTTGTGGTGATAGAGAATCAGGCCATCTTTGTTCATCGGTTCATCAGCGATGGCAAATAGAGCGCCGTGTCGGGCTCGACCACCATCAGCACGAAGAGCAACAATCCGCATCCGAGATACGGCAGGCCGGACTTCGCAACTTCGGCCATCGTTGTCCCTTTGGGCGCAACGCCGAGCATAACGAAGAGATTCAGACCGAAAGGAGGCGTGACACCGCTCATTTCCAGCGCCAACAACATGACGATACCGAACCAGATAAGATCGAATCCCTGCGCCTGGGCAATGGGAAAGAAGATCGGGATCGTCAGCATCATGATCGAGGCCTGATCCATGAACATGCCCATGAAAAGAAGGATGGCGAACATCACTACGACAACCATGACGGGAGAGAATTCCACCGCGCTGACCGCCCGGATCATGCCGGACGTCGCGCCTGAAAAAGCCAGGACCTGGGAAAAGGTCGAAGAGGCGGCGACGATCAGCAGGATCATGGTCGTGACCTTCACGGTCCCCCTGAGGGATTTGAGGATTGCAGACCAGGTGAGTCCACCGAAGGCCCAGGCGATGATCAGTACGCCCAGAACGCCGAAGGCGGCGCTTTCCGTAGGTGTTGCGACACCCAGGAGAATCAGACCGATCACCATGAATATGATCACCGACAACGGCAGGATATGGGTCACAATGACCCGGAGCTTTGTGCTGAGCGTGTGGTGTACTGGTGTGTCTTCCGGCACCGATGTCGGGTCGAGCCGGATCAATACCCATATCAGGATCAGGTATAGAAGTGCCAGCAGTAGCCCGGGAAGGACGCCGGCGATCAGCAGTCGACCGATGTCGATCTTGGCAAGACTGCCCAGGAGTACGCCGAGACCCGAGGGCGGGATCAGGATCGCCAGCCCGCCCACGCCGAGAATGGGACCCATTGCCATGTGCTTCTTGTATCCGCGGCGGCTCATCTCAGGCACGAGCAGAGAGCCAAGCATCGCTGTGTTGCCCATCGACGTGCCCGTGAGCGCGGCGAATGTCGTGCCGCCGAAAATCGTGACATAGGACAGCCGACCGCGCATGTGGCCAATTAGAGTGTCGACAGCATCGAACACCTTTTTCGCAACCCCGGCGTTGAAGAACAACTCGCCCATGAGCAAGAACAGCGGGATTGGCAGGAAGACGAAATGGGTGATCGAGACGCTGGCGTTGGCAATCACCTGGCTTACGCCCGGCATTCCCGCCAGCCAGTACATGCCGCCGAAACTCACCAGCAGAAAGGCAAAAGCCACCGGCATGGACAGGAACATCAGGAACAGTATCGCTCCCAATGCCATGCCGCCCGTGACGTACCATTCAGGCATGGCCGCGGCCGCTCGGTGCAATGAGCATCAGATTTCTCCCTCGAAAGGAGACTGACCGTCACCGCCGGGCGCGGAGAGCGATTCTCCGATCAGTAGCAGACGCGCGAATTCGACAGCGCAAAGAAAAAACCCGAATACCAGCGGAACGAAGAGTAGTGCGCGCGGGATTTCGATGGAGCGGACGTCGATCTCTCCTCTTCGCCAAAACTCAACGGCGAAGTCAGCGCTGAGCCAGGTAGCTGTCAGGCAGAGGGCAACGCAGACCACGATGAGCGCGCGTTCGAGAAACTGCCTGGCGTAGTCGGGCAGGAAGGTCACGAAACTGTCGATCCGCACATGGCCGCGCTCCCTTACCAGCCACGGCGCAGCCATCATCGTAACGTACAATAGCGAATACTCGGAAACGGCGCTGGAGAAGACCGGAGGGCGCATGCCAGCCGTGCGCATGCTGACGTCGACGACAATCAATACAAAGACTGCGCCGACAATGATGCTCGCAGCGAGTGCGAGCATCACGATCATACGGTCATAGAGGCGGATGACCTCGGCCATGCCTCGTGTGGCCCTATTCAGCGGGCAGCGCGGCGCGTAGCTGATCCCAATAAGGCGAGTTCGCCTCCTGCAGCTTGTCCCACTGCACTGATCGGGCATGCGCCACAAAGGCGGATTCGGCTTCCGGGCTCATCCTGAAGGACTTCACGCCCGCAGCAGCCACCTCGACATCCTCTTCCTTGCGCAGGTTGGCGTAGAACTCATGCGCAACTGGCTCATAAGCAAAAGCCGCTTCGGAAAGTGCGGCACGTTGAGCATCGGTGAGGCTCATCCACTTGTCCTTGTTGACCCAAATCAGGTTGTCGAACTGCCAGACCGGCGGATCGATACGGTATCCAACGAACTTCTCCCAACCGTAGTCCGTGATCCCGAGACCGGGCCACGCCGCACCGTCGACCACTCCACGCTCCAAGGCGTTGTAGATATCGGGAGCGGGCACGGTCACCGTGGTGGCGCCATACTTCCCAAGCCAGGCGTTGTAAAATCCCGAAGAGCGGATCTTCACGTTGTCGAGTACCGGCAGGCCGTTTTCGTCGAGCTTCGGTTCATCGCGCAGCCAGATGTGATAGCCGACGCCGGCCGCCACCCAGCCCAGCACGTGCGCATTTGCCTTGTCTTCGTAAATCGTGTTGAGAAGCTCGGTCGCGCCGGTCTCGCGGGCCTGCATCGGTGTAATCGCTGTACCGTAGAGCGCCCGGGACTCCGGAACCGTGCCGACGTAGTATCCAGCTGCGCCAAAGAGCATGTCGAACACGCCGTTGGACAATGCCGTTAGCTGTTCGGTGGCGGGCGTCACCTCGGGGCCGCCCAAATGGACGATTTCGATGTCGGCTGCCTTGGCAGCCTCGCTGGCATTGAAATCCTCGACGAATTGCAGCGTGCGCGCCACAGAGTACGAGCTGGTACTCCAGTTGGTCACAAGGCGCAGCGTTTCAGCAACGGCCGGTGTTAGCGGCAGCATCGCCAGCATTGCAACGATGGCCGATCTTCCGAGTATCTTTCTAGGTTTCATCGGTTTTTTTCCTGTGTGTCGATCTCCAGATGCCCGATGGAATTCGCCCGCACGTGCCTTTCTTGCAATTGTTCCTGGCCTTGCGCGGTTCTCGAGTCGTTGCCCAGTCACGTGCCGAAGTTCTCCCACGTTTCCTTGGCAACCAATTTCTGAACACGCATCAGGGCGTTTACACACCCTTTCGCACGCAAGCACCGAACCCAAGTAAGACTAGTGGGCCGATTGTGGGCAAAAATCAAGAAAATTCGCTCCTGCATCGTTCGAGTGAATTGATCTGGATCGTTCAAGAGCAAGATTTTGTGCAGTACGCGCACCGCGAATTGGCAGGACCCAGTCTTGACTTAGTAGCTTGCCGAACAACGTCGCGTGTTTGAACGGCAAGAGCGCAGAGCTTTGAAGAGCACCGCCAGGAAGCAGGCATTGGGCATCAAGCGATAGGCACGGAAGTCGCAAACTGCCGGAGAGAAGTTCGGGATTGCCTGTCCGATCCAATTCAGGCAGGGCGCCCATGCCTGACGACGTCACTGGAGCTATCTTCAAACTGGAATGCCTGACGCCACTCGAGTCGCTGGTCAGGTTCGTTTACGTGAAGAGGTTTCTTGTCACCGCGTGATTGGCCTGCCGCATGCCCTTGGCTGCATACCTTTTCACTGTCCCCGGTCGGTGTGGAATTTCGAGCGACGCGCGAGCTCCGGCACAAGACCACACGTCCGAACGATTGCCTGCAGGCGAGATTCCCTTGTCAAAAGGCGCAAACCCGGGTTCAAAGCTGCATGACCACGAACTACGATGCCATCATCGTAGGTGGCGGCCATAACGGACTGACTTGCGGTGCCTATCTGGCCAAAGCTGGACTGAGGACGTTAGTCCTGGAACGCCGCCACATCGTCGGAGGTGCGGCGGCGACCGAAGAATTCCACCCTGGTTTCCGCGCCTCGACGTTCAGTTACATCATGGGGCACATGCACCCTAAGGTGATCCGCGAGCTGGAGTTGGAACGTCATGGGCTCAAGCACCTGAAAGTCCCTGAAGTCGTGCACCCACTGGATGGCGATGACAGCATAATCTGGTCGACGGACGTAAAGGTCTCCCAGTCCGAGATCGCACGGTTTTCAAAAAGAGACGCGGAGATTTACCCAAGATTCTTCGAGGACATGTCGCGCACGATCCAGATCATGCGCCGGCTGCTTCTCGAAACGCCGATTGACCCGGGCGACCGTAGTTTGGCCGGCCTGAAGGACCTGGCCCGGTTCGCGTGGCGTTACCGAGGCGTCCATCGAGAGTTCTACGAGATATTCGACTCCCTCACCATGAGTGCCTATGACTTTCTGTCACGCTGGTTTGAAAGTGAAGAGGTGAAGGTCCTTTTCGGCTACTGGGCGGCGATCGGTTTCTTCAGGGGGGTTCACACTCCGGGCACTGCATATTCGATAATGTTCCACCTTTGCGGCGAAAACGGGCTTGGGTTTTCCAAGGGCGGAATGGGGGCAATTTCCGAGGCCATTGCGGCATCAGGCCGAAATCACGGAATGGA
>JAJEGW010000085.1 GCA_022819605.1 Silicimonas sp. | reverse complement strand
GCCGCCCTCGAACAGGGCCCTGACGCCGTCGATGATGTGGGGCGGCAGCTGGGTGAGGTTGGCGAGGGTCTTCTTCCTGAGGCGTCCGTCCTCGCGCCAGGCCTTGCGGATGAGGATCGTGGGCCGGCTGTTGCGGTTCGGTATGGTCTCGAGATGGAACGACATGGAACACCGAGATGTTGTGTGTTCCGTTCATTATGGCACAACGGGCGGCAACCTGTCAACTTACATGTAACATAAATCCCGTTTTGTGCCGATCTAGGATCCCGGAATCTGTCCCGGAGCCAAGGGCTTGCACCCATTCGATCCCGTTTTGTTCTTCCAGAAGTTCCGGTTAGTCAATGCGGGACCATATCTCAAAGGGCAGAATTCATATATTCCATTGTTTTCAAATGATTTTTTGTGGTGAGCCGTGCAGGGATCGAACCTGCGACCTACTGATTAAAAGTCAGTTGCTCTACCAACTGAGCTAACGGCCCACTAGGTGGTCCGACGTAATGTGCCCATCCTGACCAGTCAAGCGCAAAACGGGTCCGCCGCTCCGGGAAACTTGCAGCACAGCCCCTTCAGCGCAGGCGGCAACGCGACTTTCGCATGGCGGGGCATCGCTGTATATGCGCGGACATGGATGCAACCGACATCAGAGGCATTCCGTTCATGAAAATGCACGGACTTGGCAACGACTTCGTCGTGATCGACCGTCGCAAGGGCGGGGCCGAGATCACTCCCGAGATTGCACGGGTCGTTGGCGACCGACGTCGTGGAATCGGCTTTGACCAGCTGGCAGTAATCGAATCGGATCAAGAGGCGGCGGCAAGGCTGACGTTCTTCAATCCGGACGGGTCGGTGTCCGCCGCGTGCGGGAATGCAACCCGTTGCATCGCGCGGCACCTGATGGAAGAGAATGGTCTGGGAGCCCTGACGCTACGCACGGAACGGGGAATGCTGGCTTGCGAGGATGCCGGCGACGGCATGACGCGGGTCAACATGGGCGCACCGCTGACGGAATGGCGGGAAATCCCCCTCGCACAGGACGTGGACACCTTGCATCTTCCGCTCGACGGATATCCGGTCGCGACTTCCATGGGGAACCCGCATTGCAGCTTTTTCGTGGAGGATGCCGAGGCGATCAACCTGGCGTCGCGCGGGCCCGAGATCGAACGCCATCCGCTCTTTCCGGAAAGAACGAATGTCCAGTTCGCCAACGTCCTTGGAAAGGACCACCTTCGCATGCGGGTCTGGGAAAGGGGAACGGGCATCACGCCCGCGTCGGGATCCTCGTCCTGCGCCGTTGCCGTGGCAGCGGTGCGCCGGGGGCTGACAGGCCGCAACGTCACGCTGGATCTGGACGGGGGCCGGATCTGGGTGGATTGGCGCGAGGACGGTGTCTGGATGACCGGACCCACGACTCACGTCTTTGACGGCCGGATTCGGCTGGAGGGGAATTGATGCAGGGTCGCGGACCCGTCATTTCCACGCTTGGCTGTCGGTTGAATGCGTTCGAATCCGAGGCGATGCGCGAGATGGCGCATGCTGCCGGGCTCCGTGACGCGGTCATCGTCAACACGTGCGCCGTGACTTCGGAGGCAGTTCGGAAGAGCCAAAAGGAGATTCGGCGTCTTGCCCGTGAAAACCCGAGTGCCCGGGTCATCGCGACTGGCTGTGCCGTCCAGACCGAGACTCAGCGCTTTGCGGACATGGACGGTGTGGATCTTGTCATAGGCAACGCAGAAAAGATGCTGCCGACGACTTGGACACGCGTGGTGGACGGCGATTGCGCACGGGTCATCGTGGATGACATCATGAGCGTCACCGAAACGGCAAGTCATCTCATTGACGGATTCGGGCGGCATCGGGCGTACGTTCAGGTCCAGAACGGATGCGATCACCGTTGCACGTTTTGCATCATCCCCTACGGGCGCGGCAATTCGCGCTCGGTGCCTGCGGGGGCGGTGGTTGAGCAGATCAAGCGGCTGTGCGACCGGGAATGCAACGAGGTAGTGCTGACCGGGGTCGATTTGACGAGTTGGGGTGCCGACCTTCCCGGTGCGCCGCGTCTCGGCAATCTTGTCCGACGCATTCTCAAGCTCGTGCCCGATCTGCCGAGACTGCGCCTGTCCTCGATCGATTCGATCGAGGCGGACCCTGATCTCCTTGAGGCGATCGCGACCGAATCCCGGTTCATGCCGCATCTCCATCTGAGCCTGCAATCCGGAGACGACATGGTCCTCAAGCGCATGAAGCGCCGTCATCTCCGAGACGACGCGATCCGCTTCTGCGAGGAGGTACGGGCGCTTCGCCCCGACATGGTCTTTGGTGCGGACATCATTGCGGGATTTCCGACGGAAACGGAGGAAATGTTCGAGAACTCGCTCAAGCTGGTCGACGAATGCGATCTCACGTGGCTGCATGTGTTCCCCTACAGCCCGCGTCCCGGAACGCCTGCAGCGCGCATGCCGCAGGTTGATGGGCGGACCATCCGCGCCCGTGCTGCGCGCCTTCGTGCTGCTGGAGCCTGTGCGGTGACGCGGCATCTTGATGTGCAGATCGGAAAGACCCGGACGGTGCTGACCGAGGCCCCGACCATGGGTCGCACCGAGCAGTTCGCCGTGGTTCGCCTGTCCTCGCCGCAGCCCGAAGGGGCGTTGATCAAGGCAAAGGTCTCCGGACATGACAGCAGGGAGCTGGCAGGCGACCCGGTGAAACGCGTTCGGGACGCCGCCTCTAGGCCGTCCGACAAGGATCGATCCAAAGAGCGCAAGGACTGCTCCGAGGCGCGAATTGCGTTTGCCGAGAGCGAAACATGATGCCCGAGGCCGCGACCGGAACGGACCACCGGGCGGCAATGCAGGGTCGGGACTCGGAGCATTTCAGGCCATGCCGTCCGGCCGCGATGCAGACAAGGGCGTGGGAATGTCGTGGCGCAGGTCATGTGTCCGCATCAATCGCGTTTCGAGGTGCGCGCGTTTGTCCGCTGGACGCCTCCGAATTCGGGCGTTAAGAACCTGCGGAATCGACCGGAGTCACGCCGGTCTGTCCACATGGGCGGAACGCCCGCGGAGAACAGGAGACGCTTGTGTCGCACGCAGACGAAAGCCACGAGGGCACGCGCCGGGATTTCCTATACTACGCGACGGGGGGCGCTGGAGTTGTTGCTGCCGGCGCCGCAATCTGGCCGCTTGCCGACCAGATGAATCCTTCGGCGGACGTTCAGGCCCAGTCCTCGATCCGGGTCGACGTGTCGGGCGTCGAGCCCGGTACCCAGCTCACCGTGAAATGGCTTGGCCGACCGGTCCTGATCCGCCGCAGGACGGAGGAGGAGATCGCCGCCGCCAGGGATGTCGATGTCGCCTCCCTGCCTGATCCGCTGGCGAGAAACGCAAACGTCATCGAAGGCGCCGAGGCAATCGATGCCAACCGGGCCCTGGACGAAAGCGGCGAGTGGCTGGTGCAGATGGGCGTTTGCACGCATCTTGGCTGTGTTCCCATCGGCGATGCCGGTGATTTCGGCGGCTGGTTCTGCCCCTGCCACGGTTCGCACTACGACACGGCCGGTCGAATCCGGAAGGGACCTGCGCCGGAGAACCTTCCTGTCCCGCCCGCCCGGTTCGAGGGCGACGGCACGCTTGTTCTCGGATAAGGAGCAGTTAGATGGCTGGCATTCCCCACGATAGCTACGAACCGAGCACCCGGGCCGAATCCTGGCTGCATCGCCGTCTTCCTGTCCTCAGCCTCGTGTACAACACGCTGATGATTCCGACGCCGAAGAACCTGAACTGGATGTGGATCTGGGGCATTGTGCTGTCGTTCTGCCTCGGCCTGCAGATCGTGACCGGCATTGTCCTGGCGATGCACTACACGCCGCATGTTGACTTGGCCTTTGCCTCGATCGAGCACATCATGCGGAACGTGAATGCGGGGCACATGATCCGCTACGTGCACATGAACGGCGCGGCACTGTTCTTCATCGCGGTATACGCGCACATCTTCCGCGGGCTCTATTATGGATCCTACAAGGAGCCGCGAGAGGTCACCTGGATCATCGGCATCCTGATATTCGTGCTGATGATGGGCACGGCATTCATGGGCTATGTCCTGCCATGGGGCCAGATGAGCTTCTGGGGCGCAACCGTGATCACCGGCCTCTTCGGCGCGATCCCTTTCATTGGCGAGCCGATCCAGACCTGGCTGCTGGGAGGTCCCGCGGTCCAAAACGCGACGCTCAACCGGTTCTTCTCGCTGCACTACCTTCTTCCGTTCATCATTGCCGGCCTGGTCGTGGTGCATATCTGGGCTTTCCACACCACCGGCAACAGCAACCCGACCGGCGTGGAGGTGCGCAGGGGCACTCGTGAAGAGGCAAAGAAGGATACGGTCTCCTTCTGGCCGTACTACATCGTCAAGGACCTGTTTGCCCTTGCCGTCATTCTGGCGGCGTTCTTCGCGGTCGTGGGTTTCATGCCCAACTATCTGGGGCATCCGGACAACTATATCGAAGCGAACCCGCTGGTCACGCCAGCCCATATCGTGCCCGAATGGTACTTCCTTCCGTTCTACGCCATTCTCCGCGCGTTCACCGGCGAGGTGTGGGTGGTTCAGCTTGCGAGTTTCCTGACCGGCGGCATCATTGACGCCAAGTTCTTTGGCGTGATCGCCATGTTCGGCTCCATCGTGGTCATGGCACTTGCTCCCTGGCTTGATACCTCCAGCGTGCGTTCAGGCCGCTATCGCCCAATGCTCAAGTGGTGGTTCTGGCTGCTTGTCATCGATTTCCTCGTGTTGATGTGGCTTGGTGCTCAGCCTGCCGAGGAGCCCTACGCCACGTTTGCCCTGATCGCCTCGGCGTACTGGTTCTTCTATTTCCTGATCATTCTGCCGCTGCTTGGCGTGATCGAGAAGCCGTTGCCGAGGCCTGACACGATCGAGAAGGACTTTGATGATCACTATCCGCCCGATGGTGGCGCATCGAACAAGAGTGTCGCTGCGGAATGAAAGGACTGACGCACATGATCGGCAAGTTCACGCTTTCCGCGATTGCCGCCCTCGGACTGGCCGCCCCTGCCATTGCCGCAGGAGGGGCAGGCCATGTGGAGGACTTCGAGTTTTCGTTCGAAGGTCCCTTTGGAACTTACGACGAGATGCAGCTTCAGCGAGGACTGAAGATCTATACAGAGGTCTGTTCCGCCTGCCATGGCCTGCAATACGTGCCGCTCCGCACGCTTGGCGATGACGGCGGGCCACGTCTTCCCGAGGAGCAGGTTCGCGCGTACGCGCAATTCTGGGAGGTCTTTGACGAGGAACTGGACGATTTCCGCGCGGCCAAGCCCCAGGATCATTTTCCTGGCTCCGCGGACGAGAACGCGCCTGATCTCAGCCTGATGGCGAAAGCGCGTGCGGGCTTCCACGGGCCGTACGGCTCGGGACTCAGCCAGTTCTTCAGGGGCATGGGAGGGCCGGAGTACATCGCTTCGCTTATTACCGGCTACACCGGCAAGGAGAAGGAGGAAGCAGGTTCGATTTTCTACGAGAACACGGCTTTCTCGGGTGGCTGGATCTCGATGGCGCCGCCGCTTGAGGACGGGCTGGTCGAGTTCGACGACGAATCCCCAAATGACGTGCGGGCGATGTCACAGGACGTTGCAGCGTTCCTGATGTGGGCCGCGGAGCCGAAGCTGAATTCGCGCAAGGAAGACGGTTTCGTTGCCGTGCTCTTCCTGATCATCCTGAGCGTGCTGCTGTATCTTTCCAACAAGCGCCTCTGGTCGCCCGTCAAGCGCCGCGGCACGGACGACGCTTGACTGCGTTGGCGCGGATTCGATGTGCCGCTGCCAGGTCGGGCAGCGATTCAATCTGGTACGATGTCGTGAAAGCCGGCCTGTTGCGATACGGAGTGCCTGCATGCGCTTCAATCCGGCCATCCTTGCGAGATGCGTGAGGTGAAGAGTCATGTCCGATCCGAGCTTCACACTTGGGATCGAGGAGGAATTCCTCCTCATTGACAGCGAATCGCTTGAACTGGCCGAGGCGCCGGACGCTCTCATGGAGGAGTGCACCGCGGTTCTTGGCAAGCAGGTCGCGCCGGAGTTCCTGCGCTGCCAGATCGAGGTGGGCACGCGGGTCTGCAAGAACATCGGCGAGGCGCGCGAGGACCTGAAGCGACTGCGCACGATTGTCGCCGAGACCGCTGGTCGCCACGGGCTGACGCCGATCGCGGTTTCGTGTCACCAGACCGCGTCCTGGAAGGATCAGCATCACACGGACAAGGATCGCTACAATGCGCTTGAGAGCGATCTGGCGGGCGTTGCGCGAAGGATGCTCATTTCTGGGTGCCACGTTCACGTCGGCATCGAGGACGATGAAACGCGCATCGACCTGATGAACCAGGCAGGCTACTTCCTGCCGCACCTTCTGGCCCTTTCATGCTCGTCGCCATTCTGGCAGGGCGAGGACACCGGTCTGGCCAGTTATCGCCTGACGGTCTTCGACAACCTGCCGCGCACGGGTCTGCCGCCCCGGCTCGAGAGCTTCTTGAGCTACGAGCGCGCCGTGGATGCCATTGTCAAGACGGGTGCAATCGAGGATGCGACGAAAATCTGGTGGGACCTTCGTCCGTCGCACAAGTTTCCGACGCTGGAGTCGCGGATCTGCGACATGTGCCCCAGGCTGGAACACACGCTGACAATTGCGGCGTTGACCCAAAGCTTGATGCGGATGCTGTGGCGCCTCAAGCTGATGAACCAGCGCTGGCGCATCTATGATCATTTCCTTGTCGGCGAGAATCGCTGGCGGGCGCAGCGCTACGGCATGGGCGAGGGGTTGATGGACTTCGGTCGCAGGGAGTTGGTGCCGTTTGCGGACCTGCTGGAAGAGTTGATCGAGATGGTTGCGGAAGACGCCGACGTGCTGGAATGCAGGGATGAAGTCGATGCCGCGCGCAACATCCTTGCTGCCGGCAACGGCGCGGACCGGCAGCGTCGTGTCCGCCAGGCCGTGCTAGACGGCAACGGCGATGAAGGCGAGGCCATGAGGGCGGTCCTTGGGTCTCTGGTCGAAGAGTTCCACGCAGATCTCTGAAACGCGAGCGCTGCGAGACGTCGGCCACGTCGCAAGGCGGCATCGTTTCAAGCGTTGGCGAATTCAAGTGTGAATGCAGGAATCGAACGGACCTCTCTTTGCTTCGCAGTCCCAAAGTCCGGCGTGTGGCGATCCGACATCGCGGCACCGCATCTGCCTGATCAGAGCGCTTTGCATCATAGCGCCGAAATAGCTGGAGCGCGGCAGCACGTTTTGTCCGCAGGGCAACGCCCAGGCCTTCGAGGCGTCACTCTGCAGTCAGTTTGGGTCGATGCTCCAAGATTGGCGATCCGCATCGTCGGTTGCAGTGATCAGGCGTCTTCCAGGATGCCCCTCTCGTGCGCAAGCTCCTGCATCTTGGTTTGGAGCTTTTCGAATGCGCGGACCTCGATCTGGCGGATGCGTTCGCGGCTCACCCTGTATTGGCGAGAGAGTTCATCCAGCGTCACAGGCGCGTCCATCAAGCGCCGCTGCGTCAGGATATCCTGCTCACGCTCGTTCAGCACGGCCATGGCTTCGGCCATGAGTTCACGCCGGATTTCCAGTTCGTCATGTTCGGCGTAATCGCCGGCCTGATCCGCCGTCTCGTCTTCCAGCCAGTCCTGCCATTCCGCGGCGCCTTCACCATCCGCTGAAATCGTGGCGTTGAGAGATGCGTCGCCTCCGGACAGGCGCCGGTTCATCGAGATGACCTCTTCCTTGGTGACATTGAGGTCATGCGCGATCCGGTCCACGTGCTCAGGCCGAAGGTCTCCGTCTTCCAGGGCGCCGATTCGCGCCTTCGCCTTGCGGAGATTGAAGAAGAGCTTCTTCTGCGCACTGGTAGTGCCGAGCTTCACGAGGCTCCAGGAGCGGAGGATGTATTCCTGGATCGACGCGCGGATCCACCACATGGCGTAGGTGGCGAGCCGAAAGCCCTTCTCGGGGTCAAACCGCTTCACGGCCTGCATCAGGCCCACGTTGGCTTCGGAAATCACTTCAGCTTGAGGCAGGCCATAGCCGCGATAGCCCATTGCGATCTTTGCCGCGAGCCGGAGATGGGAGGTCACGAGGGCGTGGGCCGCTTCGGTGTCCTGGTCTTCGACCCACCGCTTCGCGAGCATGTATTCCTCATCCTGCTCGAGCATGGGAAACTTCCGGATCTCCTGAAGATAGCGGTTGAGCCCACCCTCTGGGGTTGGCGCCGGAAGATTCGAGTAATTTGCCATGTCCTGCTGTCCCCTGTCCGCGTAATGTTGCGACGTTTAACATATGGTGAACCGCTTTGTTCAGTTCAAGGCCCGAATAGAGAGTCCACATTTCCGTGATGCCGTGACCACAGAATGGACGAAGCTGGCAACAGGCACCATTCACAGCTCCGTGCGTTCACGGATTCGTGCTCATCTTGCGCATTGCGGGTCGCGACGCACGTCATTTTGAACATGAACTCCTGTCTCCGGGCCGATTCCTTCCGCGAGATTGTGCAACGCAGTTCTCTTCGCCGACCTGCGTCGCCCTTCGCGGGACAAGGAGAATAATCAGGTGATGCGGAGCGCGTCAAGCAATTGTGCGATGTCGTCTGGGAGCGGGCTTTCAAAGCGCATGAACTGACTGGAAACAGGGTGCGCAAACCCCAGTGTCGCGGCATGAAGCGCCTGGCGGGCGAAGGAATTGGCGACTGCAGCGCCCGCAACGGCCTCCGACAGCCGGCGGCGCGTGCCATAGTCCGGGTCGCCGATCAGGGCGTGTCCAATGTAGGCCATGTGGACGCGTATCTGGTGCGTGCGGCCGGTTTCCAAGCGGCAGCGAACGAGAGCGGCGTGATCACCGAATGTTTCAATTGCCCGGATGTGGGTTACAGCCCGCCGTCCGCCATGCCGGAGCACGGCTTGTTTCTTGCGGTTGGTCTTGTTGCGTCCGAATCGGGTATCCAGCTTCACGACGCCGCCGGATTCGATGCTGACGCCCGTGATTCCCCGCAGTCGCGGGTTTCCGGGATCCGGAGCGCCGTGGCATAGCGCCAGGTAGCTGCGCTCGACGGAATGGGCCGCAAACTGGGCCGCGAGTCCGTGGTGGGCGGCGTCGGACTTGGCGACGACAAGCAGTCCAGACGTATCCTTGTCGATTCTATGGACGATTCCGGGGCGTCTTTCTCCGCCGACGCCGGACAGGTCGCCTCCGAAATGATGCAGGAGTGCATTGACCAGCGTGCCAGACGGTGTCCCGGGGGCAGGGTGGACGACCATTCCTGCAGGCTTGTCTACGACGGCAACGTCGGTGTCTTCGTAGACTATCGCGAGAGGAATGTCCTCGGCCTGCATATGCGTGTCAGCGGCGTCCTCGACCGTGATCTCGTAGACTTCTCCGCGGGCGGCGCGGCCATTGGGGTCGCGGATCACGGTTCCTTCCCGGGTGATGGCGCCATTGGCCAGGAGCCTCGCCAGCCGGGTGCGCGACAGATGCGCCTCCTCTGGCACATCGCGGGCAAGCGCCTTATCAAGGCGAGACGGCGGATCATGACCGATGGTGACAAGGACTTTGCGGGACATGGAAGGCGGGCAGGCTCTGGACACGAGGACGCTGAAATACCTGAAGGCATTGGTGACGATCCTGACCGTCACCATGATCCTTGGGTTTCTAACAATCGTCGCGCTCTTTGTCATGCGCTTTGGCGAGATGGCGCGCATTGAGCTGCCCGAAGAGATCGTGCTGCCCGTGGGCGTTCGGACCACGGCGTTCACGCGAGGTGACGACTGGTTTGCGGTGGTCACGGATACGGACGAGATCTTGATCTACAGCCGGGTAACAGGAAATCTCCGTCAGCGCATCGCGATTTCATCAGAGTAGCGGGTGAGCGGGATACTGCACCTTCGCAGTCGTATTCCAGTGCTCGTTGGTCAAGCTGGAGCGGCGTGCTGGATTCTGACATTCACGGCTGCTCCCCGAAGGACCGACCGAGCGGATGTCAGCGAGTGATCTGGTACCGCCTCCCCGGCTCGAACGGGGGACCTCTTGATCCACAATCAAGCGCTCTAACCAACTGAGCTAAGGCGGCACGCGAGCGTTCCTAGTGCCGAGCCTCCACGATTGCAAGGGTCAGCGCAAGTCTCGCTCCGGGGTCTGCTTGACGAGGCCAACGCCGAAGAGGTGGAAGTGCTCAGAAGGAACACGGTGAATTCTGCTCCTCTTGCAATGCACACAGACCGCTTGCGGCTGTCTTGAGCCGGCGCTGAATTTGGCGAATTCCGGAAGCGTGAGCTAGGTCGTGCAGGCCTTGATCAGGTCCTGGCACGGACCCTTGCCACGCATGCACACTTCTGCCGGGAGCAGGCGCGGTTGCGCGGTGCCCGGGCGTGTCGAAGCTGATGCAGAACATGACTTCAAGACGTCGTCTGCTCGCCCGTGCCGTCCAGGCCTGGTCGGTTGACGCTTGGTAATTTCGCTTGAAATTCAAGAAGATCTTGGTGCCAGGCTGCTCTGGCGTTGCACCAGGGCCCTCACATGCGACGCGGCGTTCGGCGTGTCGCGGCACCAGCCATTCGCTCCCGCCAAGGGCAAGGTCGCAAAAGACGGTACCATCGATGCCGGCAGTTGTTCGCCTCTGGAGAACGGCTGGCCTCACTCTTGTCAAATTATGGGAATTATATACGTAAGTCCCATAAAGACTTCGCATTGATTTCACGGGTCGTCGAAGTGGCCAACGCCAACGCTTCTCGCCGTGCAGATGCGCCAATCCCGGACGCCTCGTTATGTTTGCCCCGGCAGTGGGGCGTTTCAGCAGGACCGTGGCCCTCAAACTCTGTTGCCGAGATCGGAAAAGCAACGCCTCACCCTCGTGCTTGATTTTCTTGTCATACTCCTACCATGAGCGCAACCCTGGCATTGAACCATGGGATTTTCGTATATAATTCCCCAAATTATCTTGGCCAAGCTACCCGGAGATTCAGGACGAGAGGCGCCGCAATGGGGATCGACAAGGAAAGCGAATTCGAGGCCAACCTGCAGGTTGGCCCGACGTCGTTGGGCATGGTGCGCATCTTTGTAGAGGGCGACGGCCTGGCAGTGCCGATGGATTTCGATCCTGATGAAGCGGACGAGATTGCAGACGAAATCAAGGCTGCAGCGGGTCGCGCGCGTGCCATGGCTATGAGGCGCTCTTAGGCCTCGCTGCGCCGTAGTGACCGGGATCCCGGGCCGCGTGCCAGCGAGCGGCGGCGTGACGGGCGAACTTGTGAATCAGCGCCTTGCGACGGGCGGGCGCGACCTTGTGTTCAGCGCCCATGCGGACAATTTCGGCCTCATATGCGTCCGCGATGATGAGCCCGGTCGCGTCGGGCAACAGGTCGGTCGGGAAGTTCTCGTCCACTGCCCAGAAGTAGCGATCACACCATTCAAGATAGCCCTGCCACTTCCGGTCGCTCGTGAAGTCCTCGCGGCTGGACTTGCATTCGACGATCCAGATTTCCCCTTTGGGACCAAGCCCCATGACATCGACCCGCAGGCCGGTCCTTGGCACCAGTTCAACGACGGTGACGAAGTCAAGGCTGGCAAAGTGCCTGCAGACACCGCGTGCCAGAAGCTGTCCGGGCCTTGGTTGGGCTTGATCGTCAGGCATTTTCGGAAGGGTGGACAAATTGACGCAAAAGGCAAGTCGCCTATAGATTGCGCGTTCTGCAGGACAGGTTTGGACCTTGTGCTTGCCAGCGCACAGCACTATTTTTTGGCGCAGGCGGGTACTGCCCAATTCGTGCTGGGGTCAGATTCCGGTGGCCTTAACGACTTCCGAGGGGGCTGGCTCTGTCTGGACCGTGGTCCAGTTACCTGGCACCCACCTGTATTCACAGGCTCTCGGGAATCAAGCAGCCCTTACGGTTATGGCGGTCCCGCCTCCTGCGTCGCGCCGCCCTGCGCGGCAACTTTGGGGATGGTGCGACATCCGGCCCGGAAACTTCTTTCCTGAGAGTCGACACTTCCCTGTTCGCAGTTGTCCCGCGCCGTCACCGCGCATCCCGGCAATGGTTGGCGCCTTCGCGCGCTTTGGATCGTCGTGTTGAAGACACGCCCAACGCCAGCTTCGGTCCCGGCCGGATCGGCGTTGGTTTGCGGTTCCCTGGCGTCATGGAATGATGCACGCGGTTTCAAGTCAGATGCCTGGCTTCTTGCGTGGTTGCCGAACCGGATCGCCTCTGCTGGAAGGAGCACGGCAGGGGCAACTGTCGCATCGACCCCTCGCTCCGATGCGACCGGAATTGGCAGACGAGAAAGCGAGCCACCGATTGCCGTTCACGGCCCATCGCAGGCTGCAGGCCATGTGAGAACGGCACCCAAAGGGAGTGAAGGGGCGTGCCGGTTGGGATGCCACCTATGCCGAGGAGTGGGCTCGTCTCATCCATGCCGTCAGGCGAAGGGCATTCGAGCGCGACAGCCCTGACATCAGACCACGATTTCCACCGCTTCCTGCTCACCGACACCAAATACACGCTTGTAGCGCGTGATTTCCTTTTCCGGCCCAATCGCCTTTCGGGGATTGTCCGACAACTTGACCGTGGGTCGCCCGTTGGCGCTGACGGCCTTGCAGACAAGGCTGAACGGCGCAAGCCTGTCATCTCGCACAAGGCCCCGAAAGTCGTTGGTCACCATGGTGCCCCAGCCGAAGCTGACGCGGGTTTCAGATGCGAATCGGGCATGCAGGTCTGCAATCATGTTCACGTCGAGCCCGTCCGAGAAGATCACGAGTTTCTTCGATGGATCCTCCCCGCGGCTCTTCCACCACTCGATTGCGACTTCCGCACCACGGACCGGATCGCCTGAATCGACCCGAATGCCGGTCCAGCCGACGAGCCAGTCAGGTGCATTCTCAAGGAAATTCTCGGTTCCATAGGTGTCGGGCAGAATGATCCTGAGATTGCCGTCGTGCTCCTCATGCCAGTCGGCAAGAACCTGGTACGGGGCCTTGGCCAGTTCCTGGTCCGATTCCGCGAGGGCGGCATACACCATCGGCAGTTCGTGGGCGTTTGTGCCGATGGCTTCCAGGTCGCGGTCTTTCGCGATCAGGCAGTTCGACGTTCCTACAAAGGCATTGCCAAGACCCTCGGTCATCGCCTGAACGCACCAGTCCTGCCAAAGGAACGAATGGCGCCGCCTGGTTCCGAAGTCCGCGATGGCGAGGCCCTTGAGGTCGCGGAGAGTTTCGACCTTTTCCCAGGTGCGCGTCATTGCGCGCGCATAAAGAACTTCCAGTTCGAACTTGCCGAAATTCCTTGTGACGGCTCGTGACCTCAGCTCCATGAGGACAGACAGCGCGGGAATTTCCCAGAGCATGACTTCCGGCCAGGCGCCTTCGAAGGTCAATTCGAACTGACCGTCGCGCCGTTTCAGGTCGTAAGGTGGAAGCGAGAGGTTCTCGAACCATGCCATGAAGTCCGGGCGGAACATCTGCCGCTTGCCATAGAAAGTGTTGCCGCGCAGCCAAGTGCTTTCGCCTCTGCTAAGGGTGAGGGACCGGATATGGTCAAGTTGTTCCCGGAGCTCGCCCTCGTCGACGATTTCGGCAAGACGAACGGACTTCGTGCGGTTGATGAGGCTGAAGGTCACGCGCGTGTCGGGATGATTCCGGAACACCGATTGGCACATGAGCAGCTTGTAGAAGTCCGTGTCGATCAGGGAACGGACAATCGGGTCGATCTTCCACTTGTGGTTCCAGACGCGGGTCGCGATGTCGACCATGAGCGATCTCCTCAGACATGGCTTTTTGCCAAGCAATTGCAAGAATTGTCCAGCATGTCGTCCGGGCTATGCTGGTCGGAATGAACTCGTCTGGAGCGGGATTTCCGGCATCGGTCCGATTTTCTGACGGTGTCGGACAAATTGCATGTTTCCCGCCCGATCAGGCAGGATCAGTTTCGGGACTGACAAATTCCATGCGCAATTTAATTTCGTATTTGTGAGCGAAAATGAACTAAAGTTACTATTGCGATTGCAGCCGGTCGGCTGAACCAGTATGCTGCACCGCAACAAGAATTCGGACGCTTGCTCCATGCTCGACAACCTGCAACGCGGCACGATCTGCATCGAAGACCTGGAGATCGGCATGCGACGGTCACTGCGGAAGCAGGTGACCGATCGTGACATCCACCTGTTTGCAGAGGTCTCGACGGACCACAATCCCGTGCACGTGGACGAGGAATATGCGCAGGAGACGATCTTTGGCAGTCGCATCGCGCACGGCATGCTGACCGCGTCGTTGATTTCCGCTGTCATCGGAGAGCAGTTGCCTGGTCACGGCACCGTCTATCTCGCTCAGGATCTCAAGTTTCTGGCCCCGGTTCATCCCGGCGATACGGTCGTGACGGAGGTTGAGGTCCGGGAAATCGACTATTCCCGCCGCCGCGTAAGCCTCGACTGCCAATGTGCAGTGGATGACAAGGTCGTCCTGAAGGGCGGGGCTCTCGTGCTCGCCCCGAGCCGGAAATTTGACTGATTCTCAACCCATGAATCACGTTGCGGACACTGGCCGGCAGATGTGCCGGCAGTTTCGTCGTTGATGAAGATTCATGACATCGAACTTGGCATTGGCCATTCGATGCGGGCGACCCTATCGTGGCGCCGACATGACGTCCGAGCAATGTGATGAAGTAGAGAGGGCATGGCGGTGGCACGTACGGCATTTTTCTGGGACGAGCGGTGTTTCTGGCATGGCGGCGGCAACTATGCCTTCACGCTTCCCGTCGGTGACCTTGTCCAGCCGCTAGTCGCCGGAGGGCTTCCGGAACACCCGGAAACCAAGCGGCGGCTCAAGAACCTCCTCGACGTAACGGGCCTGATTCACGAACTGGATGCGCAGGGTGCCGATCCGGCGACTCATGAAGATCTCGTTCGTGTCCACCCGCACGCGTTTGTCCAGAAATTCAAGAAAATGTCCGATGCGGGCGGCGGAGAGCTCGGATTGCGCACGCCTTTCGCCAAGGGCGGTTTCGAAATTGCAATTCTTTCCGCAGGTCTCGCCAAGGCGGCGCTGTTCGCGGTGCTCGACGGGCGCGCGTCGAATGCATATGCGCTTTCCCGGCCGCCGGGGCATCATTGCCTTCCGGACTGGCCGAACGGCTTCTGCCTGCTCAACAACATCGCAATTGCAGTTCGCGCCGCCCGTGCCGAAGGCAAAGTCGACCGCGTGGCAGTGCTGGATTGGGACGTGCATCACGGAAACGGCACGGAGGCGATTTTCATCGAGGATCTGGACACCTTCACGATATCGCTGCACCAGGAACGCAACTATCCGGTCGATACAGGCGATCCCGAAATACGGGGCGAAGGTGCCGGCGAAGGAGCCAACGTCAATGTACCGCTTCCTCCAGGTGCGGGCCATGCCACCTACGTGGAAGCAGTCGAACGCATCGTTTTGCCCGCACTTGATCAATTCAGGCCGGACGCAATCGTCGTTGCCTGCGGCTTCGATGCAGCCGCGATTGACCCGCTGTCACGCATGCTTGCGACCGCAGAGACGTTTCGAGTCATGACGCGGCAAGTCATGGATGCGGCTGCTCGCCTCTGCGGCGGCCGTCTCGTGCTCGTGCACGAAGGCGGCTATTCCGAGGTTTACGTGCCCTTTTGCGGCCATGCCGTGCTTGAGCAACTTTCGGGCAGCGCCATCACTGCGCCGGACCCGTTCGGGGACATCTTCGCAAAGCGGCAGCCAAACCGGCACCTGGAAGCTGCATACAGCGGAATGCTTGGGGACTTGACCAAATATTTCTCGCTCGATTGAATGGCTTTTCGGCCACGTCTCCCGAAAGCCATCTTCTCCCGTAAGCCACATTGCGACGCATGCCGCATGAATGGTAACGTCTGCCTGTAGCACGGTTCGCCAGCACATGCCCGTGCCGTGGAGGAAAGATGCACATCAAAGTGTCAGGAGAAGGTTGCAGGACCGTCGAGGACGTCATTCGGATTCGGTATCGTGGCAAGATTGACGGCATCATGATCGGGGGCGTCCGAAGCCGTCCCATTGGGTAATCATGGACCCGGTCCCCAAGAAATTGGTTGGGGTGGTCGAAGAAGTCAGGATTCCGGTATCTGGGAGTACGGCATTCCTTGGGGTTCCCAGATTGCCTGCTGCATGATGTTCTGAGGACAAAATTGGGGCGGATCAGGATATGCTTGAAGTGGATGCGGTTTCGAAGATCAGGTGGTGTCCCTGTCCTGCGACTGGTCAACGAACACCCTTCGAGTTGTAGTCTCGAGGGCCCGCTTTTCTCGGGCGGAACGGGTGCAATTTGCGCGGCTCACAACGAAAGTTGGGGCAAGAACTGCAGGTTTGAAATCAGGCTCTCTAGGTGCGGGTGGCAAAAATTGGGCACTCTTGAAAGCGGACAGCCAATATGTTGCCTTAAGCCAGCTACCTTTGGTCGGGCATGGATTTGCAGGTCGTACCTGTTGCCGCCATCATCCTCTCACATTGCCTTGCCGGAGCGAGTCGCGGCGAGGTTCCTTCCCAAGGCGATCACGAGTGATCCATGATAATTGGCATCGGCACCGACATCTGCAACATCGAACGGATCGAACGTACTCTGGAACGGTTCGGCGACAGGTTTCGCAACCGCGTCTTCACCGAAATCGAACAGGCCAAGGCTGAGCGGCGAAAGGACACGGCAGGCACCTATGCAAAGCGCTGGGCCGCAAAGGAGGCCTGCTCCAAGGCGCTCGGAACCGGGCTCAGGATGGGCATTGCCTGGAAGGACATGGCAGTGACGAACCGCAGGTCCGGGCAGCCGGTCATGCATGTCACCGGATGGGCGGCCGACCGGCTTGCCGAATTGACTCCTGAAGGGCACGAGGCCGTCATCCACGTAACGCTCACCGACGATCATCCATGGGCACAGGCCGTGGTTGTGATCGAGGCAATGCCGCGATCCGCCGATCCCTCGTGACTGCCTTGCACGACTGTCAACTGATGCCGGCGCTCTCGCCTTGACTTGCCATTGCCAGACAACCAGAAAGCGCCGAAACAACTGAGGCAGGTCAAATGAGCAAAGTCAAAGGCGGCTTGAAGGAAGGCATCATTGAGACGGTCAAGACGGTCGTCTACGCGCTCCTCATTGCCGGAGTGTTTCGCACGGTCTTCTTCCAGCCATTCTGGATTCCGTCCGGTTCCATGAAGGACACGCTGCTCATCGGAGACTTCCTGTTCGTCAACAAGATGGCATACGGGTATTCGCAATACTCCTGTCCCTTCTCCATGTGCCCCTTCGACGGGAGGATCTTGGGAAGCGAACCGGAGCGCGGCGACGTGGCGGTCTTTCGGCATCCAGTGAACGGGCAGGACTTCATCAAGCGGGTTGTCGGTTTGCCCGGCGACACTGTCCAGATGCGGGATGGTCACCTGTTTCTGAACGGATCCCGCGTGCCGCAGGAGGAAGACGGCTCCTTCGCCGAAACCTATGAGCGGCAGGGTCCGATCGGCTCGTTCCCCCTGTGTCAGGAAGGTGCGGTAGGCTTGGGCGGAGCGTGCACCAAGGAGAAGGCGATCGCGTTGCTGCCCAACGGCGTGCAGCATTCGGTCCTGAATGTCTTTGACGGACGGCTTGACGACACTGGCGTTTTCACCGTGCCCGACGAGCACTACTTCTTTGTCGGCGACAATCGGGACAACTCGACCGATAGCCGGGTCAGGCATGAATTCGGCGGCGTCGGTTTCGTTCCACACGATCACTTGATCGGCCGCGCTGACCGAGTGATGTTCTCTTCGGCGGGTCGATCCCTGTTCTTTGTCTGGACGTGGCGTCCAGATCGGTTCTTCAAGCGGATTGACTGATGGCCCTCAGTCCCGAGCTTGCCAGTTTCGCCAAGCGGCTCGGCCACGAGTTCAACGATCCTGAACTGCTTGTGCGCGCCGTGACGCACGCTTCGACATCGTCACCCACGCGACCTGACAACCAGCGGCTGGAGTTTCTCGGAGACAGGATCTTGGGATTGGTCATTGCGGAAGCGCTCATGATCGCTGACGAAGGTGCGAACGAGGGCCAGCTTGCGCCCAGGCTGAATGCTCTCGTCCGTCATGAGACCTGCGCCGAAGTGGCCCGTGAGATCGATTTGGGTGCGGTTCTGAAGCTCGGGCGATCAGAAATGAGATCCGGCGGCCGCTGGAAGGAGACGCTTCTTGGAGACGCGATGGAGGCGGTGATTGCAGCGGTCCATCTTGATGCAGGCTTCGAGGTCGCGCGGGCCGTGGTGCTCAGGCTCTGGAATGATCACATCCAGAATGTCGAGAAGGACGCGAAGGATGCAAAGACTAGCCTTCAGGAATGGGCGCAGGCACGCGGACAGCCGCCGCCGACCTACTCTGTAGTCAAGCAGGAAGGCCCGGCCCACGCACCTGTCTTTATCGTGGAAGTGCTACTGGCCACTGGAGAATCAGCCACTGCAAGCGCTCCGCTGAAGCGCGCTGCCGAGCAGGGGGCGGCGCGAATTCTCCTGAAGCAGCTGCGTTAGCCAGAGGTATTGGTCACAGCCGTTCTGTCAGTCATAGCGACCGTCTCGTTCGCTTCGGCCTCGACCCGCATCATCGTCGGAACGGCCATTTTTCCGCCTTTTGCCCTTGGCTCTCATTTCCGGAGCAGGTAGCAGGTAGCGGCACGGTGCGACAGCGTCAGGACACGGCATTCGGCCTTGTGTGCCCATTCGGAATTTGTCAATTGTCCCGCGTTCGTGACGTTCCGCAGCGGCATCGGACCGGCGGAGCATACGAGGAGAAAAAATGCGATACCATACCCCGTCCAGTTTCGAAGACGCCTCGGCCATTGCGGCCGCCGCCACTGGCGTTACGCGGTTTCTCGCGGGTGGCACCGATGTTCTGGTGCAACTGCGATCAGATCTCGTGTCACCCGATGACCTGATCGACATCAAGCAGATTGCCGGGGTGCGGGACATAACCAGGCGCGACGACGGCGGCTGGCGGATCGGTGCCGCCGTGTCCGGTGCCGAACTGGCTGAGGACCACGCATTGGTCGCCGAATGGCCGGGCGTCGTGGAAGCGCTCGAACTGATCGGCTCGACCCAGATCCAGGCGCGGTGCACCTTGGTCGGGAATCTCTGTAACGGCTCGCCCGCCGCAGACAGCGTGCCCGCGATGATCGCGGCTGGCGCATCGGTGAGTGTCGTCGGCCCGGACGGTGAACGCGAGATCGCGGTCGAGGATGTGCCAACCGGACCTGGCATGACGTCGCTCGACGCTGGAGAGGTGGTGAGCGCCGTCAACCTGCCGCCGCGAGGCGAAGGTGGCGGGGACGCCTATCTGCGTTTCATCCCCAGAACTGAAATGGACATCGCCGTTGTAGGTGCCGGCGTGAGCCTCAGCCGCGATGGCGAAACGATCACTGCGGCTCGCGTGGCACTCGGTGCAGTTGCGCCTACCGTATTGCTGGTGGAAGAAGCCGGTGCCGCGCTGGTCGGTTCGACGCTCGACGACACCGCGCTCGCAGCGCTTGCCAAGGCAGCCGAAGCTGCCTGCCGGCCCATTTCTGACAAGCGCGGCACCGTGGAATTCCGAACCCAGGTGGCTGGCGTTCTTGCCAGACGGGCCTCGAAAATCGCCTACGACCGTGCAGGAGCCTGACAAATGATCCATGTTTCGACCACCGTTAACGGCGATGCCCACGAATTTCTGTGCGACCCGCGCGAGACGCTGCTTGATGCGCTGCGCGACCGGCTCGAACTCACCGGCGCAAAGGAAGGCTGCGGTACAGGTGACTGCGGTGCCTGCACCGTGCTCCTCGACGGCCGCCCGGTCTGTTCCTGCCTCGTCCTCGCTGCGGAGGCGAAGGGACGTGAAGTTGGCACTGTCGAAGGCATAGCCAACGGCGAGGACCTGCACCCGTTGCAGAGCAAATTCATCGAGCACGCGGCGCTGCAATGCGGAATCTGCACGCCTGGCATTCTCGTGGCCGCCAAGGCGCTGCTCGAGCAGAACCCAGACCCGAACGAAACCGAAGTGCGCTATTGGCTCGCCGGCAATCTCTGCCGCTGCACAGGCTACGACAAGATCATTCGCGCGGTTCTCGACGCGGCCAGCGAGATGAGGGAGGCTACCTGATGGCATTTGACCAAGAGAAGGATGGATTCAAGGTTGTCGGAACGCGACCGGACCGCCCAGACGGAATTGACAAGGTGACCGGACGCGCCCGGTTCGGTGCCGATGCGACAGCGCCAGGCATGCTGCATGCGGTCATCATCCGCAGCCCGCACGCCCACGCGCGCATCGCCAAGATCGACACTTCGAAGGCCGAGGCCGCACATGGCGTGAAGGCCGTCGTCACGCGCGCGGACTTTGCCGAAGGCCTTGATGGCGAGAATTGGAACATCCTGGAGAATCTCATGGCGGGCGAGCGGGCGCTTTATGACGGCCACGCCGTCGCAGCCATTGCCGCCACGTCCTCGCTTGCCGCGCGCGATGCCGCCAGGCTGGTCGAAGTGGAATACGAGGTGCTGCCCCACGTCACCGATGTGGACAAGGCAATGCAGGAGGACGCGCCGGTGATCCGCGAAGGCGCTGCCGATGGCTCGGTCCCACCGGGCATGCATCCGAATGTCGTGCGCTGTCACGCTTCCGGACACGGTGATCCCGAGGAAGGCTTTGCCGAGGCAGACCTGGTGATCGAGGAAAGATTCACGACCGAAGCAACGCACCAGGGATACATCGAGCCACATGCCTGTCTTGGCACGCTCGGCCCAGATGGCCGGGGCGAACTGTGGTGCTGCACGCAGGGTCACTGGAACGTGCAAAAGGTTTGCGCCGCGCTCCTTGATGTCGAGACGTCGAAGCTGCGGGTGACCGCGTCGGAAATCGGCGGCGGATTCGGCGGCAAGACGGCAGTCTTCATCGAGCCGGTCGCGCTGGCACTCAGTCGCAAGGCAAACAGGCCAGTCAAGCTGGTGATGCCGCGCGCGGACGTGTTCCGAGCCACCGGACCGACCGCGTCCACCTCGATGGACGTGAAGATCGGCATGAAGAAGGACGGCACCATCACCGGCGCTTCCGGCGAGTTCCGCTGCCAGGGCGGCGCCTTCCCGGGCGCACCGATGGAATTCACCGCGATGTGCGCCTTTGCTCCCTACGCGCTGAAGCACGTTCGCCAGGTCGGCTATGACGTGATGACGAATCGCCCCAAGCAGGCGGCTTACCGCGCGCCGGGCTCGCCAATGGCGGCATTCGCGGTGGAAAGCGTCATCGACGAGTTGTGCAACAGGCTCGGCCTCGATCCGATCGACGTGCGTCTCAAGAATGCCTCCCGGGAAGGCACCAAGGCGAACTTCGGGCCCTCGTGGGACCGGATTGGACTGGTGGAAACGCTGGAGGCCGCAAAGGAGCATCCGCACTTCTCCGCACCGCTGGCTGAAGGTGCCGGTCGCGGCATTTCCTGCGGCTTCTGGTTCAACCACGCTGGCGAGACCGCGGTGCAGCTGGCATTGTCCGAAGACGGCACGGTTCAGCTTTCGGTCGGCACGCCGGACATCGGCGGCTCGCGCGCATCCATGTGCATGATGGCTGCCGAGGAACTTGGCATTCCCTACGAGGACGTGCGCACGACCATCGCCGATACCGCGACGCTGGGTTACAACGAGATCAGCCATGGCTCGCGCGTGACCTATGCGAGTGGCCTCGCCACGATCGAAGCGGCACGCGACACGGTCAAGAAGCTCTGCAAGCGCGCCGCCGCCAAGTGGGGCATCGATGCGGAGGCGGTGGAATGGCGCGACGGCAGCGCGATTCCCTCCGGGCCTAATGCAGGTGACTTCGATCCTATGCCGATCAAGGAGATCGCCCGTCACATGGGCAAGACCGGCGGTCCGATTGTCGGCCATTTCGAGGCGACTCCGGAAGGTGCCGGCGTCTCCTTCGCTACCCATATCGTCGATGCCGAAGTCGACCGGGAGACCGGTGCCACGACGGTCACGCGCTACACCGTAGTTCAGGATGCCGGCAAGGCGATACACCCGTCCTATGTCGAGGGGCAATACCAGGGCGGCGCCGCGCAGGGGATCGGCTGGGCGCTGAACGAAGAGTACATTTATGACGATGACGGCCGATTGCAGAACGCGGGGTTCCTGGACTACCGCATTCCCGTGGCCTCGGATCTGCCGATGATCGACACCGTGATCGTCGAGGTTCCAAACCCGGGCCATCCCTACGGTGTGCGCGGCGTCGGTGAAACCTCGATCTGCCCGCCGCTCGCGGCCATCGCCAACGCGGTCTCGAATGCTGCCGGCGTCCGCATGCAGGATCTGCCGATGCGACCGTCGCGAATTCTCGAGGCGCTGAAGGCCCGACCGTGATCTGCTGTCCTCGCGCCCGAGACCGGACCGGGGAGCACTTGAATCAGGGTGTTGACGCGTATGGCAGTGTGCCGCCCGAGCCCGGGGCATTCGCATGGTGCTTGTGGCGTCGGGTTGCGTCCGGGCAGGGCAGGGCATTTTGCTCGCAGACGGAATCATGAGCTATCGCCCGCTCGTGACAGTCCACCTCTGGTCCGGGCTTCGCAGCCTTGCAGGTGGCCGGGAGGCCATCCAGGTCCGGGCTGCGACGGTCGGGCAGATGCTCGATGCACTGGTTGCCGAGATTCCCGCCCTCGAGGAACCCATTGAGGCCGGTGTGTCCGTCTCGATCGACGGCAAGATATATGCCCAGGGCCTGACCCAGCCGGTCACGGAAGACAACGAGATCTACCTGCTCCAGCGCATCAAGGGTGGGTGAGGCGTCGCAACTGCATGCGCAGTACCGGTTCTCCGATGTTGCCTCTCTTGAGTAAGACTTCCCTACGCCATTGATTCTGACCCAATTGTCCTGCCCGTCTCTTCGGGCATCCTGACCAGTTGGTAGCCGAGTTGCTTGGCGGGCCGGCGTACCTGGCCAAGCTGGCCGGGTCCGCGATCTCGCCCTTCGCGGCGCGCGACTACGCGCAGATGATCCGCGACTTCTCGATCCGGCGAGAGCTCATGCAGATCGGCAGGGACATCACGGAGAAGGTCGCGAGCGTGGACGTCGCGACGGAGCCGGCGGAACAGATCTCGGAAGCCGAGCAGGCCCTTTACGAAGTGGCCGAGTCGGGCGGGTCC
>JAJEGW010000196.1 GCA_022819605.1 Silicimonas sp. | reverse complement strand
GCCGACCGGGTGATTCCGCGCTGCCGCGCCGCGTCGTCGATCGCGCCCACCAGGTACGCGTTGCCGGTGACGTTGACGCGCACCTTGCGGTTCTCGGCGGACAGGAGCGGCACCAGCATCAGCACGGCGCCGCGGGCCATGTCGTCGCGGACGTCCTGCAGCTTCATGACTTCCTCGGAGGAGCGTGGACGAGGCGCGTCCATGCCCTCGAGATGGAACTCGAGCGCCTGGCAGGCGTTCGGGAAGAGATCGTCAAGCGTGTCTGCAGCGGACGTGCATCCGGGAACGTCCGGAAACCAGATCCCCCACGCGCTTTCCGGCTGCTTGTCCACAACGCCCACGAACTGTGTCATCGTTTTCCCCCTTTCAGGTCGTGCTGCCTGTCTCATCCCGTCGCCCTGTTCAAAGCCAACCCGCCGTTCGCGCTATGGCCCTGGCCGTCCCGATCGACATGTCCTTGCGCGGGTGCACGACGGTCACCCGCAGGCCGCCCTTGCCGAACTGGTGGTGGGATCCCCTTGCACCGCGGAAGGTCCAGCCCTCTGCCTTCAGGCGCTTGATGACCTTGCGGCTGTTGGTCTCCACCGGCATGCACACATATATGCTCCCGGCGCTCCGCGGGGTCAAGTCATGCCGGCGCGGCGGTTCGCCGGCACGATGGTGCGCGAGGCGAACTGGACAACGGTGGATTGTCCACGCCCGACTAAGATCTGGCTTTCTCCGCCTCACCCCTCAAACCGAGGCGGCTTCAGGCCGCTGGTTTCAGCGGGAGCAGTCCGAGAGCATCACGGAGCTTCTCGCCCGCCAGGTCGTATTCGCCGAACATGTTTACGTACACCCATGACATTGGGGAGTGACTGCAAATCACGCTGACAAGACTTTCCCGCATTTCTTCATTGGGCATCTTTGCCGGAAAGATCGAATTCCGGTCCGGTGGCCGGATTGGCCTTGTGGCGTTCTGGAAGCGGGTGTAGCTCGCGATTTGTCGGCGGGTTTGCGGAGGGGAGATCATGCCGAATCCGGACCCGCCCTTCTGCAATGGAGAGAGAAACATGGAAACAGTGTCCCCTGCCAAGTTGAAGTTCGTGAAACTATCTTCGCTGGCCGTTGTTGCGTCCTGGTTCCTGGTGGCAGTTCCGACAGCCGTTGCCGAAGAGACCGGCAGCTTCACGATGCTGCATAGCTATGAACGCAACTACACCGTCATCGAGCATGCCGGCGGCCAAGTGACCGGGGGGTCGCTTACGGGCACCAGTACCGTGCTGCGAAGCAGCGGTGCACCATTTGTGAAAGGTTCTGTTTCGACCGCAAACTGCATTGTCTTTGTACGCATGACGGAGGCGGGCATCGATCTCGAGGCGCCGTGCACGACCACCGACGCGGACGGCGACAGTCTGTTCTTCGTGTCGCGGCGGACGGCCGGAGACATACAGGAAGGCGGAGGGGGCGCGGGTCACGCCGAGATCGTCGGCGGCACGGGACGGTACGCCGGCATCAGCGGCAGTTGCTCTTACGACACTGCGTACCTGCCCAACGGCCACACCGTCACGTTTCCCGAATGCGACTGGAAGAGATAGTTCGTATTGCTGGCGCGTTGAACCGCACGTGACCTTCATTCAAGCGGGCCGCCGGATTCCGCTGTCGGTGATTTGTGCACCAAGCGTGAGCAAGGCAAGGACGAAAGATGGTGTGCGCAGTTGCGGCTGGACCTCGCGTTATGAACGGCTAAGCTTCTGCCCGGCAAAAACGCACCAGCTTCGGCGTACTGTTCCGCCCACACGCCGCGCCAGCCACCTCTCTTCCGCCTCCGCTTCAATTCGTGGAAGGCTCGAATTCCGAAACCCCCGACCTCCGTTCTAATTTCGCGATTCTCGCGAAACCCGTCGCGCGCGCCTGAACGCAGATGCCGAGAATGTCCATGTCAGGATTGAGGTCGACGACGACGGTGTCGGCACGACGCTCGAAGACACAAACGACATGCATCGCCGCATCGCCCGAGAGCAACATTCATAGGTGAGGCAATACGGGGTGGCTGCCGCGTGCGAATATGCGCTTCGGAAGCCCAATCTCGTCGCTGAGGCAAATTCGGTGGAAATGTCCGGGGATGCAATTCTCCGGGCGGCAAACGCGGCATAGCCAAATTATCGACATGCCGAAAATTGTTGGGCGGGGTTCGCACCCGCCAAGAAGACGCTGTCGATGGCTGCGTAAAAGGGCGGGATTTCGGCGGTTCGCCGCGCTTTTTCCGGAATCGTTTCCTTTCTCATGGTACGGCTCCTGTTGTGAGACTCCTGTCGTGAGGCCATTGCCCTGCGTGCCGTCCGGCGGCTCGGGTTCCGTCGTGCTGCAGCATCGGACGATCCGCGCCTGAGGCGCGTCTCCTGCATCGACCGCGGGTGCGCGGCGGCTCTGCCGGAATCGCTTTCCTTCCCCATCGTCGGGTCCTGTCGTCCGTGCCCTGGGCAGCGGCTTTGCCGCGGCGTCGGCCGGTTGGTATGGCGCCATCGAGAGAGAGAGCGATGCGGTGCCGGGCAGAGTTTGCCAACAAGACCCGGGCACCTCACCAGACCTAGCAGGTCGAGGGGACCGAACTCCCGTGCATTGTCAGGCATTGTCGCGTCCGGGTCCACCCCCGCTCCCGAGACGGACGGTGCGCGCGACGGGACGCCTGTTCAATTGCAAGCGGTGCCGGCGGCAGGTCGTGATCTGCCGGTCCTG
>JAJEGW010000194.1 GCA_022819605.1 Silicimonas sp. | reverse complement strand
TCGAGGTCCTGTTCCGCTGGCCGTTGCCGACACCCTGGACGATGCCGGCGGCCTGGGCTTCGGCGAGGCCGAGGCTGGCCTGCCGCTTCGTCATCCCGAGCTCGAAGACGATCCGGGCGACGGTGAGGGGCGTCTGCAGCGTGTGTGGGAGGATCCAGCCGCGCACGGTGGCGCAGACGGTGCGGACGTCGAGTCCGTCGATTGCTCTAAGTTGGTGTGGCATGGATTCCTCCTCTGGCTTTGGTTTCAACGGCTGGCGCCCGTCAGGTCGGCCACGCGGGCGAAGAACTCGGTTTCGGCCTGCATGTGGACACAGCGGAAGCAGGGGCTGCTCCTGAGCGCCAGCACGACCTCGTCTTCGGGCCAGTCCACCTGGCGGGCGACGTAGGCGGCGGTCAAGGGTGCGGCGCCTCGGTTCTTCCTCGCCCAACTGAGGACGAGGCCGCGTGCCTTCAGCGTGTTCATTCGCAAGCGCCGCCCGGTGTCGCGCCAGGAGCACCGCTGGACACCCGAAATCGTCTCGAATTGTGCCTAAAGCAACAGTATTGGCTTTAGACTGAACTTACCGTGAACCTCGCATTTCGGTTGGCTTCAAAAGGAGTGGCCGAACTCCGATGGCGACGATTGGAGGCCCGCTGTGCGCTCCAAAGCGATGCGCGCGCCGTGAGCGGCGCAGGACGGCTCCGATGGTCCCTGAGAACGTGGTCAGCGTCACCTCGACCGTCAGGGCGACGATGCGCATTACGAGGCCAAGGATGACAAACTGGACAGCAACTGATCCCGCCGTAGGGACCACGAACTGTGGCAGGAAGGCGAGCATGAAGGCATGGCCTTTTTGGGTTCAAAAGGCTTGCTACGAATCCTTCGCGTAGCGCCTCGCTCTTTGAGACTGCTGCGCTGCCTTCGCCTGTAGGATCGAGTATCGGGCCAAAGAGCTTCTTCACGCCCCTCCAGATCAGATAGGCGCCACCCGCATTACGGATCAGGTCAATTGGAGCGGGGTTTTAGGCAATCAGAGACGCAAGGCCGAGAGCCAAGAGAGGCACTTGAACAGCTCCCGCAAGAAAGAAGCCAAGCGCGGTATGGATCGATGCCGCCCGGCCTTGTGCGAACCCTCGACCGACGATCAGAAAGAGGTGGGGGCCGGGCGTTGATGCCAGAACAACGACGGCCAGCGAGAACACGGACAGGGTAATCGGATCGATCAGCGTGACGAAATCCGCACTGCTTGAAACCTGACAACAACTTCGCTGGCCTTATCATCGGCAATGTGAACACTGCCACCATGAGCCACGGCTATCTGTCGGACGAGCGGCAATCCAAGGCCATAACCTTCGACGTTTTGTTTGTCATGGCCACGGTAGAAGCGTTCAAAGACCTTCTCGCGATCTTCAGGAACGATGCCTTGCCCACCATCACTGACCGTGAGTGTCGTCTCTGCGTCACGCTTGGCAAGTTTCACCTCGACGGGGGGAGCGCCATGCCGTTGTGCATTCACAACGAGGTTGCGGACCAGGCGGCGTAGGAGTTCTCGGTTGCCTTTGATCGATGCTGGTTCCCCCGCGACCGTTACACCGAAGTAGGCACATTCCTCAGCCACAAGGCCCAAAAGGTCGATGTCGGCTTCCATCTCAACGGCACCGGATTCCATACGGCTCAAAGTCAGTATCTCATCAATGAGCTGGTCGAGCTGAGCGATGTCCTCTTCGACCCCAGACAACCGCGTTCTATCGCCGGTCTCCTGGAACATCTCGATACCAAGACGGATGCGCGACAAAGGCGTGCGCAGCTCGTGCGATGCGTTGGCGAGCAGCACGCGATGCGCATTGACAAGCGCTTCTATCCTGTCGGCGGAAGCATTGAAACTCGCGGCCAAAGCTGCGATCTCATCACTGCCTTCGATCTGCGCTCTTGTATCCAACTCACCCTCGCCAATCCTCTCGACAGCAGTCTGCAGACGCCCGAGGCGTCCTGTGAGCCTTCGAATGAGCGGATAGGATGCAGCTCCGATCGCTGCTGCGACCGAGGCGAGAACGATAAAGAGCGTACCTGCCCCGCCCATGCCTGGGAAAGGGACTCGCGCTGCTACAATGCGCCCATCGGTGAGGTGAAGACCATGTCCTACGCCATGGTTGTCATCATGACCCCCAATGACCCACTCGCCGGATACGGATCGCGGATACGTTCCGACAAGCACTCCCGACGCGTCGAACAACGCCAACTCAATGCCAAGGCCAGCGCCCACCTGGTCCAGAACCGCCAACTGGTCTGCGGTAGACGCAGTGGCGGCGGGCAATGCCTCTGCGACGGCACGTTGCGCAAGTGCGATGGCAGCGGCGCTTGGGCGCTCCTCAGACCCGAGCCGCGAGAATGCAAGGGATGTCATAATGACCGTGAGTGCAAGGGCAGCGATTACGGTCAGGTAGACTTGCAGAAAAAGTCGTTGACGGATCATGCAGCGTGTCCGCCTCTTTCATCTCCGTCTTGAACCCTAGCAAAGACATAGCCAGCACCACGCACGGTGATGATGCGTCGTGGGCGCCTTGTATCATCCTCGATCTCCGCTCGGATACGAGAGACATGAACGTCGATGGACCGGTCGAAGGCCTCAAGGGCTTGGCCTCTTAGCGCATCCATCAAGGCGTCACGGCTCAATACTCGACCCGCCGAGCGGGCCAAAACCAGCAGGAGCTGGAACTGGTGAGATGTCAGATCACAGGCACGTCCATCGACCGATGCAACCATCGAACCAGGATCAATCTGAAGGCGTCCAAAGTTAAGCGGTGCCGACTGAGGCGCTGTAGGCCTCTGCCCACGTCGCAAAATCGCTCGCAACCGCGCCAGCAGTTCACGCGGTTCGAATGGTTTCGGCAGATAGTCGTCGGCCCCGACTTCCAAGCCGACGATCCGATCCATTGGATCACCCTTTGCAGTGAGCATGATGATGGGCAACCCACTCAACGCTTTCATGCGCCGACAGACATCCAGACCGTCGATGCCCGGCAACATCAGATCCAGGACGATTGCCTCGAAGCCTCCTCTTTCATGATGCTCCAATGCTTGTTCACCGGTCTCGACGACGGTCACGTCAAAACCATTCCCGCCGAGATAGCTGGCAACCATCTCAGCGAGGCGTGTGTCATCTTCCACCAGCAAAATGGTTTCGGTCATAAGTGCCTCGTCAGGTCGGGATCACTCCCGTTCGCGACGACGTTCGCGCATTTCTTGATAGAATTCTATGCGGTCGGCGGCAGTTTGACGCTGCTCTGCCGTCAAAATGCCCGCGATCTCCGTCATCGCGGCAACCATCTCGCGGCTGATCCGGTCGGCTACGGAGATCCGTTCAGCCCGGATTGCTTCAAGTGCTTCTGCATCCACTTCCTCCGCCAGGAGCAGGTCGCGGAATTCTGTACTGGCGGCACGGAACCCATCGGGGACAGTGCGCATGTCCCGTGCCACGCCAAGCACGATGTCTGTGATCTGGTCACGCTGGGCGTCCGTCGCATCGAATTCGATGGCCGCATGGGCCACGCCCCGCGCAATCATCCTATCGATTTCTTCCTCACTCATCCCTTCAAACGGACTGCCTCGGCCAGGCCCGAAACCGTGGCCCGGTCGAAACTGCGCGTGCGTGAACTCGGGAGCACCACCATCCGAGATGTATAGCGCAATGTGCTGGCCTAGACGGCTCTGCGCGATCGCGTATGCGCCGAGCACCACGCAGATCGCAGCCGATACGCCGATGATAACCCGACCACGCCGGGATTTATGCCACTTTGGGTTTGCGTTGTTCTGATCGGTCATTGGTCTGGCCCTTTGGCTTTGGTGTAACGATGGACCAGACCTAGAGGCGTTCTGTTTCTGCCGTTTGTAGCCACCGTAAAGTTCTGTGAAGTTGGTAGCGCTGGGCATCTTGCCGATTGCAAAGAGGATGACGGAGAGCGCCCGATGGCTCGTGGTCTCTCCAAAACCTGCAACTCGGACGAGGCAAATGATCCTGACCCGCGCCGCAATGATCCTTGGCTTGCTCTCCGCTGTGGGGCCGTTTGCCATCGACATGTACTTGCCTGCGATGCCGGTGATCGCCGCCGACCTGTCAGTGGAACCCGCCGCCGTTCAAGGAACACTGATTGCGTATTTTGCGGGCTTTGGCCTCGCGCAACTGATCTATGGTCCTTGGTCAGATCAGGCCGGTCGCAAACTCCCCCTTTGCTTCGGGCTGTCCTTCTTCGCTGCCGCCTCCGTCGGCTGCGCGTTCGCACCAAGCGTTGAATCGCTCACCGCATTCAGGCTGGTACAAGGCCTCGGCGGCGCTGTTCTCTTGGTCCTGCCGCGTGCCGTCATCAGAGATCTGCACACCGGACCTGAAGCCATGCGCCTCATGGCACTGGTAATGCTGGTGATTTCGGTATCACCCATGATTGCCCCCATCGTCGGAAGCGGACTGATGGCCCTTGGGCCATGGCGTATGGTCTTCTGGGTATTGGCTGGGGCCGCAGTCCTGAGCCTGCTCATAACGGCCGCGACGCTGCCCGAAACACTTGCTACGGAAAACCGCTCAAAGATCAATCTTTGCCAACTCCGACGCGATGCGGAATACCTGATGCGTGATCCGGTGTTCATCGGTCTGACTCTGATCGGTGGCTTTGGCTTCGCCAGTTTCATGATCTTCATCGCCAGCGCATCCTCTGTCTATAGCGGCCAGTTCGGACTTACGCCGACCGGCTTTAGCCTGGCATTCGCCGTCAATGCTCTGGGGTTCTTTGCGGCCTCACAACTGGCCGCCCCTCTTGGAACCCGCGTCGGCCCTATTTCCGTAATTCGCTTCGCGGTCTTAGGATTTGCCGCGTTGACGGCCGTGCTGCTCGCAATGACAGCAGCAGGCCTCGGAAGCCTGCCTCGGTCTCGTCATCCCAACAACAGTGGTGATGGCTCTCGATCCGCACGGACAGATTGCAGGACTTGCATCATCACTCGGAGGAACGGTTCAGATGTCGACCGGGGGCGTCATGGTTGCGTTCGCCGGGCTGTTCTTCGACGGCACCGCCTTACCAATGATCGCCGCCATTGCCGCATGTGCCGCGATCACGCTCATGGTGGCTCTGCCAACCCTCCGCAATCTCGCAAATGCTGCCAACGAGGCACCTTGAAACCATCGGTAGGAGACGATCATGGACACATCTATTCCCCAATCCACGCCAGAACCTTTGAAGGTGGGGATGCTCTGCTATCCGGGCATGACACTGCTCGATCTCACTGGACCTCAAGCTGTGCTTGGGATGCACTCTGAGACCTACATGATCTGGAAATCCCTTGATCCCATTCCGACCGATAGCGGCTTGTCGATCAACCCCTCGCACACGTTCGAGAACGCGCCTGAGGATCTGGATGTGCTGTTTGTACCGGGCGGCTATTCAGCCACCGAAATGATGGGAGATGATGAGGTCATCGACTTCTTGGTCAAAGCTGGGGCCACATCCAAATACGTCACCTCTGTGTGCTCCGGCGCACTCCTCCTTGGAATGGCTGGTCTGCTGGATGGCTACAAGGCCGCAACTCATTGGGCGGTCTACGATGTGCTGGAAGCACTCGGGGTCGAAACTGATCCGTCGCGCGTGGTGCATGATCGCAATCGTATGACCGGCGGCGGCGTTACGGCAGGGATCGACTTTGGTCTCACGCTGTTGGTCGAATTTCGCGGCGAGATGGTTGCGAAGATGACCCAGCTTGCCATGGAATACGACCCAGCTCCCCCATTCGACACCGGGCATCCAGACAAGGCGGGACCGGAACTGGTCGCGATGATCCGTCAAGGGATGGGCGATGGTCTGAACCAGGCCGGGATTGCAACAGCAATGCGCAAGCGCGGAACGAGCACCCCTGCATGATCGGACTGAGGCGTGTGGCCATCCTCGAAGCATGGACGCTGATACTGCTCTTTGGTGTGGCGATGCCCCTGAAATACGTCGCAGGCGTTGAGCAAGCCACGTCCGTCATGGCCGCGACGGTCGCGCCGACACGGGAGCCAGCGCGACACGGACCGGCAGCCGGCCCGCAGCATTCCGCCGCGCTGCGCCAGCAACCCCAATTCTGCCGGACCCCGGATCATTTTGTGCGAAATGTCTTTGTGCAATGTCGAGTTCTCCATGTTGCTTCCATAAAAAACGCAAATTTTCCGGGCAGCACGCCGCAAACGCCGTTGCGCACCGCGATGCGTGCCCAATCAGGAGAGCACGAATCCAGACCCGGTTCGACGACGCGACACAGGAGAACAGGGCGCCGTATGGGCCTGCCTTCCCCCTCAATGCGGCCATCCTGCGCACCGACGCCGCCCTCAACCGCGACACCGTGCGCGTGGCCGCGGTGGAGAGCGCCCGCTCAGCGAGTCGTGCAAACTGGCCATTGATCCACACGGGAGCTGGAGAGAGAGATGAGAGCGATAGCGGCCGCGTTCCTCGCCGTAGTTCTGTCGGGCTGTCTGGCCAGTCATGGGTCGATGGTGGGCC
>JAJEGW010000170.1 GCA_022819605.1 Silicimonas sp. | reverse complement strand
CGAGTACGAGTTCGTGTCTGCGACGGAAGCCTACAGGGCGGGGCGCTTTGACGACATCTTGCTGACCGCCCTCGATCGCTTCGACAGACTCATGGAAATAGTGCTGCCGACGCTTGGCGCGGACCGGCAGTCGACCTATTCGCCGTTTCTTCCGATCAGCCCGAAGTCCGGGCATGTGCTCCAGGTCCCGACGCTTGAGCGAAACGTCACGACCGGCACGATCGTCTACGAGGAACCGGACGGGGAGCGGGTGGAAGTCCCCGTGACCGGCGGCAACGTCAAGATGCAGTGGAGACCGGACTGGGGCATGCGCTGGGCCGCCCTTGAAGTCGATTACGAGATGTTCGGCAAGGACCTGATCCCGTCTGCGGAGCTTTCGTCCCGGATTTGCCGGACACTGGGTGCGAGGCCGCCGGAACTCCTGAACTACGAGCTGTTCAACGACGAGCACGGACAGAAGATCTCGAAGACCAAGGGCAACTGCCTCCCTTTGGAGGACAGTCTGTCCTCTGCAGCCCCTGAGAGCCTCGCATATTTCATGTACCTGAAGCCACGAACCGCGAAGCGGCTGTACTTCGACGTGATCCCGAAGGCGGTGGACGAATATCATCAGCAGCTTCGCGCCTACGTGGACCAGGACGATGCCGCGAGGCTCGCGAACCCGGTCTATCACGTGCATTCGGGCGACGTGCCGAGCTCCAACCTGATCGTGCCGTACTCGATGCTCCTGAACCTTGCCAGCGTCTCCGGGGCAGAGGACAAGGATCGCCTCTGGGGTTTCATCAAGCGCTATGCACCCGATGCGGCACCGGACACGCACCCCGACCTCGATGCAGCGGCCGGGTTTGCCGTTGCGTATTTCAACGATCTCGTGCGGCCGCACAGGACCTATCGTGCTCCCGAAGGGAAGGAGCGGGCCGCGCTGGAGGACCTGAAAGCGCGGCTTGAGACCTGGGACGGCAGCACGGACGCGGAAGAGATTCAGTCCATGGTCTACGCCGTGGGCCGCGAGCACGGGTTCGACCCTCTTCGCGACTGGTTCAAGGCGCTCTACGAAGTGCTTCTGGGCTCGAGCCAAGGGCCGCGCTTCGGCGTGTTCATCGCGTTGTACGGCGTTGGCGAGACGACGGCGCTGATCGAGCAGGCGCTCGAGGACAAGCTCGCCTGAGGCGCTGCCGGTCCGGTGCACTTCGCCAATTGGGCCGGCTGCAGGGCAGAGTCCGAAATGGATTGTTCGATCTGGACGCGGATACAGGTGTTTCCAGGAGCCTTCCGCTCGTGACCAACCATGGACCGACTTGGCCGGAGTGCCGGTCGAGATCCTCGGTGAGTTGAAGGGACAGCCGTCGGTGCCGCATGGCCCGGCATGGTCAGGTTGCAAGGGAGTCGGTCCCGGCAACGAGGTTCGCCCAAGGCACGGCTGCAAGAGGTCCGATCTTGACTCGATGCCCAGGCAGGTCAGGCTCGATACGAGGGCAGCGGCGACCTGTCCTGGAGTTCGATGAGCCGTTTGAGCATGACCTCCGACAGGTCATGTCGCGTGGTTCTTGCTGAAGGGTCGTCGTAAAGATTGGTCGTTTCATGCGGGTCGGACGAAAGGTCAAAGAGCTCGTTCCAGTCCTCGCCTTCCCGCAACGACATCCGGTAGCGGTCCGTAACAACCGTTCGGACTCTTTGCGGACGGTCAAATCCGGTCATGGTCCGCTGGCTGTCCTCTTCGACAATGACTGCCTCAGGCGGGTCCGTGGTCAGCAGGTCGCGGCCCTGAATCCCGTTGAAGGGCTGGATTCCTGCGCGGGCCAGGATCGTTGAGGAAATGTCGATTGACGAACCGAGACCCGGGTCGACCCTGCCTGAGGCGGGAGCCGTCGGGTCAGACCAGATGAATGGCACACGGATGATGCCCTGGTAATGCAGCAGGAGCTTGAGCATCAAGCCATGGTCGCCCATGTAGTCGCCATGATCGGAGGTGAAGATCACAACGGTGTCCTCGGCCAGCCCAAGATCTTCCAGCCGCCTCAGCACGCGTCCAATGGCGTCGTCGATCATCGTGATCATGCCGTACGTCAGGGCGATGATGCATCGGGCCTCGTCTTCAGTCACCGCAAACGGGTTTTGGGTGTCCCGTGGGTCCGTGCCGTCGCGAAGGGCTTCCCGCATGGCCCTGATCGGTGGCAGGTCGCCTTGTCCGAATGAGGCGGGCAGCTCGATGTCAGTCGGATCATACATGCCCCAGTACCTGCCTGGTGGGGTGAACGGATGGTGCGGGTCCGGGAATGACATTTGCAGGAAGAACGGTTGGTCCGCACCTACTTGCTCAGCTAGCCATGCCTCTGACCGGTCAGCAACCCAAGTGGTCGAGTAGAGGTCTTCGGGCACTGCGGTTCGCCACGCTTGCGGAGCGCTGACACGGTTGTCCGGCAGTGCACTGTCCGGGCCCGCAAGATTGTCGAAATCCGGGTTCTGGTCGCGTGCCCATAACAGGTAGTCCCCGCAGGCGCGGTCCGCATGATCAGCCGCGATCTCAACGTGTTCGAACCCGTAGTAGTGTCCGTCGATGCGGCCTGACAGCGGGGACGTCCATCTTGGGCCAAGCTCCTGGTCGTACTCAGGCCCGTGCCGATTGTTCTTGACTGCATCTCGCAGCACTGGGCCCGGCGTTTGGAGGCCGTCCTTTGGCTTGAACGTGTTGGTCGCGGGAAGGCCGGTGAAACATTGCAGGTGGGACTTGCCGATCAGCCCGGTGCTGTAGCCGGCATCCAGAAGCAGCTCGACGAATGTCGTGTGGTCCTGCGACAACGGAATGCCGTTGTGCCGAGCGCCATGAACAGAGCTCATTCGGCCCGTCATGATCGAAGCCCTGTTCGGCATGCAGATCGGGTTGGCTACATAAAACCTGTCCCATCGCGTTCCCTTCGCCGCGACCTGATCGATGTTGGGTGTCTGGACGACGTCGTTGCCATAACACCCCAGGTGGTCCGCCCGATGCTGGTCGGTCATGATGAACAGGAAGTTCGGACGTCTGTTCATGTGCTCGCTTCCGTCTTGGCCGGTACCGTCCTTCCGGCGCGGATGTCGTAGGCGATGAGTGCCAGGCCAATGAGAATTGCCGGTACATGGATCGCCGGATTGATCGCCAATGTGGCGAAGGCAGCCGCAAACCTGGCGATGATTTCGGCCACCGAAAGCCTGCGGCGGTCGAAGCCGGAGAGGGCGGAGGAAAAGAGCCAGATGAAGAAGCAGGTCCTTGCGACGATCCAGAGGAAAGGAAGCAGGCTGAACTCTTCGATGATCAGGATGGTCGGATAAAATGCGAAGATGAACGGGATGATGAATTTCGCCATGCCAAGGCGGAAGGACATGAAAGCGGTCATCAGGGGATTTGCCCCGGCAATCGGCGCAGCCGCATAGGCGGCGATGGCCACCGGCGGGGTCAAAGACGAGGCAACGCCATAGTAGAACACGAACATGTGCGCGGTCAGCATCGACACGCCCAGCGCCTGGATCGCCGGACCCATCACAAGGATGATGATCAGGTAGGCGGGAAGAGTCGGCATGCCCATTCCAAGAACAAGGGCGCCGACCATGGCGACAAAGAGCGCGGAAAAGAGGCTTTCGCCCCGAACCGTGGAAATGACGTCTGCGAGCTTCAGGCCAAGGCCCGTCGAGTCCAGCGACCCTACAAGGATGCCGATCGCTGCAATGGCGATCAGCAGCGTGGCGCCTGACTGGGCCCCTTTCCTGAACGACCGCCAGATCCTCATCGGGTCGCTGCGGACATCGGGATTGATCACGGAGAGGACCAAGAGAACGATGACGGCATTGAAGCCGGCGGCGGACGTGCTGGTTCCGGCAACAAGCGACCCGATAACGGTCAGGATGGGACCGATGAACAGCGCCGAGTTGATCAGATCGACGTTGGTGATCCTGTCGTCGATGGTCAGTGGCTTGACCTCTATGCCCTGTCGCCGGGATTCGACCGCAACTGCGGAGAAGAGGCTGAAATAGTAGAACAGCGCCGGAAGCAGGGCTGCAACGATGATGTTCAGGTACCCCACGCCGGTCAGGTCGGCCATGACAAGGGCGGCCGCCCCCATGATCGGCGGCATGATCTGGCCGCCAGACGATGCCGTTGCCTCGATCCCGGCGGAAAAGGAAGACGAGAACCCGCGCCTCTTGATCATCGGGATCGTGAACGTGCCCGTGCCGACGATATTGGCAACGGTTGAGCCGGACATCGTGCCGAACATTGACGACGCGAGGATCGCCGCATGAGCAGGTCCGCCGCGTGTCTTTCTCGTCACAAGAAACGCGAACTTGAGCAATGTGTCGCCGGCCCCCGTGCCTTCAAGCAGAACGCCGAAGATGATGAAAATGAACACGGTGCTGAGGACGATGTTGGTAATCGAGCCGAAGACGCCCTTGTTCGTGTTGTACCACAGCGCCTCGGCGACTTCCTTCAGGGTGAAACCTGTATGGGCCATGATGCCGGGCAGGTCCTGGCCCCAAAGCAGGTATGCGACGCCAAAGACGCCTACGCCGAAGAGCCCCCAGCCCCAGAGCCTTCTGCAAAGTTCGAGAAACACGACAAGACCTGCAATCGCGGGCCACGCATCCGCCCGGGTCACGTCGTAGAGGGCCACTTCCATTTGTGTCTGAACCGAAAGGAACGACCAGATCGCCCAAAGGCCAAAGCCAAGCAACGCGACGTCAACCACGAGATGAAGCATGGCCGAGGGGCCCGTGAACGGCCCCGTTTCTTCTCGACGGGTTCGTGCGACGGCGACCGCAGCAATGAGCGCGAGGGCAAATCCGCCCGCCCTGTGCAGCTTCGGGTCAATGAGCCCGACACCGGAACTGTAGAGAGCGATGGCTCCGAGCAGGAAGCATGCCAGCGTGCCGGCAAGCAGGAACAGTCGGGAAGGCCCGCTGGACATCCTGGTCTCGTCGGTCATCGGAGCTCTGGATCAGCGTTCGCCACGGGCCGGGCAGGCGGCTCGGCCCGTGGCGGGTTGGCTACGGGCGCAGCTCTTCCGGAATGCTGACGCCAGCTTCTTCGTAGTACTTCGCGGCCCCGGGATGAATCGGGACGTTGACGGACGTGAACGCGGTATTTGGCGTGACTTCCCTGAGGAAGAATGCCGTTGCATGGACCTCGTCCAGGTTTTCCCAGAATGCCTTGGTGGCGTTGTAGACGACCTCCTCCGAGACACCTGCACGAGTCCCAATGAACTGGAAGAATCCGAGCGCCGTGATGGTGCCTTCCGTAAGCTGTCCCTTGTACACGTCGCCTTCGAATTGCATCATGCCACGTCCCGGACGCCCGAACAGTGCCTGCATGGCTTCCGAACCGACGACGTCTTCCGGAATCGAAAGAACGCGAAACTCTCCCGAGAGGCCAAATTGCTCGATCTTGGCCGAACCGATCTCGGCGGGCCGCACCATCATGTCGATCTTGCCGTCTGCAAGTGCCGCGTAGCCCTCGCCCCAGGCCAGACGCACGGCGGTGTAGTCCGCACCGGCCTCGTATCCCGTGATGATCTTGATCAGCGCCTCGGACGTCGCTGACGCGGATCCGGCAGGGGGACCCGTGAAGACGGTCTTGCCCTTGAGATCTTCCCATGTCTCGATTCCCGACCCCGCCAAAGTCACGGGGTGGTAGGCTCCTGCCTTGAAGCCAAGGATTGCCCGGAGTTGGGCCGCCGCCGCCGCCGCGTCATCGACGTTTTCGTACATGCGGGCCTGGTTCTTCATCAGGTTCACGAGCGATGGCACTGACGAGAAGAAGTCGATCTCGCCCCGCCCGCCCCTGAGCATGGACTTGGTCAACGTCTGGCCGGCATTGACCTGGATTTCCACGCCGGCATTTCTGGCCTGGTTGGTGAACGCCACGAACATCGCGTGAACCGGGTCACCGGCGCCCGCGGTTTCCCCCTTGAAGATTTCGGCCATCGAGGCCGACGGCATGATGGATGCGGCTGCAGCTATGCTGGCCGAAATGATGAGTGATTTGCAGTGAAACACGGAGTCCTCCCTTGGCTTTTGTGCCTCCTAGCAGAACGGCAACATTGCGAATAATTGAAATTTGGCTACAATTCATAAAGAAATGATATGAAAATTGATCCCAAGCACCTGGCTCAACTCTCGGTCGTCATCGAGGCCGGTTCGTTTCAAGCAGCAGCGGACCGGCTTGGCATCACGCAACCCGCCCTCAGTCGAAACATGTCTGTGCTTGAGGCACGGATCGGAGCCTCGATGTTCACGCGCGAGGGGCGGCGATCGGTCCCGAACAGCCTTGGGTTGCGGCTTGCCAGAAGCGGATTGGCCATTCGCATTGCCGAAGAGCAAGCCGGCATTGTGGCCGAGCAGACCGCCGCGGGGTCGGTCGGAGAACTGAGCATCGGTGCGCCGCCGATCGTGGCAGGGCGCTTCCTGACGAAAGCCCTTGCCCGGTTCATCAAGGAGAACCCGAATTGCAACGTCGAACTTCGCACGGGCCTCGTGCATGAACTGCGCTTGATGCTGGTGCGCGGTCAGATCGACCTCGTCATCGGGCCTCAAGGTCTTGCCGATCCTGCGGACGGGCTGGATTTCGACCCGATCATCGATGACCGTGTGGGCATCCTCGCCCGGGTTGGTCATCCGCTTTCGCGCCGAAAGAACATCATGCCTGCCGATCTTGAAGCGCAGGTTTGGCTTGCACACTCGCGTGGCAGTCTCCTGCGGCAGCAGACGGAAGCCGCGATGATCGCGTCGGGCGTCAAGTCCATTCAGATCGCATGCGAATCCGATTCCATTCGCTCGGTGCTGGAGATCGTTGCGGACACGGATCTGATCACGACGATGCCCAAGGCAACAACGCAGCCCTACCTGGAAGATCAGCTGGTGTTCCTCGACTTTGATCGTCCCCAGTTCCATCGGCCGCTTGGAAGAATTCGACGAAGAGAGACGCCGGAGAGCCAGGTGGAACAAGGGTTTCTTCGAATGCTCTTGGCCATGATCGCGCAGTGATTTCTGCATCGTCAGCGACCATTCTGTTCCTTGGGGAAGCGCGCTGATACGGCAAGGTCTTTGCTGCATTGAGGATTGCGCACGTGCCGGATCACAAGTTGCAAGGGAACGAGACACAAGAAAGAGGCAACGCCTTGACCGCTTCTCGCGAACATTTGGGACACGCGAGAGCCGCCGAGGCAAAGCCTCCATCTTGGAAATGTACCATGGTCAATTGCCTGACAAGGATTTCATGACCTTTTGTCTGACCATTCATGTGCGCCTCGATGACGGCGGGAGGTGCTGGCAGCGGGTGCGGAGCTTCGGCTTCACCGGCCGCCGCTGCTGTGCACCTGCCTGATTACCTTCCGCTGCATGTTGGTGAGCGGCAATCACCGACTGCGCCGCGCACGGCGATCGACCGCAGTGTCATGAATTGACAGACGCAGGGCACGAGGACAGGATGGCCGAGGTGACGTCCTTTTGCGAAGGAGACGCGCCATGAAATCGTGCCTCCGTTCAGTTGTCGTGACATTCGCCCTGTGCTGGGCCGGCATCGCGTCGGCTGCAGATGTGCTGGCACGAGTGCCTGGAATCGAAGCAACCATAGATTCTCAGATCGATGCGTTTCTGAAGGATGACTTTGCGCGCGCCTTCTCCTTCGCGTCGCCAGGCATTCAGGGACTCTTCGGCAACCACCAAAGGTTCGGCCAAATGGTGCGCAACGGGTACCCGATGGTCTGGCGACCGGCGGACGTGCGCTATCTCAAGCTGCGCGAGGTGGAAGGCGCGCTATGGCAAAGAGTGATGATCCGCGACCGGACGGGGCGCGTTCACTTGCTCGACTACCAGATGGTCCGTATTGAAGGTCGCTGGCGGATCAATGGCGTACACATCCTGCGAGAACCGGACATCGGGGCCTGACCCAAAGCGGGAGAAGGGCGGCCAAGCGGCACGCGGCCCCGCGCCCCGAAGGGCCTATCTCGACTTTCTCTTCCGCCTGCGCACGTTTCCGCCCCGCTGGCCTGCCTTTCCGGCCGACGAACGTCCTTGAGCCGCACGCGAATCCTCCACGGCCAGTTCCACCTGTGATTGTCGTGCAAGCGGGTCGTCTGCCACCGCGAGTTCCACGGTTTCCAGCCGGTTGATCTCGTCCCTTAGCCGTGCCGCTTCCTCGAATTCCAGGTCTTCGGCAGCCTTGCGCATCTTCTCGCGCAACCCTTCCAGATGCGCTTGCAGGTTGGCTCCAACCAGTGGCTTTTCGACCTGGGCGGTGATGCGGGCCGTGTCGGTGTCGCCCTTGTAGAGTCCTTCGAGCACGTCGGC
>JAJEGW010000097.1 GCA_022819605.1 Silicimonas sp. | reverse complement strand
GTCGCCCTCGGCAGGCGTCAGGTCGAAGTCGAAATCCGCGTCGAGGACGGTCATGCGCCAGACGTTAGCGCATGCGCGAAATTGTTACCAGCGAAAAATGCGCCCGACGGCTGCCATCACTCTAGGACCGAACGCTTACATGCACTCAGCTGGCGGTCCTGACGAGGTGACCAACGGTCTCGCACTGTGTGTCATCCATCACAAGCTTTTTGACTTGGGCGCCATGACCGTTGACAGGGACATGAATGTCCGGGTTTCGGAGCGCGTCGTCGGCGACTGGGGGCGCAAGCTCAACGATGAATTCCATGAAAGGCCGATTGCTCTACCGCGTAGTACGTCCATGGAGCCGGCACCGGAATACATCCATTGGCACAACGAGAAGATATTCAAGGGCTTTGTGCGGTGAGCGATTGCATCTGGAAAGCTCGTCAAGGACGGCATCTCCTAGATCACTTAACTGAGCGGTCGAATCCTTGTGGTGACGAAACTGAGTGTGGAGGCCTGAGGTGATCAACGCATCCCTTGCCGATTGCGCTGAGACTGAAGTGGCCCGCACGCAACGTGGCGAGGACTGCGGTGTTTGCGCTGGGCCATTCCAGTCAAGCCCTGTTTGATTGGGCCAAATGCACAGCCGTGACTTGCGTACGGGCCTTCAACACATGCTGCTGACTTTTTCGACCAGATCAAATTCATCCGTCCTACACACCCGAACGTCATCCCGTGCCTTCTGCACTACCCAGTTGGCGATGCGCTATGCGGCCTGCACCGACGCCAACTCTGCTGGGAAAAGGCCCGGCTCCACCGGGATGGATTCAGCAATCTGCTCCATGCTTCGCTTACCCGCGCGCCAGCGCATTCGACGGGTCATAAGGCGAAGGCGCGATGACCTCGGCCCCGATCAGGTTGCCACACAGATCCAGCTGCATGGTACTCCCTTCGCTGGCCAGCTCAGGATCGACGAAGGCAAGGGCCAGGTTCATGCCCACCCGATGCCCCCAATCGCCCGAGGTGATCGTGCCCACCACTGTATCGCACTGCATCAGCGAAGCGCCGCCATGCGCCGGTGCATGGGTTGCGTCTATCTTCAGCATTACCAGCTTTTGGCGCGGTCCTTCGGTCTGACGCTTCAACAGGGCGTCCTTTCCGATGAAATCGCCCTTTCCCAGCTTTACGAACCGGTCCAGCCCGGTTTCGAACGGATCGAATTCGGTGATCAGTTCGGCCTTCCAGTGCATGAACCCTTTTTCCATCCGCATTGACTCGATCGCGCGATCCCCGAACAACTTCATGCCATGCGCTTCACCTGCATTGCGCAGCGTCAGGTAGGCGGCGTAAAGCGAGGCATTGAGGACGTGGATCTCGTAGGCCAGTTCACCCGAGAAGCTGACACCCATAACCGTCGCCGGTGAAATCCCGATGAAACACTCTCGCACGCTTAGCCAGGGGAACGCCTCTTTCGACCAATCGCCGCGGGCGCAGGCTGACAGCACGTCCCGCGCATTGGGGCCTGCAAGCACCAGAGTCGTTTGATCGTTGGTCAATGACTTGATCTGAACGCCTTCGTCGGCCCTGATGTGAGCTGTAAGCCAGTCCATGTCGTGGTATTCGCTGGCCGCAGCAGAACCGTACCAGACACGCTCTGGCCCGCGGTCAGAGGCAGGCAGGTTGGCAACCGTTGCCTCGCCCTTGACCATGCCAAAATGGTTCAGCAGATATCCAAGACCAACGCGGCCTTCACGCTTGGTGACATTGCCGCAGAACATCCGGTCAAGGAAGGCATGTCGGTCGCTGCCGGTGATCTCAAACCGGTTGAACCCGTTGACCTCGGCCAGGCCGACGTTTTCCTGAACGTTTTTGACTTCGGCTGCAACGATGTCGAAGGCCTCGTCAAAGTTGAAGCTGAGCGAGGCGTGAAAATCCGACGCGGGCTTGATGTAGTCGACCCGCTCCCATCCATTCACAATGGTGAACTCCGCGCCTTCGGCTGCCATGACCGGGGTCAGCGGCGTGGTTTTTGCTGGCCGGCCTGCAGGGCGGTGTTCGTGCGGGAAGTGGAACCGGAACTCATTCTGGTAGTCTTCGATCGCCTTCAGCGCAGTCTGTTCAGCGTTGGCGTGACCGGTGAATCGGCGCGGGTCGAGGCACCAGGTGTCATAGCAGGCTTCGCCATGGACAATCTGCTGTGCGAGCAGCCAGCCGTGCCCGCCGCCCTCGCCCAGACCTGCACGCAGGCCGATGATGCAGAAGGCATTCCGTTTGCCGGGGACAGGACCGACCAGAGGCACGCCGTCCGTGGTGTAAGTGATCGGCCCGTTCACGACCGAACGGATGCCGGTTTCCTGAAGGGCAGGCACTCTTTCAAAAGCCCCTTCAAGCACATCCATCACGCGTTCAAGGTCATCGGGGCACAGGGCGTTGACAAAGTTAGGGTCGATCCCGTCCATGCCCCAAGTCTTGCAATCCTGCTCATAGAAACCGACCAGCAGGCCGCCCTTTTCCTGGCGGCTGTAAAAGTCGCTGATCGGGCAGCGCAACAGCGGCATGCGGTGGCCGGCTTCCTTGATCGCGGGAATGTCCTCGGTCAGGAAATACTGGTGCTCCATCGCGGCGACGGGGTGATGCACGTCCATCATCGCGCCCACTTCGTTCACCCGATATCCGCAGGCATTGACTACGATGTCGCAATCGATATCGCCCTTTTCCGAATGCACGGTCCAGGTGTCGTCTTTGTGCTGGGTCAGATCGGTTACGAGGGTGTTGCGGTACACTTCGGCCCCTGCCTTGCGTGCATGATAGGCCAGTGCCTGGCACAGCTGTGCCGGGTCGATATCACCGTCCAATGGATCCCACAGACCGCCCAGGAGGTTGGCGGTTGAGATCAGAGGGTGGCGACGTGCACATTCCTCAGCATCGATGACTTCCAGATGCACGCCCATGCCGCGCGCCATGGACGCAAAGTGGCGATAGCCCTGCATCTGCCCTTCGGTGCTGGCCAGCCGGATGCCTCCGTCCGCGAGATTGTAATTGATCGGGTACTCCGAGTTTTCCGACAGTTCCTTGTAGAGATTGATTGAATGGGTCTTGAGTCCGACCATCGTTTGATTGGTGCCAAAATTGGTCACCTGCGCCGCCGAGTGCCAAGTGGTTCCACTGGTCAATTCGTCGCGTTCGACCAGCACCACGTCACTCCAGCCTTCTTGGGTCAGGTGGTACAGCGTTGAACAGCCGGCGATGCCGCCGCCGATTACAACAACCTTGGTCCGCGATTTCATTGGCTACGCCTCCGATGCGATCTGGTCGCATGAGGTGCCGAGCTGGCCAAATTCGCAAACGCTTCGTCTCATTTCATAAAATTTCGAAATCTATTGTTGGTGAATTGATAGAAAGCGGCATTCTATTGCGATCCGCCTTTCCGGAATCCTTCAATGCGGAGACAGCAAGTGGGTGAGCACTATGATGCAGCGTGGAAAGCGGACTGGTCGACGTGCAATGCTGGCGATACGTTCTGCAGGGCCCGAACGGGAACCTTGCCCACCTGGCCAGACCGGCGGCAGCTATAGGCCGTTGGCAGAATCCGAGATGCGCCGCATCCATGACACGGCGCTGGACCTCTTGGAGAAGCTGGGGATGGGAGAAGTCCCGCCCCGCCTGCATGCAGACTTGCTGGCAGTCGGTGCCATCGACAATGGTTCCGGAAGGGTCCTGTTTCCGCCGGATCTGGTCGAGAGTGCCGTGGACCAGGCGGCCAAGACATTTGTCCTGCACGGGCGTGACCCGGATCGGTCGATCGAGATTGGTGGAAACAGAGTTTATTTTGGTACGGGCGGTGCTGCTGTTCAGACGCTGGATCTCGACACCGGCGTGTATCGTCCCTCGACACTGGCTGATTTGCATGACTTTGCCAGACTTCAAGACACGCTTGCCAATGTCAGTTGGTTCACCCGCTGCTGCGTAGCCACGGATGTACCCGACAGTTTCGATCTGGATGTGAACACGGCTTACGCACTCCTGAAGAACACCACCAAGCCGACTGCAACTTCATTCACGCGGGCTGAACATGTGGCGCCCATCGTTGAAATGCTGGACATCGCGGCAGGCGGCCCAAAGGAGTTTTCAAGACGACCTTTCATGAAGGCGCATATCAGCCCGGTGATCTCACCCATGCGCTACGGTGACGACGCAGTAGAGGTCGTTTATGAGTGCATCCGCCACGGCATTCCGATTTCCTGCATCACCGCCGCGCAAGCTGGCGCAACCGCTCCGGCAACGCTGGCCGGGTTTCTGGCCCAGTCGCTTGCGGAAACACTGGCCAGCCTCGTGATGGTCAACGCCATCCAGCCGGGATTTCCGATGGTGTTTTCGAACTGGCCACTGGTGATTGATCTGCGGACCGGCGCCTTTTCGGGAGGCAGCGGCGAGACAGCCCTGTTGAACGCCGCCTCCGCCCAACTTTCAAACTGGCTGGGTCTGCCTTCTGGGGTCGCCTGTTCCATGACCGATGCCAAGGCGATAGATGCTCAATATGGAATGGAAAAGGGCCTGACATCGATGGCCGCCGCACTTGCCGGAGGCAACCTGATCTACGAAAGCTCCGGCATGACGGCATCGCTCCTTGGGGCCAGCTTTGAAGCCTTTGTTCTTGATGATGAAATGCACTCCAACACTTACCGCGCGATGCGTGGCATCGAGGTGACCGAAGACAATCTGGCATTTGAAGCCATCTGTGACACGGTCTTGGGTGCGGGGCATTTTCTGGGTTCCCAGCACACCTATGCCGCAATGGAGCGCGATTACTTCTATCCATTGCTCGCGGACCGGGACGAACCGCGCACCTGGGCTGAGAAGGGAGCGCAGGACGCGTGGAGCCGCGCCAGGCTCAATGCTCAGGCCATTCTGCGCAACCATCAGCCCAACTACCTGACGGAAGCGCAGGACAGGGTCATACGCAAGCGATTCAACATCATCTGAACCAGCTGCATGCGCTCAACTGAGCAGCATGAAGCTGTCCGCGAGCCAGGGGGCGCGGAGATGCGTAGGTGAAATCGCATGGTCATCGATCAAGCCACGAATCTTGTTGTCGACCAATTCGATCATGGATCGGGAGCAATCGGGAGTGGCCACAAGGGCCAGTGTGCGAGCGAAGCTCTTTCCGGGAAACCGGTGCATCTTCAGCTTGGGTTGAAAACGCTTGGCGCATGAATACAGCAGCGGCGTTGTGATCGTCCAACCCGCTCCCGCCGCGACCATCGCCATCAGCGTCTGACTGTTGCTGCATTCGAATGTACGCGGCGATTTGACCCCGATGCGGCGCAACTGAGACTCGATCTGGCGAGCGATCATCAGATTGCTGGAAAAGCGTAGAAACGGAAGACTTGCCCGATTCTCAACTATGTCAGACAATGATTGTTCGCATACTCGTGGCAGCACGACGACAAATGGGTCCCGCAGCAAGGGGCGGTCCTGGAGTTCGGCCAGTTTTTCTCCCGGCGAAGCGGTGATACCAAGATCCAATTGGCGATTGCGCAGCATTTCTATGACCGCGTGGCTGGAATCAGTATGGTACACGAAATCGCAGGACGGCATGGCTTCCGAAAGGAAAACGGCCAGTTCCGGAGCGATGTCACCGTCGAAATCTTCGATCGCCCCCAACCTTAGGTAGCTGGCCTCTGAAATGTTCCCTGCCGAGGCCTCAGCCTTTGCCTTGCGGATGGAAAGGAGCGCATCATCAATATTCCGCAAGAAGACCTGTCCCTTGGGCGTCAGTACCATGGGCCGGCGGGAATGATTGAAGAGATCGACCCCCAAATGGTCTTCCAGCTTTCGAAGGTGGTGAGAGATGGTGCTGATTGTCAGGCCGGATTCTTCGGATGCGGCGCGAAGCGACCCCTTTTGCGCGCAGATTTGAAAGAGCTCAAGCCATTTGAGACTGAGGTCCTGGCGGGCGGATTGCCGATGAGGCATTGGCTGAAGCTCCGGATTGAGTGAGCTCGGAGTTTTCCTAAATTTTAGAAATAATAATGTCAATAAAGCGTACTTTGTTATTCACTCTTCTTTCAGGTCAGAAATTGTTGCACACTTTTTGGTGCAGCAACTCGAGCGAAAGGCGGAGCGGCGGTGGGTCAGCGTCATGAAACACACATGTGAGTGTGTCACGTGCGTGCCTTGCGGGGCCCGCGATACACACTTGTGCGGACCTTCGTAACGGTTTGACCATCGCCTGATTGAGTTGGACCGCAGCCCCTGTGGAGACGTCAGTACTTCGGGTTGCGCATGCCAAAATGAGTGTCTAGGCGAGTGCATCGTCGAGACTGATATGAAGAAGAGGCGAGCAATCGTTCCGAGAGTCAACAAGGAGAAAGAAATGGGAAAATTCACCGCAGTTGCCACCGGGTCGGCAATGTTGTTTGCCGGGCCGGCTCTGGCCGCCGATGTTGTGATCGGTGTTCCGAACTGGCCGTCCGTCAATGCGACGGCGCACATTCTGAAAGTGGCCATCGAACAGAACCTTGGCCTTGAAGTCGAACTTCAGAACGGCACCAACCCGATCGTGTTCGAGGCGATGGATTCCGGTGCGATGCATGTGCATCCGGAAGTCTGGTTGCCGAACCAGCAGAACCTGCATGACACTTTCGTGAAAGACAAAGGCACGGTTGTCATGAACCCGAACGGCGCGGAGGCCTTTCAGGGTATGTGCGTCGACCAGGCGACGGCCGATGCCAATGGCATTGTCTCGATCGACGATCTGACGAACCCGGACATCGCCAGCCTGTTCGACTCCAATGGCGACGGGAGAGGTGAAATCTGGATTGGCGCTCCGGGATGGGCCTCGACCAACGTAGAAAAAGTCCGAGCGAAATCCTACGGGTACGACCAGACGCTTGATCTTGTCGAAATCGACGAGACGGTGGCTTACGCAAATCTCTCCAATGCGATCGAAGCGGGGGACGCTTGGGTCGGATTCTGCTACACGCCGCACTATGTTTTTGCGCTGCATGATGTCGTGGTTCTTGAAGAACCGCCCTTTGACGCGTCAAAGTGGATGGTGATTCAACCGACTGACGATCCGGAATGGCTCGACAAGTCGGACGCTGCCGTGGCTTGGGACAGCGCGTATTTGCATCTGCACTACGCCAAGGAACTCGAGACCAGTCACCCTGAGGTCGCTTCGATGCTGGCCAATATGGCGTTGACTGCTGATGAAGTGTCGGCCATGACTTTCGCGCTAGTGATCGATGGAAAAGAACCGCTTGCCTATGCCGAAGAGTGGGTGGCCGCCAACGAAGACAAAGTGCTCGATTGGCTCAGCAACTGAGTGCGGTCATGCCACATTGATTTCACCAAGGGCCGCCGGGTGTCACCGGCGGCCTTTTCATTGCTGTTAGGGGACGGGGAATGAGCGAGGCTGTCGTCAAGCTGACAGACGTCTGGAAGATCTTCGGCGAGAGCGCGGAAGAGGCGATGTCGGCGGTGAAGAGCGAGGGAATCGGAAAGCCCGAGGTTCTTGCCAGATTTCAATGCGTTGTCGGGGTCCAGAGTGCAAGTTTCGAAGTGCCGAAAGGCGAGATCTTTTGCATCATGGGGCTCTCGGGATCGGGCAAGTCGACTCTGGTCCGCCACGTCAACCGGCTGATTGAGCCAACCGCCGGGACCATCGAGATCCTCGGCAAGGACGTGTCTTCGATCAGCGACAACGAGTTGCGGCGCATCCGCGCACAGCAAATCGGAATGGTGTTCCAGCACATGGCGCTGATGCCGCACCGGTCAGTGCGGGACAATGTCGCCTATCCCCTGGAGATCAGAAAGATCTCGAAGTCCAAGCGTTGGGCGGTTTCCGACCATGCGCTGGGCCTCGTTGATCTGACCGGCTACGAGGACCGCCTGCCAAAGGAACTGTCAGGCGGCATGCAGCAGCGTGTCGGGATCGCCCGCGCCTTGGCGTCGGACCCGGAAATCCTGTTGATGGACGAACCGTTCTCGGCCCTCGACCCGCTGATCCGCCTGCAATTGCAGGACCAGTTCAAGGCGCTTGTGGCGCAGCTTCAGAAGACGACGCTTTTTATCACCCACGACCTGGACGAGGCGATCCGCATCGGGCACCGCATTGCCATCATGAAGGATGGTCTGATCGTGCAGATCGGCACGCCCGAAGACATCGTCATGAACCCGGCCGACGACTATGTGCGGGAATTCGTCCAGGGCATTTCCAAACTGAAGCTGGTGAAGGCCCATTCCATCATGGAGCCGCTGGAGAGCTTCCAAAAGCCGCTCGACGGCGCGCCGCGCGCCGATCACGGCGCTGATCTCGATCAACTGATCGACATCGCGGTCCGAACGGATCATCCGGTGGTCATCACCGACGGAGGCACGGACGTCGGGATTGTGACCAAGCCAACGTTGTTGCGCGGAATTCAGGGGGGCAAAGATGACTGATGCAACCACCGAAGTGAAAGTCACCGCTGCCTCGGATATCGAAGTCGACCGCGAAGCGCTGGACGCCTCGATCAATGAATTCACAGGTGCGAACGGCGAGTATTACGTAAAGGCCTTCCACAAGATCCACGACACCACCAACGCGATTCCCAGCACGTTCAACCTTTGGGCAGCTGTCCTTGGCCCGTTCTGGGCGGCGTCGCGCGCGATCTGGGGGATGTTCTGGACCTTCCTGATCCTGGAGGTCATCGCCTGGGTTCAGATCGGCCGCGGGGCTTGGGGCAATCCGGGCGCCGAGATCGGTGAGCGGGCCGAACGGCAGCTGGCGCGCGCGGAGCAGTTGCGTCAGCGAGCGGCAGATGCGACCGAGCAGGCCGATATAGAGCGCTTCACGAAGCTTGCAGAGAACATTCAGAAAGCCGCTGATTCCAGCTTGGAGCAGGCCGCGGCGGCTCAGGCGGAGGCCAGCAGCATCATGCTGACGGGGCTTGCCCTGTTGCTCGTGTTCAAGCTGGTCCAGGGATTTTATGCCAACCAGATCTATGAAAGGCAGTATTCCCGCTGGCGGGTTGATCCGGAGAAAACCGAAAGCGGGCGCAATAACCAGAACACGGTTCTTGGCGCAATATTGACCGCCGCGATCGGGCCATTGATCGTTTACAAATTCACGGTCGCTTCTTCGCTTCCGCTCCTGGACGCTTTCCCCGAAACGAGCGTCTCTGAAATGGTTCTGGGCGAAGGTGGCGGGACGCTGTTTTCCTCGATTGCCAACTGGCTTGAGGCCAGGATCGACCGGGCGGCCGCTGCGGGTGGTGATGTATTTGACGGCATCGTGAATGGGGTTAGGGCGGTTCTGGATGCGCTGACGGTGGCGCTCAACGGCTCACCTTGGCCGGTGGTCATGCTGGTGATCGTCGTGACTGCATGGCGGGCGGCCGGGCCGCGCGTGGCGATTTTCACGGCAGCCTCCCTGGCCTATATCGCATTGCTTGGCTACTGGGCCGTCGCCATGGAAACGGTTGCACTTGTGGGCGCAGCGGTGATCCTCTGCGTGGTCTTCGGAATTCCACTTGGCATCTGGTTCGGCAAATCGCGCCGCTCCTACAACATTGCCGATCCAGTGCTTGACCTGATGCAGACGCTGCCTGACTTAGTCTATCTGATCCCGATCATAGCCTTCTTCGGCACCGGCAATCCGCCGGGCATTCTGGCGACGATCATATTCGGCATGCCACCGGTGATCCGCCTGACGGCACTGGGCATGCGCGGTGTTCCCGGCAGCATCAAGGAGGCGGCGGTGGCTTTCGGCGCGTCGCGTTGGCAATTGCTGAAGGATGTGGAAATTCCGCTGGCCCTGCCTTCGATCATGACCGGCGTGAACCAGACCATCCTCATGTGCCTGTCGATGGTTGTGATCATCTCGCTGATCGGCGGCGGGGGCCTGGGCAAGGAAATTCTGGAGGCGCTGCAATACGCCGCCAAGGGACCGGGCCTTCTGGGCGGCTTCGCCATCCTTTTTGTGGCCATGGTGCTGGATCGGATCATTCAGGGCGCGTTCCGCCGCGAAGACGAGAAGATATGATGCGAAACCGCGCCCGGCGATTGTCGCCGTGCGTCGCCGAGGCCCAAGATGAGCGACCCCTACCAGACGTCCATGATGGAAAACCTCTATTGGTGGGGCATCCCCACGCTCTTCCGGTGCCCGAACGAGGGACCGGAGGGCAAGGATATCGCCCTTGTCGGTGTGCCGCACTCAACCGGCAACGGGACGACCGAGCGGGATCAGCACCTTGGCCCCCGCGCATTGCGCAATGTCTCGGCCGTCTCGCGGCGAATGCACGGGGGGTTTCAGTTGAACCCCTGGGAGGCGGCCAGGATCGCGGATGTGGGCGATGTCCCGTTCCCCCGCGCCAACGACAACGAGGATTGCATCAAGCAGATCACGCACTTCTTTGCGGACATTGACGCCGCCGGTGCGCGACCGATTTCGATTGGCGGCGATCACTCAATAACCGGAGGCATCGTGCAGGCGCTTGGAGGCGGGCAAATCGCCGGCGGCGAGCCGGTGTGTTTCCTGCATTTGGACGCCCATACGGACGTTTTCACCAAGGTGGATCATTTCCTCGGTGCCAAGAAATCTGCGGCGCATTGGGGCGCCTACTTGGCGGATCAGGGCGATGCGGACCCGAGCCATTCCATGCAAATTGGCCTGCGCGGGCATGCGCGGACACTGGATTGGCTGCAACCTTCATACGACTATGGCTACAATGTCGTGACCATGAAAGAGTTTCGCAAACGCGGGATTGATGACGTGGTCGCACAGATTCGAGAGATCCTGGCGGGACGGCCGGTCTACATCACCTTCGACCTTGATTGTCTCGACCCGACGATTGCGCCGGGGGTGTCGAATATCGAGGCCAGCGAAAGGGGCTTCGACATCGACGAGGCGGTGGCGGTCTTGCACGCGGTTCGGGGCATGAACATAGTCGGCGGCGATGTCGTTTGCATGATGCCCACTAAAGACCACCCCAACCAGATCACCGCGCTGACCGCGGCCGCGGTGATGTTCGAAATGATCTCGATGGTTGCCGAGAATGCTGCCAAGGGAGCCAACGCGTGAGCCGCCAGGCCGATCAGCTCTTTCAGCCCCTGTTCGGCATGGATCTGGCCAGAAGCGTTCCCCGCTCCGCGAGTTGCGGTGCAGCTTGACGGGTACGGGCCGTTGGAGGAAACGTGATTGGGCGCCTGACGCCTTCTTTCCAAGAATGGTGGGGAAATCGTCGCATGGTCGTGGGCGCGCCAAAGGGAGACTTAATCCGTTGAGAAAAGCGGTACATCCTGACGGACTTGCAGGAAGGACCAAATTGACCTCGTCGCCCGATTGGAGCGCTGAAGATTCCTGAAGAGCTGAATCTCGAGGTCGATTTTCCAGCCCGGATCGCCGGTAAGGACCAGCAATCCGTTTTCGAGGTCGGGCGCGACGAGGCTCTTGGGCAACCAGGCGACTCCGTCGCCCGCACGCGCCCGAATTCGGAGCGCTCCGGCCATTGAATTCTCATAGACCGTGCGCAGCCGGGACGTCAGGTTCTTTTCGGCAAGCAGGGGTTGCAACAGTTGCCCGATCGGCGCGGCATCGCCGAATCGCAGGAACGGCATCTCGATTCCAGTCGCATCGAAACCGAAAATCGGGCATCCATCGGCATCGGGTTTGCACACCAGAATGAGTTGGTCGCTGCCGATCAGCACCGAGTCGAAAGATTCGGTTGGCTGTGCGCCAGCTCGCTGGTACGCAATCACGAAATCCACGTCGCCTCGCATGAGGTCGCGCAGGCAGTTTGGCAAGTTATCGGCACGCAGCCTGGACAGGATCGGACCATAGGCCTGTTCTAGCGCTTGCAGCCAGGCGGGATAGAAGCGCCAGCCGATGGAGTGCTGCGCACCAAATGTGACGACATATTTGTCAGGAAGAGATTGCGCTTCCAGGATCTGGCTGCGCTCGTGCTCGATCCTCGCCAGCGCGTGCAGCCCAGCCTCCAACATCTGCACACCGGATTCGGTCAATTCGACAGGTTGATGAGACCGGTCGACCAGCACGGCGCCCACCCAGCTTTCCAGGGACTTGATTCGACGGCTAAAGGCCGGCTGGCTGAGATTGCCAAGAGCGGCCGCCTGGGAAAAGTTGCCGGTCTGGCGCAGGCGGTCGAGGTCGCGGAAGAGAGACATGTCCATGCGGAGCAGCATAATGCAAAATTTGCATAATGTCATTCAAACATAACATTGGCAGGTCAGCGAGTTCTGCGGCAAGCTGCGCCGGTCTGAATTTCCTTGGATTCTGCCATGGCTGACATTGAACTGTTGACGCGCGAGACGTCGCGGATTGATTTTGACCGCTTTCCGCGCACCAGCTTGTGTCACCAGCCAACGCCGACCGAGGCATTGCCGCGCTTGACCGAATTTCTGGGCGGGCCGCAGCTGTTCATCAAGCGCGACGATTGCACGGGGCTGGCCACCGGCGGCAACAAGACTCGCAAACTGGAGTTTCTGGTTGGCGAGGCGATGCGCGACAAGGCGGACATGCTGGTCACCCAAGGTGCCGTGCAGTCAAACCATGTCCGCCAGACGGCGGCGGCGGCCTGTAAGGTTGGCATGAAGTGCCACGTTCTTCTGGAACGCCGAGTGGATGGCCGCAGTGCCTCCTACGAGGAAAATGGCAATGTCCTCCTTGACAACCTCTTTGGCGCCACCCATGAGTTCCGCCCCGCCGGGCTCGACATGAATGTCGAGGCGGAGGAGGTGACCAAGGCGCTGTGTGCCGAGGGGCATCGCCCGTACTTCATCCCTGGCGGTGGGTCGAACCCGACCGGCGCGCTCGGCTATGCAAATTGCGCCCAGGAAATTGCGGATTACAGTCGCGAGACCGGGCTGTACTTTGACTGGCTGGTCATGGGCACCGGCAGCACCGGCACCCAGGCAGGGCTGGTCGCGGGTTTCGCCGCAATTGGCCACGACCTGCCCGTGATGGGCGTCAGTGTTCGCCAGCCACGCGAACAGCAGATGAACGCCGTCCACGGATTGACCAGGAGAACGCTGGCAAGGCTCGGCGCGGAAGGCGTGCCGCTGAGCAAGATCCTCGTGGATGACGGCTATGTCGGCGAAGGCTACGGAATCCCGGCAGAGTCGACGCTTGAGGCGATTCGCCTGGCCGCCCGGCAAGAGGGCATCCTGCTTGACCCTGTCTATTCGGCCAAGGCCATGGCCGGACTCATCGGCATGATCCGAGAGGGCTTTTTCAAGCCAACCGACACCGTGCTGTTTCTGCATACCGGGGGGGCCGCAGCCCTGTTCGCGTACCAGGAGCAACTCAGCGCATCAATGAATTGACCAGTCGCCGGGCAACGGCGCGAAACCAACTATGGAGGAAACCATGAATACCACTTTGAAATCACTTGGCCTCGCCGCGGCCGTCAGCATTGCGGCCCTGCCCGCACTGGCCGCCGAAGAGGTCAAGATCGGCCTGCCATCCTGGACCGGCGCGCAAGCGATCGGGCACCTGTTGGGCGAGGTCGTCACCTCGCGAATTGGCGGAAAGGTCGAATTTGTTCCCGGCAACAACGCCACGATCTTCCAGGCGATGGACCAAGGCAAGGGCGACATCGACGTGCACCCGGACGTTTGGTTGCCGAACCAAGAGAGCTTCACCAACAAGTACGTCAAGGGTGCCGGCACTGTCGTGCTGTCCTCCAACCCCTATGAAGGCAACCAGGGCTTCTGTGTCTCCAAGGACTTCGGCGAGGCCAACAACATCACCGACATTGCCGACCTTGGCCGTCCGGACGTTGCTGCGCTGATGGACAGCGATGGCAACGGCAAGGGTGAAATGTGGATTGGCGCGCCAGGCTGGGCCTCCGCCAACGTGAACGAAGTCAAGACACGCGACTATGGACTGCTGGATTTCATCGAGCCGATCCGGGCCGAGGAGAGCGTGAAGACCGCGCGTATCCGCGACTCCATCGCCAAGGGCGAAGGCTATGCGTTCTACTGCTACAAGCCGCATGCAGTGTGGTTCATGTTCGACGTCAAGATGCTCAGCGAACCGGCCTACGATCCGGCGAAATACATCATGGTGCAGCCGTCGGATGACGCGGATTGGTACAACAAGTCCATGGTAGCCACGAAAGACGCACTGAAAGACGTGCAGATCGCATGGTCGAAGTCGCTCGAAGAGCGCTCGCCCGCCATCGCGGAATTCTTCGCGAACTTCGCGCTGACTGCGGACGACGTCAGCTCCTTGGCGTTTGAGGTCAGCGCCAATGGTCGTGACCCGGCAGAGGTCGCGAAAGAGTGGGTTGCGTCCAACTCCGACCGAGTTGATGCTTGGCTGGGGCTCTGACTCCAAGCTACTCAAAGTCTTGGCGGCGCTGGCAATGGTCGGCGCCGCCATGCCCATCCACTACTGCAAGACCCTGTCGACATGACCGACGACACCGTCATTGAAATCTCCAACGTCTGGAAGATATTTGGTGACAATGCCCAGTCCGCGCTGAAAGCGATCCAAGACCGAGGGTTGGGCAAGGCAGAAGTTCTGTCCGAGTTCAACGCCGTGGTGGGCGTGGCCGATGTCAGCCTGTCGGTGAACCGAGGCGAGATATTCTGCGTCATGGGACTCTCCGGCAGCGGCAAGTCCACACTCGTACGCCATTTCAACCGCTTGCTTGAACCGACATCGGGCAAGATCGAAGTCGAGGGCACCGATGTCATGGCGCTCGGTCCTCGTGAATTGCAGAAGTTCCGCAACCAGAAGATCGGCATGGTCTTTCAGAACTTTGCGCTGATGCCGCATCGCTCGGTGCTGGACAATGGCGCGATGCCCATGGAAATCCGGCAAGTCGCGAAGAATGAAAGGATGCGGCAGGCTGCTGCCATATTGGACATCGTGGAGCTTGTTGCGTGGGGGTCCAAGTTAGCTCACGAGCTCTCCGGTGGCATGCAGCAGCGAGTC
>JAJEGW010000123.1 GCA_022819605.1 Silicimonas sp. | reverse complement strand
CCTGTGAAACTTCATGCGACGACGGCTGGCCCGTTCGAGAACCACGAGAAAGAGGATCATCCCGAGAATTGCGCATGCGATCTGCGCAGCCCCGCCCGCGTTCCCGGCTTCCAGCCAGACGGTGAAGACCCCGGTCGTCAGTGTCTGCACGCCGAAGTAGTCAACGGCACCAAAGTCGTTCACCGTTTCCATCATCACGATCGCCGTGCCGGCCATGATCGCCGGCCGGGCAAGCGGCAGCCCGATCCTCAGGAAGCGCCGCCGGAATCCCGCCCCGAGCGCGCGGGCGACCTCGTGGGCGCGGCCGGACTGCTCCCGAAACCCTGCCCGCGCAAGCAGGTAGACGTACGGATAGAGCGATGCGGTCAGCACGAAAATCGCGCCATAGCGCGACCTGATTTCGGGGAAGCGGTAGTCGGCGGCACTTTCCCAGCCGAAGATCCCTCGCAGACCGGTTTGCACGGGTCCCGCATATTCAAGAAAGTCGACCAGCGCGTAGGCTCCAAGGTATCCTGGCACCGCCAGCGGAAAGAGAAGAAGCCACTCAAGCCATCTCGATCCGGGGAAGCGGCAGCACACGATCAGCCAGGCAGTGCATGTCCCGATAATGGCCGACAGGAGGCCAACCGAGGCCATGACGATCAACGTGTTCGACAGATAGCGAGGCAAAGTCGTGGCCGCCAAGTGCCCCCAGATCGGCTCCGTCGGATGCGCCGCAATCCAGATGACAGAAATGATCGGCATGAGCACGAGCGCCGCTATCGCCAAAGCCCCGAGACTCCACGCATCCGGCACAGGAATGCGCATGCGGCGCATTAGTTGAGTGTTTCGCTCGGCCATTGCGCATCGCCTATCTTGAAACAGGCGTGCCTGTCCAGTTGCGTTGAGCGCCGCTACCGGACCGAATGCCACGCAAGATCTCTTGCCGATGCGGCAATCCGAAACGAGTCGTGTTCTCGAAAACGTCCGTCAGACAAAGAAAAGTCCGCCCAGGCACGGGTCAACGGACAAAGGCCGCGTCACATGCCCAGCGCTTCCTTGTACATCTGAAGGATTGCCTCTTCCTCGGCAACCTCGTTCTGGTCCCGCTTTCTCATGGCAATCAGTTTGCGCATGACCTTCGTGTCGTAACCACGTGATCCGGCCTCGGCCAGCACTTCCTTCTGCTGGCCAGTGACGACCACCCTCTCCTCCTCGAGCGTCTCGTAGCGCTCGATGAACTGGCGAAGTTCATCCGCCGCAACGCGATAGGTCTGTTCGGTCATGTCTTTCTCCGGCGGAAAATCCGTGTCAACGTCTGGCGCTCTTCGATATTCCGCAAGCATTGAGCCGACAAGGGTTGATCCGCTCCCGCACGCCTACTATTCGGACACGTCAGAGATCTGTCGCGTGGAGAAGCATGGACATCCTTGTCTGGACAGGAGCCGTGGTGACGCTTGCCGGCGTTGCAAGCCTGGTCTGGTGCATCGTCGCGGTTCAGCGGGCTCGGCGCGAAGCGCTGGATGAATCAGCGATGAAGGCCAGGCTCCAGAAGGCGGTTGCCATGAACATGGGCGCGCTCATGCTGTCCGCGATCGGGCTGATGATGGTCGTCGTCGGCATACTGCTCGGATAGGGACGTCGAGCCTCAGCCAGTCCGTCCCGCAGCTGCGCTCTCCGTGTCCGGCAAGGTGACCCGAAACGCTGCGCCGTCAAATCCTGCAACGTAATCGACCTCTCCCCCCAGGCGCTTCATGACCTCGCGACAAATTGCCAGCCCGAGCCCCGCGCCACCTCCGGCCCTGTGATCGTCGGCGCGCGTGAATTTCTCGAACATCTCCGCCTGGGACTCCTCCGGAATGCCGGAACCGTTGTCGATGAAGTCGACAACGTGACGACCGTCAACCTCGTGCACATGAACCCTCAGGCGCGGTTCGGGGGCGTCACAGTATTGCCCGGCATTCGAGATCAGGTTGATGAATACCTGCGCCAGCCGATCGCAGTCGGTGCGGAGCGGCACTTTCTCGTCACTTCCTTTCCGATCGACCGCCAGCGCCGCATCGGCACCCAGCTGACCGGTTGCAACGAACGCCCTGTCCAGAACCGCATCAAGCGTGTCTTCCTGCCGGTTCAGGATGACCTGCCCGCTCTCGAGCACGCTCAGGTCCAGCAGGTCGTCAAGAAGCCGCGTCATGCGGACCGCCTCTCCATTTATGGTCTGGCTGAACTTCTGGCGATCCTCCGCCGACATCGACTCGCCATCCATCAATATCTCGCTGAACGATCGGATCGAGGTCATTGGAGTGCGCAACTCGTGGCTGACCTGGCTGAGAAAGTTGTCTTTCTGGAACGAGAGCGCGACGAGCTTCTCGTTCGCCTCACGCAACTGGCCCGCGGTGTTCTCAAGCTCCCTCGATTTTGCCTCAAGCTGGCTGGAATACTCGAGGATTTGCTGAGCCTCGTCAGCGACTCTCATCATGTCCTCAACCGAAACCGACACGCCGCCCGTAATCTGAGCGGTCATCGCATGCGCGGTCGCCGCCCCGACGGAACCCGCAAGTTCGCGCTCAAGTCGTTCGACAAATGCTGGCGTCACGTCCGGAAGAGATGCGCTTTTGCCCTGTCTTTGGGCCTCCGCCCTGAAGAGCGCCTGAGCGTCTGTGGCGCCAAGAAGACGTTGCGTCATCATGAGGAGGTCTTCGGCTTCGACCGCACCGCTGCTCCAGCCCCGGATTCCACCTGAATACCGGAATATGTTGACGAATCGGGCACCCTGGAGGCGTTCAAGCGGAGTCTGGGAGCTAAGAAGGGAGAGTGCCAGGAACGACCCGGTATTCAGGACCATTGACCAGAACACGGAGTGCACCAGCGGATCCAGCCCGTCGATTCCGAAGAGTGCGTGGGGACGAAGCAGCGTGATGCCGAGCGGGCCATGCGCAAAGATCTCCGGCGTCAGAATGCCGGTCGCTCCGAAACTTGGCAGGAATGAAGTCCAGATCCAGACCACCAAACCAACCGAAAGCCCGGCGGCCGCGCCAACCCGGGTTGCGCCGCGCCAGAAGATTGCACCCAGGAGGGCGGGCAGTACCTGCGCAACGCCTGTAAACGACACCAGGCCGATCGCGGCGAGCGCTGCTCCTCCGCCCGAAAGAACGAAATAAAGATACCCGAAGAATAGGATGCCCGCGATTGACAGGCGGCGCGACAAGATCACGACGTGGCGCACGTCGCCCGACAGGGCGGCCCTGCCTTCTCTCAAGTTGAGCCAGATCGGCATCACGACATGGTTCGAAACCATGGTGGACACCGCGATTGCCGCGACGATCACCATCGAGGTCGCCGAACTGAAGCCGCCCAGAAAAGCCAGCATCGCGAGCGCGTTTCGATCAAATGCGAGCGGCACGGTCTGCACGAACAGATCCGGATTCGAGCCTTCGGGGCTCACCGACAGCCCGGCGACGGCGATCGGGACGACGAAAAGGCTGATCAACAGAAGATAGAGCGGAAACGCCCAGCTTGCCGTTGCAAGATGCCGCTCGTCGGAGTTTTCGACGACCATCACCTGGAACATGCGCGGCAGGCAGATGAATGCGGCCGCAGACAGGAATATCAGCGTTGCCCACCTATCCGCTCCGGTGTTCCAGCTGGAAATCGGCGAAGCATCTATTGCCTGCAGCGTGGGTCCCACTCCACCACTGACAAAGAAGACGACGAACATGCCCACGGCCATCAGGGCGGCAAGCTTGACGACCGCTTCGACTGCGATTGCCGTGACCACCCCATGGTGCCGCTCGTTCGCGTCTAGGTTGCGCGTTCCGAAAATGATTGTGAAGAGCGCAAGCCCCGCGGCGATCAGGAGCGCCGTGTTCCTCAACGAATGCGGGTCCGACGCCGATCCGGACTGGGCGAACGCGTTCAGGCTCAGCGTCACGGACTGAAGCTGCAAGCCGATGTATGGAGTCGTCCCAAGCACGGCAAGGCAGGTCACGAGAACGCCAAGCGCGTTCGACTTGCCGTAGCGCGACGAGATCAGGTCGGCAATCGACGTGATTCTCTGAGAGCGGCCAATCCGCACCAGGCGGCGCAGGATCACCCACCATCCGATCATGACGAGCGTCGGGCCGAGATAGATCGCCACGAACTCCATGCCGGAGCGCGCCGCATACCCGACCGCGCCATAAAAGGTCCAGGCTGTGCAATAGACGGACAGGGACAAGGTGTAGACCACCGGTGAACGCAGCCATCGAGCCCGTCCGCGCTCGGCCTGCTTGTCGGCCCAGAACGCCACCCCAAAGAGCAACAAGACATAGGTAACGCAAATGCTGACCAGGACGTCGAAGCTCACGTCTTGGGCTCCTCGTGCCGGCCTTCGCGGGAGCGTTCGGCAATGCGCGCGATTCTTGACAGTGATCGTGACAGGAAACCGGATAGGCCGATCAGCACCATCCAGACCGAAAACACATACACGAGCGCAGAGGATGTCGCGCGGCCGGTGGCCCAGAGGATCGGGATCACTATCAGGACAATCGCAAGCAGCGGCAGAAGATTCGCGGCGTCAATCACACGCCGCTGGCGTGTCGAGGTCTCGGACGGCGAATTCGACTCAGGGTCGGACATCAACGCACCAGTTCACGTGCGCTCGCCAGCATCTCGGCGTTCGAGAAGGGCTTGGTCATGAACTTGTTCACGCCAAGCCTTTCGGCCAGCTCCTTGTCCTTCTTCTGCCCGCGCGCCGTCAGCATCATGACCGGAATGTCCCGCATTGCCTCGTCGGCACGCATGTCGCTCAGAATGTCGTAACCGGACCTGTTCGGCAGCATGACATCAAGTATCACGAGATCGGGATTCCGGTTTCGCACCGCTTCCAGCGCAGTCCCGCCGTCCGAACATGGGTCCACGCGCCAGCCTTCTCGCGACAGGATGAACCTGATCGCCTCG
>JAJEGW010000216.1 GCA_022819605.1 Silicimonas sp. | reverse complement strand
GAGCTCCCACGAGAGCAGCAGTTCCGTGATCATGGTCGGCGTGCCAAGTCGCGAGAAGACTGCGCCGAAGAAATTCGAGGCCGCAACCAGGAAGAGGATCAAAACGGAGATTTCCAGCGTCTTCTTCAATGCATCGTAGGTACTCGACCAAGAGAACTTGCGATAAAGAAGCGTGAGCACGATCGATCCGAACGCCCCCATTCCGGCACCTTCAGTGGGTGTCGCCCATCCCGTGAGGATCGAGCCGAGCGCAAAGGCAATCAGGATGGTCGGCGGCACTAGGCCCAGGAAGAACTCCCGCCAGACATGCGACCGGTCACCGGGAATCAGTTCCTCCGGCAAGGGCGGACCAAGTGACGGGTTCAGCCAGCACCGGACCATCGCGTAAACGAGATAGAGCACCGCCATCATGATGCCGGGGAAGATCGCCGCCGCGAAGAGATCGGTCACCGGGATCTCGAGAACAGGTCCCATGACAACGAGCATGATCGAAGGCGGGATGAGGATGCCGAGCGTGCCTCCAGCGGTTATCGTCCCGGAGGCAAGACGGACATCGTAGCCCGAACGGTTCATGGTGGTTGCCGCCATGATCCCGAGGATGGTGACACTGGCGCCGACGATTCCGGTGGCGGCGCCAAATATCACGCTGACGAACAGGACGGCGACGAAGAGCGATCCCTTCATCCGCGCCAGCATCAGCTGCACGGCCGCGAACAGCCGCTCCATCAGTCCGGCCTGCTCCATCATGAATCCCATGAAGACAAACAGCGGCACCGCCGCGAGCGTCTGCTCCATCATCGAGCCGTAGACCTGGAGCGTCATCAGGAAAACCGTGAGCTTGATTCCGATGCCCCAGGCCCCAAAGACGAGTCCGAGGAAGATGAGCGTGAAGGATATCGGGAACCCCACGAAAATCGCGAACAGCATAGCTCCGATCATCAGGAGCCCAATTACTTCGTTGGCAATCTCGAACATCAGCGTGGCCACCGTCCGCGCGTCGCCGCATACCACGACTTCAGGATTTCGGAGACGCCCTGGAGCACGAGAAAGAAGACCCCGGTGGCCAGAGCGATCTTCACGGGCCAGACAACGGGCGCCCAGGTGCTGTCGCCGGCGCGCTCGTTCTGCAGGAAGCTCTTTTCGGCGAAACCGTAGCCTGCCCACAGAAGAAAGATCATCCCGGGCATGAAGAGCGTGACGTAGAGCAGGATATCAACCCAGCCCTGCGTCTTCACCGAGAAACCCCGATAGAGGAAATCCGCGCGGATATGCAGGCCACGCATGAGAGCGTACGCAGCGCCAAGCATGAACGACATGCCGTAGAGCATGCGCGATATGTCAAATGCCCAGAGCGTGGGCGCGAGGAAGAACTTGCGTGCGATGACCTCGTAGACCATCGCGACGATGATCGGAGCAACCATCAGGCAGACTAGCCGGCCCTGCCACTCAGAAAACCAGTCCAGCGCCCAGACGACCCGCCTGGCAAGAGGATGCATGTCGTCCGGAAGGGGCGCGTTCGGCCCTCCACGTGCCTCGGCCAGCAACTCGTCACCAGCCTCCAGGTCAATGTCGTCGAGGTCGTTCACCTCTTGCCCTCCCAAAGAGCCCGCCTCTGTCAATCACTTGCGCGCCTCATCTGCAAGCCTTGTCAATTCCAGCCGGCACCGGAACGGCCCGGCGTTCCTTGTTGTTAGGGGGCCGCGATGGGTTCCCGCGGCCCCCGGGTTTCACCTACTTGCCAAGAAGCTGGTCGGCGTAGGCCCGTCCCAGATTCGCGTTCGACGTCTGCGCGCCTGCCCAGAACGGAATTGCGGTTCTTGCGAAATCCTTCTGGGATTGCCAAACTTCTGCGAAGAACTCGTTCTGGGCCGCATTGGTCTCGAGCGCCGCACTCGCAGCGTTCATGTATGCCGGAAAGTAGTCCGCCGGCGTGTCATGTAGCTGCACGCCATGGTCGTTGATGAGGCTGTCAAGCGCCTTGCCGTTCTCGTTGATCCGGTAGGCCAGCGACTTCATCAGCGAGGCGTTGGCCGCCACTTCGATCGCCTTCTGCTGCAGCGGAGTCAGCGAATTGAACACGTCCTTGTTGATGTAGAGGTCCGCGTTCACGACAACCTGATGAAGGCCTTGCAGGTAGTAGTGCTTCAGCACCTTCTGAAAGCCGAAAACCGAATCCGGCTTCGGGCAGCACCATTCCGCAGCATCGATCGTGCCTTTCTCAAGTGCCGGGAGGATGTCGCCGCCGCCCATGGCAACCGAGGCCACGCCAATGTCCTTGTAGGTCTGGCCTGGAATGCCCGGAGGCGTGCGGAAACGGTACTTGCGGAAATCGTCCATCGACATGATCGGCTCCTTGAACCAGCCAAGGGCCTCGGGACCGACGGGCTGGAGCATGAAGCCCACTACGTTCACTCCCATCTCGTCCCAGAGCTGCTCATAGAGCTCCTTGCCGCCAGCCGACAGGAACCAGCTCAGGAAGGCGATGTTGTCCATGCCGACCCCGGCGCCCGCAACGGGCGAACCGAAGAGCATGGCGGCCGGATGCTTGCCCGACCAATAGTGCGTCCAAGCAAATCCGCCCTCGATGAGGCCCGCGTCAACCGCGTCAAGCGTTTCCTGGACACCGACGACGGCGCCTGCGGGCAACACCTCGATCACCACTCCGCCCTCGGTCAGTGCCCTTACGTCTTCGGCGAAGTCCTTCAGCATCACGATCTCGTCAGCAGTCGACGGGATCACCGATTGAACTCGTATCACTGTTTCGGCGAACGAGGCTTGTGCCATCATCGCCACGCCGACGGCAGCTGCCGCAGCGGTTTTGGTCAGTCTTGGAATTGCGAACATTTTCGTTCTCCCATTTTGCATGCCTTCCTGAACCTTCAGAAACCGGTCGCCGAAGGCGGTGCGACCGGACTATCTCAACCCGGATCAGTGCCCCTTGCCGAAGTCCATGCCCTCAATCAGGCCCAGCATGGGACCCACCCCGTAGTTCATGTCGAAAACGCCGCGAAACAGCATTTCGCCCGCGACGTAGACCAGCACCAGCAGTCCAACCCACGAAATCCATTGATACCGGGCCAGGATCTTCATGATTATCGTTGCGGCGAACGCCATCAGCAGGATCGCGAGGGCGAGCCCGAAGACCAGGAGCCGCACGTCGCCGTCGGCAATTGCGGCAACCGCCAGCACGTTGTCGAGCGACATGGACACGTCCGCCAAAGTGATCGTCCAGAGCGCCGAAGCGAGAGAGCGCCGTGGCGCACCCGTGTAGCCGGCATGCGGGTCGCCTGCCGTCTCCAGCACCAGTTCGGCCTTGCCATCAACACTGCCTCGAATCTCGGAATAGAGTCTCCAGCACACCCAGCAGAGGAGAAGGCCGCCAACGAAGAGAAGTCCCGGAATTCCAAGCAGCGTGGTGGCAATGACCGCGAAGACCACCCGCAGAAGAGCCGCAATCACCATCCCGAACAGGATTGCCTTCGCACGCAGTCCGGGCGAGAGACCAGCGGCGGCCATGCCGATGATCAGCGCGTTGTCACCTGAGAGAATCAGGTCCGCAATGATGATGGCGCCCACGTCAAAGATCAGTTCCATCGTCATGATGCCAGCCTGCCCTCGGACACGGCTTGCCCGGTTCGGCCCGCCATGGCCTCTTCAAGAACCATGTCGCTCGCCTTTTCGCCAATCATGATTGTCGGCGCGTTCGTGTTGCCCGAAACGATGTTCGGCATGATCGAGGCATCCGCTACACGAAGGCCGCCGATTCCGAGCACGCGCAGCCTGGAATCAATTACCGCCATTGGGTCGCTGCCCATCTTGCAGGTGCCAGTCGGGTGGTAGATCGTCGTAGACGTGTTGCGCGCCCAGTCGAGAACCGCTTCGTAATCTTCCACAGCAACATTCGCCCCTGGCATGTATTCTCCTGTGATGACCTCGGCAAGCGGACTTTGGCGCGCGATCCTGCGTGCGACTCGAATTCCCTCGACGATCGTGTCCTGGTCGGTCCTTGTCGCGAGGTAGTTCGGGTGGATCTCCGGGTGATCCCGCAAATCCGCGGAACGCAGGCGAATCTCGCCGCGACTTTCCGGCCTGAGCTGGAGGACGCTCGCCGTGAATGCATTGAAGCCGTGCGGCTGGTTGATCCTTTCTGACGCGCTGAAGGGTTGTATGTGAAACTGGATGTCCGGCGTGGCAAGTTCTGGTCGCGTCTTCAGGAATGCCGTGCCGAGGCTCGCTGCCATTGTCATCGGGCCGGAACGCGTTGCCGCATAGCGTAACGCTATCAGGCATTGCTTTGCGAAATTGTTGATCTCGGTGTTGATGGTCGAAAGGCTCGTCCTGTAGACCGGGCGGGCCTGAAGGTGGTCCTGAAGGTTCTTCCCGACGCCAGGCAAATCCGCCACAACCTTGATTCCGTGCGCGCGAATCTCGTCTGCAGCGCCGATGCCCGAAACCATGAGAATCTGCGGGGAGGCGACGGCACCGGCTGCGAGAACGACCTCGCGACCTGCCCGAATGGTCATGGCCCGCCCCTTGTGCCGCACCTTGACACCGGTCACGCGGCGCTCGTCGAAGTCCAGCGCCTGGACCAGGCATTCCGTCAGGACGCTGAGGTTGGCACGACGCATGGCCGGCTTGAGATACGCAACCGCCGACGAGCAGCGCCGCCCGTTCCTGAGCGTCAGCTGGAAATGGCCCACGCCTTCCTGCGTTGCTCCGTTGTAATCGGGATTGGCCGGATAGCCTGCATTCACGGCCGCCTCGACCCAACGATCGACAATCTCGCGCTGAACAGCCGAGTCCGAGACGCTGAGCGGTCCGTCCCTTCCCCGGAGCGTCACATCGCCGTCGCCATAGCTCTCCGACCGCTTGAAGAGCGGAAGGACATCGTCCCATCCCCAGCCGACATTCCCGAGCTGGCGCCAGTGGTCGTAGTCCTGCGGCTGTCCGCGCACGTACAGAAGCCCGTTGATTGAACTCGATCCGCCAAGTACCTTGCCACGCGGCCACATGATCGACCGCCCGTTGAGCCCCGGGTCGGGTTCCGTTCGGTAGCACCAGTCCGTGCCCGGATTCCCCATGGTCTTGAAATATCCGACGGGAATGTGAATCCCTGGATTGGTGTCGCGACCGCCTGCCTCGAGAAGCGCAACCGAGTGCCTCCCGTCAGCGGACAACCTGTTTGCCATCACGCAGCCAGCCGACCCGGCACCCACGATGACATAGTCGAATTCCACCAAACTCCCCCCGGGTCTTGCGAAAAAAGTTAAAAAATGAGACTATTCGTCCCATTATTAGATTGCACCATGAAATTCATGGATTTGCAAGCTAGTTGAACGGAGAAAGACCGGCATGCCGAAAATTAGCGGTACACGCATTCCCACAAACCTGCGCGCCATGCTCGTTCTCGAAGCCATGGGGCGACAGAACGGGCCGCTGTCAGCAGCGGAAATCGGCCGGATCGTAGGACTGCCGAAACAGACTGCGCACCGGCTTTGCAACACCCTGGTCGAGGAAGGCTACCTTGCACGCGACACGAAACGCGGACCCCTGCGTCCCGGGCGGCGAGCGCGCGACATGGCCTCGGGCATCCTGCACATCTCGTCAGGCCACGTCGCGCGGCACCAGATCCTGAAGTCCGTTGCCGACCAAGTGGGCGAAACGGTGAATTTCGTCATGCCGGAGGATCCGGGCATGAGCTACAAGGACCGCGTCGAGACGAACTGGCCGTTCCGCATCCAGCTGCCTGTCGGCAGCCACGTTCCCTTCCACTGCACGGCCAGCGGCAAGACGTTCCTGGCCACGCTGCCGGTTGCCGAGCGCCGGAGGATCCTCGGCGGAATTAAGCTTGATCCCTTGACCAGAAACACGATCACGAAGATCGATGACCTCATGGACGAACTCGCGACGGTCGCCAGACAGGGATATGCGCTCGACAACGAGGAATTCCTTGACGCCATGGTCGCCGTAGCGGTTCCGGTTCGTGATCGATCGGGCCGCTACTTTGCCTCGCTTGCCACGCACGGGCCGGTCCAGCGCCTTTCGCTAGAGAAGCTCGTGTCCCTCGCGCCTCTCCTTCACGACGCCTCCGAACGCCTGACCACCGTGATCTTCGATCTGGATGAACGCCAGCATTCGGACGATCTGGGTCCGTCAGTGAATGAGACTTGGGAAAGCTGACGCGGGGAGTGATTGCCAGCAACAAGCACAAGGTCGCCGCCCAAACCGGCGATTCGGCCTGGCGTCGGGTCTTGCCGACCCTCGTTCCGCACAAGGAGATTGCGGGGCGGGCACTAGTGGAAACCCCGGACTCCGGAACCACGGATGCCCGAACCTGCAAGCAGGTGCGGCAAAAGTTCTGGACAGGCACGTTCAGGAGTGGTGATTTCGCGCCGACAGGTTCCTTGGAGGCATGAAATGAAATCGAACTATCGTGTCGTCGTTATCGGGGGCGGCGTCGTCGGCTCCTCAGTTCTCTACCACCTCGCGAAATTCGGCTGGACCGACATCTGCCTCCTTGAGCGTTCGGTGCTGACCGCCGGATCCTCCTGGCACGCGGCAGGCGGGTTCCACGCCCTGAACGCGGACCCGAACATGGCTGCGCTGCAGGCCTACACGATCGACCTGCTGTCAGAGATCGAGAAGGAATCGGGACAGGACATCGGCATGCACATGACCGGAGGCCTGACCCTTGCCGGGACGCCCGAACGCTGGGAATGGCTGCAGGCGACCTACCGCATCTTCCAGTCGATCGGCATCCACGATTGCGAGCTGATCACGCCGGAAGAGTCCCGGAAGCGTTGCCCGATCATGTCGACGAACGGCGTCCTCGGTGCCATGTGGGCCGACCGCGAGGGC
>JAJEGW010000053.1 GCA_022819605.1 Silicimonas sp. | reverse complement strand
TCGCCCTCGGCAGGCGTCAGGTCGAAGTCGAAATCCGCGTCGAGGACGGTCATGCGCCAGACGTTAGCGCATGCGCGAAATTGTTACCAGCGAAAAATGCGCCCGACGGCTGCCATCACTCTAGGACCGAACGCTTACGCCTACAGAGAGATTCAACGTGCGGGCCTTGAATGACACGGGCGATTTCTATCGCTTCTTCGACGCGACCCCGCACGCGGAATTCCTCTATTCGTGCGTTCGGAAGACGATCGAAGAGGACTTGCCTTCAGAGACGGTATTCCTTCGGAACTATGATGCGTTCCGCGGTCAGATCGAATCCATTGTCGAAATGCCCGAGCGCACCATCGATCTGCTGTTCCGCTTCCTCCACCAGAACGGCGGCACCCTCTCACGGCGTGCCAGGGCGAATGAATTTCGGGCATTGACCGAGGATGAAACGGCGCGGATCGAACGTGCCTATGCGGAGACAATGATCACTGGCGAGGTCGCCTTCGACGCATCTGTCGCGGACAACGATTGAGACCCGTCGCGCAAGAGTTGCCCATGTCGTCCTCCATCATTTCATTCAGGAGTCGTGCATCACTTCACCACGTCTACCTTGCTTCGGTTCAGCGAAATGGCGATGGCCGCGATCAGCAGGACGCCAAGGGCAACCTGACTCCAGGACGGCGGAACGCCGGCGATGGTCAATCCGTTCCGCACGATCGTCAGGGTAAAGGCCCCGATGATCGTCTTGACCACGCTGCCGTAGCCGCCAGTGAGCGGCGTGCCCCCGAGCGCAACCGCGGCAATGGCATCGAGCTCGATCATCAGGCCTGCTTGCGGAGTCGCGGCCCCGGCCCTTGCCAGGTTGACGCAAGCCGCCAGCCCTACCATCAGCCCGGCCGCGGCAAAGACCTTGATCTTGAAGGTCGTGACATTGATGCCGACGAGGCGCAGGACCTTTTCGTTGCCACCGACCGCGCGCAGCTGCTGGCCGAAAACGGTCTTTTCATAGAATATCCACGTGAGAACGGCGACGATTGCCGCAATGATGAAGATCGCGGGGAATTTCCCCATCGACAGCAGCCACGGGGCCGTGACCGACGAAATGTTGGTGCCGCCGGACACGCTGCCGTCGGTGATGTAGATCGCCGTGCCGTCCGAGACGATGATCACGACGGCCCGCACGATGATGAGCATGGCGAGCGTCGTGACGAATGAAGGGATCTTCAGCAGCGAAATGATCAGGCCGTTGACCATTCCAACGAGACCGCCCGCAAAGACGCCCAGGATCAGCCCCGCATCTCCGAACCAGAGCATTCCAAGCGCGCCCAAGAAGGCGGAAAACGCCAGGCTCGATCCGATGGAAATGTCGATCGAACCGGTCGTCACGACCATCAGTTGCGCAAATGCCAGCAGCATCAGGACGGGGGTCTGCTGCGCGATGAAGGTCCAGTTGCGCATCGACATGAAGCGGTCGCCCGAGATCGCCCAGAACATCAGGATCACCAGCGCGATGGCGATGAACGGCACGTATTCGCGCAGCATTTCCGCGCGCTTGGGAGTGAGAATCTGACGGGAGGCGGTTGTCTCGGTCATTGCTTTGTCCTCATTCGCCAAGCGTGATGGCCTTGACGAGCCGGTCAGACGTGATCTCGTCGCGCCTGAATTCGCGGGACGTTACGCCGTGATGCGTCACCACGATCCGGTCTGCCAGGCGGCGCACCTGGTCGAGGTTGTGGCTGATCAGGATGAATGACGTGCCATGCCGCTCGCGCACGTCCTCGACCAGCCGCTCGACCTCTGCGGTCTCGTTCGGACCAAGGGCGGCAGTCGGCTCATCCAGGATCACGATGTCGCTGCCCCAGGCGATGGCACGCCCAATGGCGATGCTTTGCTGCTGTCCGCCGGACATGGACGAAATCGGTTGAGACAGGTCCTGGACGGTGGTGACGTTGAGCTGCGCGAGAACTTCACGAGTCTTTTCGCGCATCTTTCGCTCGTCCACGAAGATCCCCAGCTTGCGCGGGATGCGTCCCAGAAACAGGTTGTAGGGCGCCGTCATGTTCGGAACGAGCGCGAGGTCCTGGTAGACCACCTCGATCCCGCATTCCTGCATGTGCGAGACGCTGTGTTCGGCGCGAGGCACTTCCTCTCCATTGATGACGATCCGCCCTCCGTCAGGGACATGCGCCCCGGCCACGACCTTGATCAGGGTCGATTTGCCGGCACCGTTGCTGCCGACGATGGCCAGAACCTCGCCGCGATGCAGCTCGAACGTGCCGTCACGAAGCGCCTGCACGCCGCCAAAGGATTTGGAAACGTTCTCGACCGACAGGAGCGGCTGGACGGCCTGGTCATTCATCGTCGAAATCCCTTCATGCCTCGCCAGCCACCTTTTCGAAGAGGATTTCCGGCACCTCTCGGGGAGAACCCAGATGAGTCTGGGCAAGCACGTCCAGGTACGCCCCGCGCAGCACGGTATCTTCGCTCTGATGGCTCAGTTCGACTGCCACCGCATCATAGATGCTCGGCAGAACCGCCGATTTCACATGGACCTTGATCCGGTCGAGAAACCTCTGGCCGAACCCTGCATACTCGTCGCCGATCACTACGAGATCGGGATTGGCGAAGTTGATGCAGTTGGTGATCCCCTGTGCCAGGTAGCGCGCAACCCTGTGCACCTCTTCAACGGCGAGTTCGTCCCCGGCTTCGTAGGCGTCCAGCACCTGCGCGAAACCGCTGCTGCAGGTCAGCCGGGTTTCGCCAAAGTCGCCGGCGCGTCCGCGAATGGCCCGCAGCAGGGATATGCGCGAGGTGAAGAGTTCCAGGCAGCCGCGATTTCCGCACTTGCACAACTCGCCATCGACGCTGATGGAGGTATGGCCAAGCTCGCCCGCCAATCCCTGCGCGCCGCGGTGAACGTGACCGTCCACGACCAGGGCGGACCCGATCCCCTGCCCGGCAGACAGGTACAGCATGACCCTGGATCCTAGCGCCCGGGCATGGCGGTGCCATTCGATCAAGGCGGCGGCCTTGGCGTCGTGGGTGGAATGCACAGGTACATCCGGGTAACGAGAGCGAAGTTCGGGAATGAGGCCAAAGCCCTGCCACTGGGGGCTTTCGGTCATGAGGATGACCCGCTCGTCACGCTCCAGAAACGGGCCCGGAACTGCAACGCCGATCCCGTCAACCTGCTCCAGTTTCGCGATCTGGCCGTCCAGTATCGCGGAGATCTCGCCGAAGGTCTCCTTTGCCGAACTCTCCCGCGCGATGCGGGTCTCGGTGGACTCCAGCAAGTCACCCCGCAGATTGAACACGCCAATGGAGAAGCTTCGCCGCTGCAATCTCAGGCAAAGGATGTAACGCCCGGAACCCGAAAAGCTCAGGTTGATCGATCTGCGGCCGCGCTCGCCGCGAGCGAGCCCCACTTCTTCGACGACGCCATCGTCCAGAAGCGGGGCAATCGCGCGCGTGACTGTCGCCTGGTCCAGGCCGGTGGCAACGCTGATTTCCTTGCGAGAACAGGTTCCCTTGTCTTGCAGGGCAGCCAGGATGACGCGGCGGTTGTGTCCCTGTATGCCCCCGATTGACAGACCTTTTTGAAGGTCCTTCATGTTCTGCCCTCATTTCTCTTGCGCTGGTCCAAACATAGCAAGCATTGCTTGCGACCTGCAATGAATTGTCCGGACCTACCCATCGACGGCATGCTGAAACAGGAAGTCTGCGGCGGTCGCGCTCTTCCGAACTTCCCTGGCATTGGGCATGTCGGTACGGGCGACCTTCTCGCCCGTCTCGCGTGCACCCTTGCCGCCGCGCTCGTGGCGCCGCGTCAGGCGCTGTCTCAGGACGCCGTCCGGTGCATCCTTGAAGATGCGCAGGTCGAAATGGGCCGCGGCCGACTTCCACGGTTCGCCATCTGTCAGAATGTAGTTGCCTTCGACGATGCAGACGGTCTCAACGCCCTCGATCCGAGTGCCTTCCGGAACGGGTTCGTGGCTGTGCCGCGAATATCGCGGCCACCAGAAGGCATCTCCCTTTGCCAGCCGCGCCACGGCCAGGGCAAATGCGGTGCCATCGAACGTGTCGATGCGGCCTTTCACGCTGCGCAGCCCCTCGGCGTCGAGCTGTGCGTTCGCCTTGTGGAACCCGTCCATCGGGCAATAGGCGGCGACATTGCCCGCGGCCCGGAGATCCACGGTCAAACGTTCGGCCAGCGTGGACTTTCCCGACGCGGGCGGCCCTGCGATTGCGACGATCAGCGGCGGTTGAACAGTGTTCAGCCGCGCCTCGACAGCGTCCAGAAGGCCAGCATAGTCGCGAAGGCGTTCAGGCATCCATCCAGCTCCGCGTGCCGACATGGGCGCAGGACCTGCCGGCAATCTGATTTGCCGCATTCAAAGCCTCGATAAAGGACCCGCCCTCGAGGAAGGTGTGGCAGAAGGCACCATGAAAGATGTCGCCGGCCCCCATGGTGTCGACGGCATCTATCGGCAGGGCGGGTATTTCCCCCTCGTCGCCCCGATCGTACCAGACAACGCCCCTCTCGCCGCGTGTCATCGCCCAGCGGGAAATCCCGAGCTCGGCACACATGCCGGCAAAGGCGCTGGCACCGTCCGGGCAAAACACTTCGCTGACGATCGGAATGTCCGCCAGGCGCAGGAAATCCGGAGACCAGTCCTTCCAGCCGCCGGCATCCAGGATGATCGGCCCCTCGAAGGCCCGCAACGCAGCGCCGTGCGCCGCCACGAAATGCCGTTCGTACTGGTCAAGCTGAATCAGGTCGGCACCGGCCAGGATCAAGTCGTTTCGGCTGGACACGCTTTCGCAATCGTCGCCAGCGCCATTGACGATCATCCTGGTGCCAAGACTGCGGGTCGAGACGACAGTGGACAGGGGAATCTCGTAGTCAGGGTCATCGCAGATGTCGTGCACGGTCACGTTTCGGGCACTCAGGTCTGATGTCAGATGCGCCCGCATCGGACCCGCAGCCCCGAGCGACGTCGCCAGCGAGGCCGTTCCGCCAAGATGTGCAAAGGTAACGGCGGCATTCAGCGCAGACCCGCCCGGAATCACGTCGTTGGCCAAGGCCCTGACCTTGCCGTCAGGACCGGGAAAGTCCTCGACAAGCGCGGACACGTCCAGCACCGATCGCCCTATGAAGAGAGCCCAGCGCACACGGCCTCCTGGCGTGGATCAAGCGTACCGTGATCAAGAGTATCGTCGGCATGGCTTCGGGGGACATTCAGGCTGACCTGCAGGATCACCGGCGCGTCGCAGGCCCGCGCGGCGCTCATGTTCGCAATGCCCCGCCCCATGTTCGAGATGTTGAATGCGGGCACGCCAAGGCCTTGCTCGGCTGCATGATCCAGCAATTGCCGGAGGGTTGCCAAAGACATGATGCGGCCTTTACTTCCGAAACGCCAGGTCGTGGAACGTGGCTGCACCTTCCTGCACGAACAGACCCCACGCGTCGGTGCTCGAAATGTCGTAGACCCGGAACGACGCCACGACTTGTCCGGCCACGAAGCACTCAATCGCCGATCCGTTGCGCAGGATCTGGACCCGAAAGCGGCCATCTTCTGGCGTGAAGGCCAGCGGGCGTTCGACCAGGGGGCTGTCGATCTCCTGGCTGACTTCGATGCCGTGGCGTTCCGTGAGCACAAGGCTGTCCCAGAGCGGGTCCATCGCGGCGGGCCAGCGATCGAAGATCACGCGCTCCTTCATCGGTTCGATTGCAAGGCTGTAGCCACTGTCCAGATGATCGCCGCCGCGGGGTTCGATGAGGATGCCCGCAGCCTCGGTGGCCGGGTCGGGTTCGATGACCACGTCAAGAAGGACATCGTCACGGCCGGGGCCGCCTAGAAACGAATACCCGTAGGATCCGGTCGCATCGCAGCGCGGGCTCGCATCGCCGGTCCAATCGCCCAGCATCGGGCGCAATTCGTGGCTCACTGCCGCCGCATAGCTGTCATCCACGTCTTGCGGCAGACGGCACACCAGCGTTCCGTCCGACAGTGACACCAGCTCGCGCGGGCTGCCAAGCTCACCGCCCCAAACCCAGTTGCGCTTGGGCCCGTGATGCTTGCGAAACGGAATCCACGCGAAACTCATGCGGCGGCTGCCGTCGCCGGCCGACTTGGCAGCATAGAACCGACGCCCGTCCAGACTGTCGAGCTTGCGGCTCTCCCAGGGACCGTCCTTGGACTTCGCTACCCTGTACACCGTCTGCATCCGCTCCGAATAACGGCTCTCGACCAGGTACCACCAGTCGCCCAGCCTGAAGATCTCGGGGCATTCGGGGCAATGCGTCAGCATGGATGACGCCAGCGGCGGGCCTACCTCCCAGGTTTCCAGATCGTCGGAGGTCGCTACGGCAATACAGCCTCGGCGGAACTGCGGTCCCTCTTTCAGGCGTGCCGAGATCAGCATCCTGTAACCCCCCGCCTCTTCGTCGCGGTAAACGTAGGGATCGCGCCAGTCGACCGTCTCGTACCAGCGCGGGTCGGGAGAGATCATCGGATTGGCCCCGGACTTTTCCCAGCTCTCCAGATCGGTCGAGGTTGCCTTGCAGATCGTCTGCGGCGAAGCGGACTGGCGGTTGTAGCCGGTGTAGAAGAAGTGGAAGACGCCTTCACGCTCGATGACCGACCCGGTCCAGATGCCGTCTCCGTCGCAATCGCCGTGTGCGCCGGGACCGAAGGCGTCGGGCATCACCTCCCAGGTCACCAGATCGGCGGACCTCAGGTAGGCTGTCGAAACCCGCGCCCGCTCAACGTAATCCCAGGCACCCACGGGCGGCTGCGAAAAGAACAGGTGCCACTTGCCGTCGTGATAGAACGGCATCGTATCGCCAGCGGCAGCACCGCGTTCCGGAGCGTATCCGAAAAGTCTCATCTGCGGACCTCGACACAATCTTTGCTGTTTTGGGGTGCCCCGGCCCATCGGGCCGGAGCGGAATACGCGCAAGGAATCCTATAGCACGTGGTCTTGCCAAGTTGCCTGCCAGGCGTCAATGAAACCGGGCAGATCGGCGTCGGGGTTATGCACCTTGCTGAGGCTCCTGATGGTCTCAGGCGACAGGATGCAGCCGTTCAGAAGGCTGTTCGCATAGACGTCCACATTCTCGGCCGTGACGGGGATGAGGCCGACGCGGGGCTGCGTGTCCTCGATCGGGTGGCCGTGCAGATAGTCATAGAGCTGGATCAGGCCGAAACCGCCGACCATCCAGTGGCCGCCGATCGAAAAGGCCAGCTTGCCGTCCTTGATGAACTGGGCGACCTGCTCGTCGATGTCCGTGGTGATGATGGCGATGTCGCCCCGACCGGCCTGGTCGACCGCGAACTGGCTGCCAAGACCCGCAACCGCGCCCAAGACGATGATCGCGTCGATCTCTTCCGGCGCGAAGCGTGCGATATACTGTTCCGCATATTTCTGGCCGTTCTCGCGGTTCAGGCGGTCCCAGGCTTCGGCAATCACTTCAATTCCTGCCGCTTCGAGTTCGGATTGGACGCCGGCCCAGATTTCTTCGGCGGAGGTCACGCCTTTCTGGTTCCATATCATCGCGACCTTCTTGTGCCCGAGGTCTGCCGTGGCCTTGCCGATTGCCTGACCCCAGGTGTCGTTGTTCTGGGTGACTTGAGCGACAAAGTCCTCGCCCTCGTAGTCATCCTCATAGCTCGACACCACCAGGCGTCCAACGGCGATGCCCGGAATGTCGTTCTCCTCCAAAAGGCGGGCGACCTGTATGCCAGCGGGCGAAGTCAACGGATTGAAGATCAGCCCGTCCGGACCGCCGGCGATGATGGATTCGGCCTGCGCGACGTGTTGCTCTTCCGAGTTCTGATCGTCGAACTCCTTCAGCTCTACACCGAGCGCATCGGCAACGCAGCGTTCGAAGCGGTGACGGTTGATCACCCAGGGGTTTGTTTCCGGCTGACCAAGATCGGCGATCACCAGATCTGACCGAGCGTGGCTCTCAGCCGCTGCCGCACCTGCGAGCGGCAGCATGATTGCGGTCACAAGCATAGGCTTGAGCATCTTGTAGGTCATGGTCTCCTCCATGGAGAGTTGTGTGCGAGTTCATCATAAGGGAGGTCAATCCCCCCTTTTAATGCGTATTGCAATTAAATGTGTTTCGCAAGTAATTACGCAGCCCGTCATGGCCATTCCGATTTCACCTGAATGACATGCCTTTGAGGATCCAATGTGACAAGGAACGCAACGGCCGCGCAGGCAGTTGACCGCTGCGTCAAGGCATACGCCAGAAAGCAACTGCGAGCCAGAGAACCTTGCTGCAGGCCGGCCCGTTCCATTCCTGCCCGCCACGGCGTGTGGCAGCGCATGCGGGAACGGATCCCGACCTGATCGGGCAGCGCGCGCAACGAGAAGTCGCGGCTCTGCAAATGGGGCAGGTCTTTCGACGATTTCCTCGTGTCCGGCGGGAGATTCCGGTGCAGAGCGAACGGATTCGCCCAGGCGGACTGGCCTGAAGTGAGTTCAGGGCCAGGAACAATGCGAAAGTGCGGATTCGGGTTCAAGACTGACCCACTTTTTGGAATGCGCCCCAGCGGGTGGATAGTCTATTCGGCACTTTCGGACCCATCCGGGTCGTTGATCTTCACGCACGGCGAGGGCTCCGGCTGCATCCATCAGTCGCTGCCCCTTTCACGGTTCCCGCCGACACTTCCGCCGCTTGCCGGGGGACGTTTTTCGCCTTGGTTGCGCAGCCTCTCGAGGTCGCTCAGGGACAGGCCGTAGCGGATCAGGTTGCCGGCGTTGAGGCCTTCGATGGCATCCTGGATCCCGTCGACGATCTCCAGATGGACTTCAATGCCCTGGCGGGCGCACATCTCCTCTGCCGCAGCCCTGTCAAAGCCGCCATGCTCCTGCACGAGGATCCGGACGGACGATTCGATAAAGGCCCTGTTGCCGATGGCCGCGGACGAAACCGCGCCTTGCTGGACGGTCGGAAACCAGTAGCGGCTGGCCGTCGCCATGTATGATTCGACGAAGACATCCAGCGCAAGCGAGACGTCGTTCATCTCGTAGACCCCCAAGAGGCCGTCCACGTAGTCACGATGCTTCGTCTCGAGGAACGAGAGCGGCGAGAGGCCCGCCGCAAGCAGGGGAATGCTGGCAGCCACCCGGGACGTCCGCTTGTTACAGTCCTCGAACGCCTGGAGAAGGGGCACATGGACGGTCAGGAAGAAGGCCTGCTCGAAGGGGTCGGCGATCTGCCCCGCCTTCTCCGCGAGCGCCTCGAAGGCCTGGACGACGACGTGCGGGTCGTTCGGCGGCGCATAGGCGGACCCGCCGATCCGGACCTCGTGGGTGCGCAGCGCACCCTCCCACATGGGATTCGGGAGCAGGTCGGCGGAAACCAGGGCATGGATGCTCCGGAGAGTCATCGCCGAGATGGCCGGAGTCTCCGGATCCGGACGTATGTAGCCGATCGCGCGATTGTGGTTCAGGATCATGGCCACCTCCTCCTGCGTGCGGCCTTCCGCCTCCTCGCCGAACTGCAGGAGGCGTTCCGTCTCGAGAAGCGAATAGGTGTTGCCTTCGAGGCGCGAGGAGGCCCAGGACAGGTCCGCCGTGAACCTCTCGAAGACGCGCCGGTCAGTCGTCCCGGGACGCCCCGGGGGCGGCGTCCCCGCCTCTTTCAACGCTCTCCTGATTTCGGTGCTGATGTAGAAGGTCCGGTTGGGAACGTAGGAGTCGAGGATCGAAATGTCGTAATCGGCCGAACGTCGACGTTCCCAGGGCGTCTCCAGGTGTCGGCGCACGGCGGAGGGACCCTGCAGAAGCCAGCGCGAAGAGGGCCCGGCGCCCTTCGCCGTCACGAAGCCGTCTTCCTTCAGGCTCTTCAAGATCTTCCAGAATCCTTGCCGCGTCATCTCTGGGTGAACGGCCTGGCGAATGTCTTCCCTCTTGGCAGGCCCGCTGTCCGCGAGAAAAGCGAGCACCATCTCCCTTGCAGTCATTTCCTGCTCCCCTCAAGTTTGCGATTCATCTTCAAAACAGCCATGCAAAAAAATGCTTCTCCTGAATGGTCAACAGGAGAAGTTGACGATTCCGGGCGCGATGCATCCATCAAGGGGGCGTCCCGCACCCGCCACTCTCCAGGAACGACCATCCTGCCCGAAACGGCGAAAGCCGAATTCTGGCACAGCCAGGCCAGTGTCCTTCGGGCAGATCCGCATCTTCGGCGGAACTGCTCGTCGACGTCGCGATTGAGGTCAACCCGATGCTTGCGCAAGACGTCCGCGTGGTGCCAGGGAACCACCAAGACCTGCGGGGTCACGTGGATGACGGGCAGTCAAGTTGGGTACAAATGCCCCTAGTTCTGCTTCGCGACCTGCGTGAATTCGAGTTCCACCGGGGTTGCGCGGCCAAATATCGAGACGGAGACTTTCAGGCGCTGGTTCTCTTCGTCGACTTCCTCGACTGTGCCGTCAAAGTCCTCGAACGGACCGTCGTGCACCTTGACCTTCTCGCCGACGTCGAACGAGATCATCAGTTTCGGCGCGGTCTCGCCCTCTTCAACACGATTCAGGATCGCATTGACCTCGACATCCGGCATCGGCATCGGCTGGCCCCGAGACCCGAGGAAACCGGTGACGCGATTGATCGAGTTTATCAGGTGATAGCCCTCATCCGACATGTCCATCCTGACCAGAACGTAGCCCGGCATGAAGCGACGTTCGGCCGTAACTTTCTTTCCTCGCCGAATCTCGATGACCTCTTCGGTCGGAACGAGGACTTCCTCGATCTCGCTTGGAAGACCGGCATCGTCCACGGCATGACGAATCTGTTCGGCAACCTTTTTTTCGAAGTTCGACAGAACGCTTACAGCATACCAGCGCTTGGCCATGGCTCTTCCTCTTCGTCATCAGGACCGAAGGCCCCGGAGATTGTCCGAGCACAGTTCGCTTGCAGTCCGAGTGCATTCAACCGTGTCGGGGAGTCACTTGCGGAATACATATGATGACGAGACAGTTCAAGTCCAGACGAGCACCGCGAAGCGTGAATGTTCTTGCGCGAGGCGCGGTGCGGCAGTTGCCGTGAAGGCTGCGGACCATGCCGTCATTCCGGCGCTTCGGTCTTTGAGAGTGCCTCTTTCCCAAACTTTTCGACCGCCTCCAGGGTCTCGCGCACGTCATCCCAGGTCGTGGCGTCGTTGAGGATGCACATCCTGAGCGCGAACGTCCCGTGCAGCAGAGTGGACGACATGAACGCGGGGTCGTCCCAGAACATGCGGGCGAGCACCGCCCTGTTGACCTCTTCCAGTGCCGCCTCGTCAAGCTCGCTATCCGCGGGATTGACGCGGAAGCAGACGATCCCCAGCGTCGCCGCGCTCATGGCCTCCAGGACCGGGCTCGCGCGAACATGGCCCTCGGCCCGTGCCGCCAGCTCCATCCCGTTGGCGACCGCACGCCGGAACCTCGCCATGCCGAACGTCTGGACCGACATCCACACCTTCAGCGCCCGCGCCGAGCGGCTCAGCTGCAGGCCGAGATCTGAGAAGTTGGGGTGGTTCGCCCCCCACACGGTGTCCTGAAGGATGTCCGGACGGACCGCAAAGGCGTCCCTGAGGGCGCTCTCGTCCTTCACCAGCAGGCAGCCGGCCTCGTAGGGCTGGAAGAACCACTTGTGCGCGTCCAGCCCTATCGAATCGGCGCGCTCGATCCCGCGCAGGAGCCGCCTGCCCCGCTCCGTCACCGCAGCGAAGCCGCCGTAGGCGGCATCGACGTGCAGCCAGAGACCCTCCGCCGCGCAGAAGCCGGCCATCGCCTCAAGAGGGTCGATGGCGCCCGTGCCCACCGTGCCGGCATTGGCGGCAACGGCAACGGGCGTGAAGCCGGCCGCGCGGTCGTCGGCCACGGCGCGGGCCAGCGCATCCATGTCGAGGCGGAAGTCCGCGTCGCTCGGGATCATGCGAATGCATTCGCGGCGGACGCCGACGATCACCGCCGCGCGGACGAGCGCGCTGTGGCTCTGGTCGCTCATGTAGACGGTGGCGCGCTCGGGATGGCCCGCCGCGTCGCGCGCCGCTACGAAGGCGTCGACGCTGGCGGCCGAGCCGCCGCTGGTGAAGAGACCGCCCGCACCCTCCGGATAGCCGAGCCAGCGCCTGAACCAGTCGATGACGACCAGTTCCAGCTGGCTCGGGCCGCTTGCGACCAGCCAGGTGCACTGGTTGACGTTCCAGCCAGCCGCCAGGAAGTCGGCAACCACGGCGGGCCAAGCGGGTGCCGACGGGACGAACCCGAAGCAGCGCGGGTGGTCGAGGCGCACCGTGAGCGGGAGAACGTCGCGCACGACCCTCTCCATGACCTCGTCGCCGGGCCGCCCTTCCTCGGGCGGGTCCTCAAGCAGTTGCTCTGCGAGGACCTTCCGAAACTCGCCCTCCCAGGCGTTCTCGCCGGGAAGGCTCTCGATGCGCTCGACCACGAGATCGAGCGCCTTGCGCCCGAAATCAAGCATCTGCTCACGCGACATCTCCAGTTCGCCCGCCATACATGCCTCCTCTGCATCTAATAGCGCCACCGCAGCTCCGCGCCCGTCCCGTGGAAATCGACCTTACGCGTTGCCCGCCTTCTTCCTATAGACGCCCTGCGCGATGCGGTCGATGACCATTGCGCAGAACAGGATCGCCAGGCCGCCCAAGAGCCCCTGCCCCTTTGCCGCGTATTGCAGCGATTCCAGGATCAGGGCGCCCAGCCCCTCCGCACCGATGAGCGAGGCGATCACGACCATCGACAGCGCCATCAGGATCGTCTGATTGATGCCGGTCATGATCGATGGCAAGGCAAGCGGGAGCTCGACGTTGAACAGAAGCTGCCGCTTCGAGCACCCGAAGGCGACTGCCGCCTCCTTCGTGCCTTCCGGAACGCCGCGCATGCCCAGGGCCGTCAGCCGGATCACCGGCGGCATGGCGAAGATCAGCGTGGCAAGGACGCCCGGCGGCTTGCCGGTGCCGAAGAACGCGATGATCGGGATCAGGTAGACGAAGGCCGGCATGGTCTGCATGAAATCCAGCACCGGTTCGGCGAGCGCGTACGCCCGCTTGGACTTTCCGAACCAGATGCCCAACGGTATGCCGATCAGCACGCACAGGAACGCCCCCGCCCCTATCAGGGCGACCGTGATCATCGAGAGTTCCCAAAGACCCATGAACGCCAGATAGGCCAGTGCCGCCGCCGTGAAGATCGCCACTCGCGGGCCGGCAAGACGGAAGGCCACCACGACCGTGATGAACATCACCACCGGCCATGGAGTCTGGATCAGGAGCACCTCAAGCCCGTCCAGAACCCATTTGATCGCCCGCGAGATCCCGTCGAAGGCGCCGCCGAACCTGTTGGCAAGCCAATCGAATCCCGCGTCGCCCATGCGGGCGAGAACGCCGAAATACTCGCGCCCGACGGGAAACTCCTCGATTCCCCAGCGGTCGCCGAACAGGCCGCCCGTGAAACGCGCGACCACGGCATCGGGATCGGCCACCGTGAAGCGGATCAGCGTCAGCGGCCAGATCGCCGCCAGCCCGATCAGCCCGAAGACTGCGCTGCGTCGGCTGAGGCCTGCCTGTTCCGGATTGCCATATCGCCAGCGCAGGTATTGCGCCTCGTAGGCGTAGTTTGCGTAGAGCCCTTCGACGACCTTGACGAACACGAGGAACGCAAGGCCGAAGAGCAGGATTGACAGGCCCGCGGCGTTTGCGGCCTCGGCCGCCTCGAGCGCGGCCTCGGCAGCGGCGCGCAAGTTGTCCGCTATGCGCTGGCTGGCATCGGCGTCGGCGGTCTCGCCCGCGGCGCGAAGCTCCGCAGCGCGCGCTTCCCGGCGTTCGATGTTCTCCCGGATGCGGTTGTAGCGCTCAAGTTCCTCGGCGCCCAGTTCGCCCCAAAGCCCGCGCCCGACCTGCACCAGGGCGAACAGCTCGAGGATCAGGAACGTCCAGAAGAACCCCCACGCGCCACGGGCCGCTCCCCAGACAGGCCCAAGCGCCGCCGCCGCCGAGTTCCAGGAGACGACGAATCCGGTCTTGCCCTCGATCCTCTCGAACTCCGCACCGTAGTAGCCGGCGCTCTCCACGGCGAACGCCTGGATGTCGCGTCCGTCGCCGGTCGCGATGCCAACACGGCCGCCGGCGGCCTCGGTCGTCGTCGTGGTCATGCCTTGCCTCCCTGGATGCCCTTCAGCAGCGTCGCGCGGTCAACGATCCCGATGTCGTCACCGTCATCGCCGGTGATGACGGTCACGTGCTCCGTGGTGATCGCGATGTCGATCAGATGATCGAGGTCCGTGCCATGGTGCGCCCGCGGAGCCTCGTCGAGATCGATCGGGCGGGACGGAACGTATTCGTCGATCGGGACCATGATCGAGTGCGCGAACACCAGCTTCAGCTTGGAGATCCCTTCAACGAAATCTCGCACGTAGTCGTCGGCGGGCTGCGTGACGATCTCTTCGGGCGTGCCGATCTGAACGATGCGGCCGTCCTTCATGATCGCGATCCGGTTCCCGATGCGGATCGCCTCGTCCAGGTCGTGCGTTATGAAGACGGTGGTCTTGCCCAGTTCGGCGGACAGGGCCATGAACTGGTCCTGCAACTGGCGCCTGATGAGCGGGTCAAGGGCCGAGAACGGCTCGTCCATCAGCAGGACGTCCGGGTCGGAGGCCAGGGCCCGCGCAAGTCCGACGCGCTGCTGCATTCCGCCCGAGAGCTCGTGCGGAAACCTGTCTTCGTAGCCGGTCAGGTCCACCCGATCGAGGCATCGCTGCGAAACCGCCCATCGGTGCAACTTCGGTTCGCCCCGCACCTGGAGCGGAAAGGCGACATTGTCGCGCACGGTCCGGTGCTGCAGGAGTGCCATGTGCTGGAACACCATGCCGATCTTCCTTGCACGAACCTGGCGCAGGTCTGCATCGCTTAGCGAAATCATGTCCTGGCCAAGAACGGTGATGCTGCCGGCGGTCGGTTCGATCAGGCGGTTCAGGTGTCGCACCAGCGTGGACTTTCCGGACCCCGAAAGGCCCATCACGCAGAAGATCTCGCCCTTCTCGACCGAGAACGACACATCTGCAATGCCGACCACGCAGTTGAATTCGCGCAGAACTTCCGTCTTGCTGAGGTTGCGTGTTCGCACCGCCTCCATCGCGGCGTCCGCGTCCGCGCCGAAGATCTTCCAGACGTTGTTCATCTCGATCACGGCATCAGACATCTCGCCCTCCCGGATCGAAGGCCCTTTGTCCCGGTCGGCCGAACATGCCGACCGGGTCCTGAGTTGAACCGACTGTCAGTTGAACCAGGAATCGACGAGGTCCGAGTTTTCGGCCACCCATTCGCGGGCGAACTCGTCCGGGTCCCTGCCGTCAACCGAAAGGGCGTACACGATGCCGTTCACGTGCTCGGTGTTCAGCTCTACATTGGCGAGCATTGCCGCGGCTGCAGGGTGCTGTTCCTCCAGCGCCCTGGAGTAGAAGACGTGCAGCTTCGTGGAATCCCACGCCGTGCCGGCCATCGAGTTCTCAAGCCAGTTCGGATCGTCCGTCGGCTGCTTCACGTCCCATTCGGCGGCGTCGAAGGGGGGCTCCTCCAGCTTGACCAGGTCGTAGAGAGAGAACATGTGATGCGGGGTGTAGCAGTAGAAGACGATGTTCTCGTCCTGGACGATGGCATTGTCGACCTGCGCGAGCGCCAGCGTCTCGTCCATTTCCACCAGGTTCATGGTTTCCGAATAGCCGTAGGTCTTGGCGCGGATCTTCTCCACGTTGGTCGAGGCCCAGCCCGCCGCGCCGATCCAGACTTCGCCCAAGCCATCGCCGTCGGTATCGAACTGCGATGCAAGCGACGGATCGGTCAGGTCGCTGAGCGACGATATCCCCGTCCTATCCTGCGTGTCCTTGGTCACGCAGATGTGCTGCTCCGCCAGAACGGCGTTCGGATTGAACGTCACGGTGCCCTTTTCCGTCACGAACGTGTCATGCAGGTTCTGCTGGTTGGGAAGCCAGACTTCCGGGTGCACGTGCATGGCGCCGGAATCCATCGCTTCGAAGATCACGGGGTTCGAGCCGTTCTGCAGCGCGACGGACAGGCCCAGGTTCTCTTCCAGCGCGACTTTCAGGATGTGCGCCGTTCCGCGAACGGATGCCCAGTTCGGCACGCCGATGATGACGTCGTCCGCAACCGCCGCTCCGGCACCGCCGAAGAGTGCTGTTGCCGCAACAAGTGTCTTGAGTCTCATTTCCGTTCCCCTTTCCTTTCCTAAATTCGTCGGTTCCCGGTCCCTTGTCGGCCCTGGAAGGACCGGGCTTCACGTGTCGTCGCGTTTCAGGGCCTGGCAAAGGCAGTGGACACCGCCACCGCCTAGCGTGAACATCGACATGTCCGGATCGTAGACCTCAAAGCCCATGGCACGCATGCGATCGTTGAGATCGTTCGCGCCGGCCATGGACAACACCTTGTCGTTTCCGAGCGCCACGAGATTGACGCCGAGGTTCCTGGCCTCGGCATACCCCACGTCGACAAGCTCAATGCCCCATCCACGGACGGTCTCGACCAGCCAGGGCTCCATCGCGTCAACGCATGCCACGGCGAGCTTGTCGGCAAGGGGCACGATCAGGCCGTCCATGTGGACGAACTCCCGGCTGATCGGAGCCACCAGGGCCTCCCACCCCTCGGCCTCGACGAACCGTGCGACCTGCTCGGCGCCCTCCTTCTCGGAGCGTTCGCCGCCGTAGCCTATCAGCACCCGGCCGGTATCGATGATGTTGAAGTCGCCGCCCTCGAAGTGGCCCGCGGTCGCGTAATTCCAGATCGGAATGTCGTTCGCCTGATAGAACCGGATTGCCGACACGTAGTCGGCGCGACGGACCTTGAGCTGCATGTGACAGATCAATGCGCCCCAAGGCGTCATGGCCGAACTGTCGCGCGCAAAGAAATTCCGGTGCAGCACAGGATCGCTCTCCAGGTAGTGGCAGGTGACGCCATTCTCTTCGTAGATCGAGACCATTTCCGTGTGCTGGGCCATCGCGAGCTGCAGGTCGAACCTGACCCCGGTGCGATCCGCATTCTCCAGGGTGCGGCCCATCAGCGGCCCGGCCTCAACCCACTTGTAGTGCTCTGGCCGACCCAGAAGCACGTGCCGCAACGGACCATGGTCGTTCGTGATGCCCCAGTTCCGGGAAAGAGTTGCAGCTTGCAGCATCGGAAACATCCACTTCTTCGATCAATAGGGGCGACGACAGTGCCGGAGCCAAGTTCGCAGTGGCCCAGGGCATCGGATTTCGTTCTTTGCAAAAGCGCGATGCCGGTTTCCGGCAGGCCCCGACAAGCCTGAGAACCCTCCAGGCGAGAACGCAGGCCCCGACAACGTCAATGCCGACGACCCTTCGAGCGCACGCCCGTACTCGGCACAGATCATGTCGCTCTCCCCGCACGCCGGGAATGCCCCACCCGCCGTCGCGCTGATGCCCCCCCAGAATGCGCCGCCGTAGGCGGAGGGAATGCAAGGGCCGCGAGTGCGACGAGCGGCACGGCGGCACCTGCACGACCGGGGCGAAAGGAAAACGCGCGCGGGCACGTCCGGGCGCCGGCCGGTGTCGTCGCGGACCGATCAAAGAAGGAAGGACAACGCCGGCGCGGGAGCCGCGCCGAGTGAGAACGTCCAGGCTGCGAGCCACATCCGGGCGCGCTCAGCCGAGGCACGGCGCATCTCGCGCTTCCGGCTCCATGGTTTCGGGAATTGCGAATTTTCCAACCTGTTGGCGCAAGATCTTTGCCTGCGGGTATGATCCAAGTGGCGATCATCCGTGATGTCCTTCTTTTCGTGCACGGTGTTTTTTCGCGGTGCTTCTTGAAGGACTCAGCATGGGAACCACTGTCTCGAGCACGGGTCGCAGGCCAAGAGTTTCGGAAACGTTGCCAGTGGTTCGGTGGTAGATCCTGGTCTGCATGCTGTCTTGGCTCCGAAGTCGAGTGGAAGCCACGGCGTTGCTGTTCGTCTTGGCGTCCCATCAACTCCTTGACCATAATGGCCGCGGGCATTTAGAAAGAATATCAATTGAAGAATGTTTACATGAGCATTTCGAATTGGCTTTTATGGGTCGTGCGCAGCACGGCCTATAAAAGCGATGAGCTGAGCCGCGCGCGCCCGAGGTTGATGCTCTATGGGATTTCTATTCGCCCCGGTGCGTCTTGTCGCGCAAGGGAATTGCGGATCGCCCTT
>JAJEGW010000183.1 GCA_022819605.1 Silicimonas sp. | reverse complement strand
TAGCTCGCCGGGATAGACATTCGGAAATTCGCCAAGACCGACCAATTCCAGGAGATCCATCGCGCGCACGTGTGCCGCCTTTGCCGCTGCGCGGCCTTCCCGGATCTCAATTGGTAGAACGATGTTTTCGATCGTGGTCTTCCAAGGCAGCAGGGTCGCCTGCTGAAACATCATCCCGATATCGGGCCTTGGACCAAGCACGGGACGGCCATCAAGAACTACGCGGCCGGTCGTGGGAGGTAGGAGCCCCGCCATAATTTTGAGCAGTGTCGACTTTCCACAGCCCGACGTCCCTATTACCGACACAAACTCGCCCTTATGGATCGTAAGGTACACGTCGGAGAGCGCCGTCAGGTTGTTTCTCGCATAGGTCTTCGACAACCGCTCGATTTCGTATACTGGCAATGACTGAGGAACAGCCGTTTGCAGTTCGCGTGGAAGGGGCTCCACCTTCGACATTAAGCGTTCCAGCCGCCTACGAACTCATTCGTATAGACCGCCGAAAGATCCGAAATTGGTTCGGATAGCGCACCAGAGGCGACTGCCGAATCATGAATCGCTTGCCAGTGCTCTGGAGGTTGATATCCGTAACCCTCTCCAATGTAAGCGTCGGTCGGCGTCATGCGGACCAGAACGCCATCAAAGAGCGAGGAAGCGTAGTCCTGCTCCCCCTCCTGGGGGTTGCCGGCTGCGCAATGAGCCAGACTGGCATCCTTGTTCGCGGGATCAGACGCGAAGCGTGTTGCACGCACGAGTGCGCGGCCAAATGCAGGCGCTAGATCGGGCATGGCTGCCATCTGGCTTTCCAGCATCGCGATTCCGTTTCCGAAAAAGCCGAGGTACGCCTCTGGCGTGATTTCCCTGAGATTCAGGCCGCGCGCCGCGAGGATTGCGGCGTCGGACACCGCGCCGGCATAGGAATTGACCTCATCGCGCAGAAACGCGACTGCCGCCGTCCCTCCATCGCCAACCGGCAGGTAGGTGAAATCGTTGTCAACGGTCATGCCAAGATCTGCCATGATGGCGCTGGTAAACGAGACTTCCGCACCGTCGGCGGTACCAACGCCAATGACCGTGCCCTTTAGATCGGCCGGCGTCTGGTATGGGCTGTCGTCCTTCACCAATAGTCCGAAAACCGACTTGGGATAAAGATTGTAGAGGAACTTCACGTCTACGCCGCGTGCCCGGGCACCAAGCGTTGGTCCAGGTCCGGGCGCACCAATTTGTGCTTGCCCGGCAGTCATCGCCTGAAGCACTGCTGAAGAGCCATCAATTGCTTCGAGCGTCGGCGACAGACCCTCTTCCCCAAAATACCCTTCACCCACGGCAACCCAGTACGGGAGCCATGTCAGGGCCGAAGGGTTCGGAACAGCGAATGTGATCGCTGTCTGCGCCCTGACGAATGCCGGCGAGCCGAGTGCCGCAAGCGCCGTGCTACCGAAGGCAAGCCTTCCAAATCCACGGCGTGTTAGTTGGCTTCGTGTCGTCATCTTTTCTTCCTCCTGATTGTTCGGTTTGGCTCCCATTGGGACAAATTCGCCCGGGGCAACCAAATTCAAATTTACACGAGACTATATGTGAAGACAAAGAAAATTGGTCCATGCCCCTGCCAGCCTTCCATGCCCAAGCACCAAAGAAGACCCACGCGGGGTCGGAAACCCGCCACGATGCAATCGGCCTCAACGACCCGGAATGTCCCACCGACTGGACGGTAACGGCATCAGTTGATCTAATGTCCTGCCGATCTCCAAACCGTCAAGCCGAGATCTGTACATCAACACCCTACCGGCGGCACTCCCCGGCCACCGAGGTTACGTGAATCTCCGGCGGTGCGGGTTCATCCGTGGCACCGCCTCCACTTCCGAACACTGCGGTTACAGTTCGTCAATGCGTGCCCTTTCGGCACATGACGGCGACATTGCGCGAGGATCATCGCAACGGTTGCGGCGAGGCGTGCATCGGCATTTCGCCTGTGTGTCGGCCCTCCAGAACGAGGACAACGCGAAATTTCTTTCGCTCCGAATCCCTCCGCGAGCGCCCGCTTTGCCCGCCATCCCATGTGTCCGGTTCCAGATCGAACGTCCAGCGAAGGGTGGGCCGAAATCGTCGCGTGCGGCAAGGATTGGATGCAGCCACAGACGAACGGCAATGCGCGTCACAGGCAGGAATCTGGTCGGTTTCACTTCGGCATGGATACATCAGCCAGTTGGTCGCCTGGCGATCGGCGATGATCTTCTGGAAGCGTTCCGGCACGGCATCGTCCGGGGTGTGTGTATGATTGATGCCGATCGAATGTGATTGAACCGTTCTGGAGAAGGCTACGGTCAAGGTCGCATGTCTGATCGGATCCGTCGATGTCGTTGCAGCCCGCCGTCGGCGCCAGAACGCCGACGGCGCACACCTCGTCGCTGACGTTCTCGCAACTGAAGGCGATCTCAATGAGCGGCTGCACTACACGGCAAACTGGGCTGTGCCCCGGTCCGGATCGTGCCGACCCATGAAACAATTCGTTCTCCGTCGAAAATGCCCTTCATCGGACGACGACCATGAGACTTGAAACCGGCCAAGGCGTCGTTTCAATGCGTCATGGTGATTTCCGTAGCCGTTTGTATGCAAGTTCCTGCGAACTTAGCTTGCTTCAAGGATTGACGACCTCATGCAACGTCGCCCGGAAAAATGTCCAGGCCCTCAATCAAAGGGATTGGCTACAGCCAATATTCAAGGAAGGTTCACAAGACGAGGATTCGAGGATTAGTGTCTTGAATTGGCGGACGATTCAAGGAATTCTCGCCCAATCGCGCATCAGGACATGCTGGTTGCATCGCGGAAAATCCGTATGCTGGAGAAGGAAAATCCATGACTGCATATGCCGTTGAGCCGCCCGAATTGGAATATCTCGACGTCACTGGCTCGGACGAAAAATTTCCGGTGCGTCGCATCTACTGCATTGGCAAGAACTACTTGGCGCACATAGTCGAAATGAACGCTGACGAGCGTGATCCACCTGTGATCTTCATGAAGCCTAGAGACGCCTTGGTGCGGAACGGTGGCGAGATTCCATATCCGGTCTTCACGAAAGACTTCCACTATGAATGTGAACTCGTAGTCGCTCTCAAGTCCGGCGGATACAACATCCCCGAGAGAGAAGCTTCGAGGCACGTCTTTGGCTATGCCGTGGGACTTGACATGACTCGGCGCGACCACCAGGCCAGAGCCCTGGAATATGGTCTGCCATGGGAAGTGACCAAGGCCTTCGACCATTCCGCCCCCGTCGGCCCGCTCACCAAAATTGAAGATATCGGCATCATGAACTCAGGACATGTGAAGCTCATGGTGAACGGTGAAACACGACAGGATGCCGATATTTCGTTGCTGATCTGGAAGATCGACGAGATCATTGCCAAGCTCTCTCAACAGTATGAACTCAAACCCGGAGACATCATAATGTCGGGGACGCCGGCTGGTGTTGGCGCCGTGGAGAAGGGCGACGTGCTGGACTGCCAGGTGGATGGCCTCTCGCCGATGCAGGTTCGGATCAGCGGACGTGCCGCTTGAAAGGGCCAAAACAAAGGAGGCCGCCAGATGTCTGAAATAGCAATTGTCGGAACCGGGAGGATGGGCACCGCTTTTGCCAAAAGGCTTGTCGAGACCGGACATGATGTAACGGTGTGGAACAGAACGCCCAGCCACACGCGAGCTTCGGCGGATGTTGGTGCACATGTCGCCTCTGATCTGGCTGTCGTTGCAGCCTGCGACGTGATCCTCTTGTCGCTGTCCAATGCCGAAGCGGTGGAAACCGTCGTGAGCAAGCTGATAGACGCCGGACTGTCCGGCCGCATGATCGTTGACATGTCCACGCTCCTTCCCGCCGACACTGCCAGAATTTCGGAAAGAGTTGTCGAGGCAGGCGCGGACTTCGTTGACTGCCCGATTGGCGGTACAGTAGCGCCTGCGCTCAAGGGGCAACTGCTCGGCATGGCCGGTGGCTCCGAAGCGGCTTTCGCCCGAGCAAAGCCAATCCTTGAGAAGCTATGCAAGAGAGTAGAACATCTCGGGCCTGCAGGCTCCGGCTCACGTATGAAGCTCGCGGTGAACCTTCCGCTCGCAATTTACTGGAAGACACTTTCTGAGGCGCTTTCTATACTCAAGAACAGCGGAATTCCCGCAGATGTCGCGATCTCGGTTATCGCGGACAGTTCCGCTGGCCCTGCCGTGCTGAAGAACCGTGCCCAAGTTGTCATCGACACGCTCAACGGAACAGACCAACCTGGCACATTTGACATTTCAGGGTTGGCAAAGGACCTAGACTTGGCTCTTGCGCAAGGTGATTTGAACGGCGTGGCGATGCCTCTGGCAAAGGCTGCGCGAGAGAGTTACCGCGGTGCTCTAAATGCTGGCTTGGGCCGGTTCGACGGAGCAAGCCTCACAGGATTGCTCTTGAAGCCGTGAACCCGTGATTCTCATCGACGACCGGGGTCTGCGTCCGAGCATAACCGCATCGACGAATGTGAGTGTTTTGAGGTCTTAGAATGGGTCTCATGCTGAACTTCCAAGGCTGAAAGAGTTACCGGCGGGCCACTTGCACTTGCCTGTTCCGGAACAATCCTGACTACGCCAAGCATGAAACAATCCGAACATCGAGGCCCCGCGATCATGGAGCCTAGCATTCGCTTCCCACTTGCGAAGGTGTATCCGGCAACTTACCTTTCCTCCATGCCAGACGCGCCCCGCGTGGAATTGTTTCAGCGCGCAATCAAGTATCTGTGCTCTGATGCGGGTCAAGCTGCACCTTAGGTGGATCAAGCAGCGCCTTCGGATCGAATCATTCTTCGGCACCTCGGAGAACGCCGCGAAGAACTGGACCTGGATCGCTGCGTCGGTCTACGTGATCGTCGCGATCATGCGCAGCCATCTGAAAATCGAGGAATGTCCTCACAGAATCCTGCAAATTCTGAGTCTCACGAACTTCGAAAAAACCATTTGGATCAAGTGCTTGACACGACAGAACATCAGAATCAGTCGGACGGCTAAAGCAAGCAATTGAATCTGTCCAACTTTTCATTAGACAGTAGTGGCGCGCTGTCAGAAATATCCGGATATAGGAGGATCAAAGATTACTAGATGTATCGCTGTCATCGGACCGTCAGCAGTTGGCACGTCCGAACTCATAGACCAGATGACAATGCTCGAAGGCAAAAGGCCGCCTGCCGCACCGCCTGTCGACCTGCGCTGCGCGGAATTTTCCTACCTCGGTGAAGACTGGGTCGCACTGGACTGCCCGGGATCGCTCGAGTTTGC
>JAJEGW010000071.1 GCA_022819605.1 Silicimonas sp. | reverse complement strand
CAGCTCGGGCGCCTGCTTCACAAGCCGGACTCCGCCCTTCCAGGCAACCGACATGAGACCCCAGTCGTCAGGCATTTCGGCCCGCTCGACGAACGGTTCCGGGATGACAAGATACCAGTAGTCGCAGTACTGCCTGACCGCGTCCGCCGAGTCGCGCAGCGCGTCGTCCAGCTCCCCGCGGCTGGACCCGAACTGGAGACCGGTCACGACGTGCCCGGTCTCCCACGTCAGGCCAACCGCCACGGCGTCGGCGCTGCGGGACGTTGAACTGCCCGCGACGGCGGGAACATCGAACGCAAGGGCGTGGCGCGGGTATGCGTAACGCTTGCGGATCGCCGGCTCGATGATTTCGGTCATTTCAGGCCGCACCACGCGAATCTGGGCAGGCATGGCACTCTCTCCGTGACTTCATCCAACGACGCGCACCCTAGCGTCAGGACCGGAATCTGACAACCCGAGCGAATCGAGGATGCATCCGGGTTCCGGATCGAGCCTTGATCGGTGTTTTGCCAACTGCCTTGACGTGAATTCTCCGTCGTGAATGCAGCCTTCCGATCGCGCGAAGGCGGGCGCGGAATCGATCTGGCCTGGCAAGGCGTCCGGCATCACTGGCCGGGGTGGATTCGACGCCTCAGGCAGCCCCGAGGCTGCCGTTCGTCTGGCCCGGCCGTCCGGGAACCCGCCGCCTTGCCGGATCAGCATGCAGGACGCCTGCGATGCATGGCACGCGTCCCACGAGGTCGATGTCTCTGCTGTTCCTGGACTGGCCGCGGCCGGGGAGTCGGCCACGGTCCGACATTCGAGCCCACCGTCCTGCACGTTGACCACCCGGCTCTGGCGTGAAATGTCACGAATCGGCACGCTGCCTGCGCCTTGCCCGAGGTCTTCAGGCAGCGGGTCCGGGTCGCGGCACCCGCTTGCATAAGCGGCCATGTCGGCCAGCATCGCCGCGACCCGCATTACCCCCGAGCCCCGGACGTGAAAGACGTCGCTTGCGGCCCCGCGTTCGATGCAGGAACGAATCGGGATGGGGGCCGCCCCTTCGGGCCGATGATTGCGCGGGTTCGGCTGCATGGGCACGTCCCGGGCACCCGGACCCGACGAACAGGACAGCCGTGTGACGCAAGGGAGCAGGTTCCTCGGATTGCAGCTGCGGTTCGGTCGCGAGACCCCGAGAGGGCCGAACCCGGGCGTCATCGTCGACGGGCACGGCGTCTTGCAAAAACGAGTTTTTCCAAGACTCCATTGGCCGGAATCCCGTCCCTTCGAGAAAGCGCCCGCTTGTGCCCCGGCGCGGGCGACCGGTGGTTGGCCTGTACCGGCAGCGGAGAATTTGGAGCATGCGACGCTGCCGGACCGGCTGGCCCGGGCGAGATAGTCGCCAGTGCCCGATCATGTCAACTCACCGGCTGCTCCTGAGGGCGAAATGCCTGCTTTCGCCGCCCCGAGGCGGCTCTTGCGTTGCGCTCGCGGGCAATCGAGCGCGTCCCAGGCCGCCGGCGCGTTGTGCTCGCCGTCTGCCCTCGACGACCTGACGCCTTGCCGCAAGGCCATTCCGTTCTCGGTGATGGCCCGCGAGATCCACGCGGTGGCGTCAGGGCGCTTGATCGTCGTTGTCGTCATCGGCTTCCGCCCGGCGTCCTCCGGTCGTGAAAGGACCGGATGCCCGCCGACCTTTCCCGTAGCGAACGGCTTCGCATGTTTGGGGTCGTCTTGACATCGGCAGCACGCGGTGGCTTGCTGCGTTCGCTACTGGCGAGGGTCTCTCCATGTGCCTTTGCCGCGAGCCGCTTTCGCAGAGCGGCGGGGCCGGGATTTTCTGTCGGATGGCGACCGGCCCCCCTATCCATCTCGATCGAATGGCAGCCTCGGGTCCGTCCCGGCAAGAGTGCGCGAAGCGCCCGCGACGCACGGCTTGACACAGGCCGGACCGGGCGGCAATGATCGGTGCACTGGGGGCGGATCGATGATGCTCATGCATGCGGGCCGCAGTCTGTTTCCTTCGGGAACCCGCTCCGGCTCGCACTGGTCACGAAATTCTCGTCGGATGCGCAATTGGCTTGCGCTTCCGAAGGGTCGGTGCCACCTCTTCGCCCAAGCGACCGCCGGAACGGCGGCACAGGCAAGCGAGCAGATGCAGGATGAGCGAACGCAGGACGGTGTCGGCCGACACCATGGCCGTGCAGGCCAGGCACGGTCAATGAGACGCCGCGCCGTGGTGCTTGGCGCGGTCGCCGGGGTCCTGTCCGGCCTCGCGGCCGGCGCAAGGGCCGCCAGGCCGCCGGATCCAGATCCGGAACCCTTCCTCCTGCTGCGTCACGTGCAGACAGGCGAGGTCCTGTCCTCCAGGTTCGAGCGGCGGGGCCGTCTGGACCCGGACGAGGCACGCCGCCTGGAATGGTTCATGCGCGACTGGCGCGAAGGCCGGTCGATGCCCGTCGATCCCGACCTGCTGCAGTTCCTGGCCCGTCTTCGCCACGCGGCGGTCCTGGAGGGGCACGAGGGCGAGATCCTGCTGCATTCCGGGTTCCGGACAAGGAAGACCAACGAGATGCTGCGCCGCGCGGGCAAGGGGGCCGCAGCGAACTCGCTGCACCTGCGCGCGAAGGCGGCGGACATCTCGATGCCGGGACTGCGGCCTTCTCGCCTGGCCAGGGCGGCACGGCGGACGGGATTGGGCGGCGTCGGCCTCTATTCCGGCTTCGTGCATGTCGACACCGGACACCCGCGCCACTGGACCGGGTGAGTGCGTCAGTTCGCGTGCTGGTTCACGTTTTGACCTTGTTGGCCTGACAGGCATGCCCGCGTTCACGCGAACGGAAAGGCATCGGATCCAGATTGCGCATTTTCCTTTGTTGCATCCTCGCGTGCCTTTCAAGCCAGTTTCCGTCATCGGCTCTGTCCCAGGACGGCGAACTGGACGACGCCAGGAGGATTCTCGCGGGAGAGGCGGGAGTGGTCAAAAGATGGCGGTACCCGCCTGAAATCGCCGTGCTGCAAACCGGCGAGTTCGACCTTGCCCACCTGAGGAAGACAATTGAGTTAATATACTCACATACCGGTCTCGGGATCGACACGAACGCAAGGCATAGGAACATGAGCCCCATCGAAAGCTCTGCATTCGGGGGGACACGGCTGGAACATCGACGGTCCGGAGGCGACAAGTCGACAATTGACATCGCCTTTGATGATGGGATCCAGACCGAATGACTCATGAAGATCGTCCTGGCGACAACCAGGCCATTCGACCCAGGGAGCTGCCGCAAGTGACAATTCCCGGATCGGAAGGCTCCGACCGGCACGGGTTCATAGTGCCATTGACCAAGCCGGGCCAACTGGCCGCAGCCGTCGGCAGTGATCCGCTTGGGTCGTACGGGATGCCGCTTGTCACCGAAGACGGGAACTGCGTCATTCACGACTTCCGGGGCACACCATCGCCGACGTGCCGTGTGGCACCGCGCTTCATCCGTTCCGCAGCACTCTTCCAGAATGAAAGGGCCGGAGATGCCCCCCGGCCCTTCGGTTTCCTAGCGCTCTTCGGTGCGGAGCGCAGCGTAGACGCACCAGCACATGAGCAGCAGCACGATGGTGAAGGGTATGCCGGTAGAGACGGCCGCACCTTGCAGCGCGACAAGACCGCCACCAAGAAGCAACGCAATGGCGACCAGCCCTTCGAGTGTGCACCAGAACACCCGCTGCGACACCGGAGCATCCATCTTGCCACCGGCCGTGATCGTGTCGATCACCAGGCTGCCGCTGTCGGAGGACGTGACGAAAAAGATCACGATCAAGACCAGTGCTATGGGCGAGACGATGCCGCTGAGCGGCAGTTCCTTCAGGAAGCCGAACAGC
>JAJEGW010000192.1 GCA_022819605.1 Silicimonas sp. | reverse complement strand
GTTGTAGAGGTCGCAGAAGTGTCCGAGCATGTCCGTCAGGGCCGCTTCCTGCGCCCTGTTCGGGTAGAGCCGGTACTTGTAGCTCCTGATCAGCCGCCTGCCCATGTTCGCCATGTGTTCCAATCTATGCCAGGCCGGTCGTCATTGCAAGGGGCGCGCATTCACCTGAACGCGACAGTCCCCTGCGCGAGTTCTATGGACAATGGCGCAAGGGCCGGTGCAAATGCCGACATGGACTTTGACGCCGATATCCTAGTTGCGGGCGGTGGCCTCAACGGCACGGCGACGGCGCTCGCCCTGGCTTCGGCGAGATTTCACGTAGTGCTCGTCGAACCCCGATCCCACACGGAACGGAAGGCAGACAACTTCGACGGCCGAAGCTACGCATTCGCGATCTCCTCGATGCGTGTGCTTCAGGCACTCGACATCTGGCCGCAGTTGAAAGACGTCCAGCCGATTCTGCGCATCAAGGTCACTGACGGTCGCGCCGGCGAGGGCCCGTCGCCGCTCATGCTGACGTTCGATCAAGGCGAGATCGAGGAAGGCCCGATGGGATACATGGTCGAAGATCGGTACCTGCGATCAGAATTGCTCAGGGCGGCCAAAAGTTCGGGCGTCACGCAAATTGACGACCGCGTCATCGAACACCGTGCTGACGGCGCTGGAGCCCTGGTGGTCCTGGGTTCCGGCGAGACTCGGCGTGTCCGGCTTCTCGTCGGTTGCGATGGCCAGAACAGCCCGATTGCAGTCCGCGCGGGGATAGGACGCATGGGCTGGAACTACGACCAGACGGCCCTGGTCTGCACGATTGCCCATGAAGAACCGCATCTCGGCATCGCGCATCAGTTCTTCATGCCCTCCGGACCGCTCGCAATTCTGCCGCTCTCCGGCAACCGCTCCTCGATCGTCTGGACCGAAAGGGCGGCACGTGCCGAATCGGTTCAGGCGATGAACGAAAACGACTATCTCGACGAGCTTCGCCCACGCTTCGGAAGCTTTCTTGGGCAAGTTTCCCTGGCTGGCCGCCGCGTTGCATATCCACTCCGTCTCTCAATTGCCGAGCGCTTCATCGCTGACCGCGTGGCCCTTGCCGGGGATGCCGCACATGTCGTGCACCCGCTTGCCGGGCAGGGACTGAATGCCGGGCTCAAGGACGTTGCGGCCCTTGCCGAGGTCGTCACGGACGCGAATCGTCGCGGCGAGGACTTCGGCCGACCCGAAGTCCTGAAGCGGTACGAGCAGTGGCGCCGCTTCGATACGATGGCGCTGGCGGCAGCGACAGACGGCTTCAATCGCCTGTTCTCGAACGACTTTGCACTGCTGCGCGGGCTTCGCGACGTCGGTCTCGGGCTGACGAATGCAATTCCCGGCGTCCGGCGGGCATTCATTCGTGAAGCGGCGGGACTGACAGGGGATCTTCCGAGGCTGTCGAGAGGAAAGGAACTCTGACCCGGAGCAAGGCAGTCAATCGAGCTTGCGCGCTTCGTCCACCAGCATGATCGGAATGCCGTCACGTATGGGATAGGCCAGATGTGCTGCCCGCGAAACCAGTTCCTGGGCATCGGCATCATAGCTCAACGGAGCTCGGGTCTCGGGGCAGACAAGCGCCTCGATCATGCGTCGGTCAAACCCGGGTTCGTCGCTCATTGCAGCATCTCCTCGCCTCCGCCCCGCATTGCGAACTCGATCAACGTTACCAGCGTCTCGCGTCGGGTCTCCAGCGACGGTGCCTCCAGGAGCGCCTGCTTGTCCTCCGGCTTGAAAGGGCAAAGCATCGACAACGCGTTGATAAGTAGTTCGTCCTCCGCATCCTCAAGCGAATCCCAGTCCGTGCGCAATTCCTCGGCTTCGAAGAACTGCCGAAGCAGCGGAAAGAACCTCTCTCGATCCAGACCTGCGTCGCTCTCGACGCCGCCAAGATCGCGTTCAAACCCGGACCAGGACACTTGACAACGCCGGTAAGGCGAAAATCCCTCCACCTCTTCCCGTGTCCGAAACCGGGAGATTCCGGTCAGCGTGATCGTGTACCGCCCGTCGTCAGTCTCAGAGAACGCCGTGATGCGACCGGCGCACCCGATCGCGTGGAGCATTGGGGCGCCCTCCGCCTTCCCTCCTCGCGGCTGGATCATGCCGATCAGGCGTTCGGCGGTCTTCATGGAATCGTCGAGCATCGCGAGATAGCGCGGCTCGAAGATCTGAAGGGGCAGGCGCGCCCGAGGCAGGAGCAGCGCACCTGGCAAGGGAAATACGGGAACGGTGTCAGGCAGGTCGGATGCCGAGAACCTATGAGGCACCTGGCCCATCTCCCGCTCAGGCAAAAATCATGGAAGACAGCTTGCGGCGCCCGTTCAGCACGAGGGGATCATCGGGCTTGAGCGCATCGAATATCGTGAAGAGCTGCGCCTTTGCCGCACCGTCATTCCAGTCCGCATCGCGACGATAGAGTTCAAGCAGCGTCTCGATCGCCTCTTCGGCGTTACCCGACGCGTAGAGGGCCTGCGCCAGATCAAGTCGTGCCTGGTGATCGTCCGGCCTGGCTTCGACCGCCGCCCTCAACTCGCCAACAGGCCCTGCATCGGCCGCCTGGAGCACGAGCAGCAATTGCGCCTTCACGGCGTGGATCTCGGTTGCCTCAGCCAGTTGCTCCGGCACATTCGAAAGCAGCTGCTCGGCCTGCTCGACCTGGTCGAGAGCAAGGTAGCTCTTGACAAGTCCGGCATATGCCGCGGCATTCGAGGCATCTTCCTTGAGAACCGCGGCGAATACCTGCGCGGCATCGGCGACCGCACCTTCCTGCAGCATCTCTTCGGCCGAACCCACCGCGTCCGACAGGCTGTCGCCATTCTCGCCTCCTGCGGCCTTGATCACGCGGTCAATGAAGGCCTTCACCTGCGAGGCCGGAAGCGCGCCCTGAAAGGCATCGATTGGCTGGCCTTGCCAAAACGCATAGACCATCGGGATCGACTGGACGCGCAACTGTGCCGCAATGGCCTGGTTCTCGTCGAGATTGACCTTTACCAGCCTAACGGCTCCACGGGCATTCCTGACCGCGCCTTCGAGTTCCGGCGTCAACTGCTTGCATGGGCCGCACCAGGGCGCCCAGAAATCCACCAGCACCGGCACTGTCTGGCTGGCCTCGACCACGTCCGCCATGAACGTCGCCTCTGTGCTGTCCTTGATCAGGTCGGCGGCCGGTTCGGTTCCCGCCCCATTGAACTCTAGCATGTTCTTCCCCGGATTTGGTGCTGCAGCATCTTATATGCGATCATGCGGCGGATAACCAAGGGGTGCGGGCACTCCTGAATCGCCGCACCATTCCAGTCCCGACCCGCCGCCGCGATCGTTCGATACTGTTCTCGCAGCCTTCTGCGACAGGGCTGCTGCCGTTCGCCTGGGACCCCTGGCAACTGGGCATGGCGGCGACCGCCCTTGGCCTCCTGCCGGCAATGTTGCCAAAGATCTTGTTGGTGGACCGGATGGTCCAGCTCCGAGAGGCCCTGGAGGACCCTGATCCGGCTCATGGATCCTGGCTCTGGCCCTGAACGCGGCTCCCGGTTGCCGCCGCAACGCATCTTGCGCAACCGTGCCCGCATCAATGCTCCCTTGAATTCTGTCGCCGGAAAGCCCCTGCTACGTGCCGTCCCCCATCAATCACAGGTCAAATGCTGCAAAGACCGGCGCATGGTCGCTTGGCCTGTCCCAGCCCCGTGCCGCACGCAGTATCCTGCTTGAATGCCCGGCATCAGCGATGTCCGGCGTCGCCCAAATGTGATCGAGCCGGCGCCCCTTGTCAGCGGCATCCCAGTCCCGCGCACGGTAGGACCACCAGCTGAACAGACGCCCTTCCGGGATGTCTCGCCTGATCACGTCCATCCATTTGCCTGCGTCCTGCGCCTCGCCGAGATGCTCCACTTCGATGGGCGTGTGGCTGACGACTTTCAGGAGCTGCCTGTGACTCCAGACATCATCCTCGCGGGGCGCTATGTTGAGGTCTCCGACAAGGATCGACTTTTCCGGACGTTCCGCGCGGAACACGTCCCGCATCTCTGTCAGGAAATCGAGCTTTTGGCCAAATTTCAGGTTCGCCTCCCGGTCGGGCACGTCGCCTCCGGCCGGAACGTAGAAGTTGTGAATCGTGACCCCGTTCTCCAGCCGACCCACAACATGACGCGCGTCGCCCAGCCCCGCCCAGTCGCGATTGCCCGCGTCTTCCATCGGAAACTTCGAGAAAATTGCAACGCCGTTGTATCCCTTCTGGCCCCGTGCCACCATGTGCGTGTAGCCAAGATGCTTGAAGCTGTCTGAGGGGATCTTCTCGACGGGTGACTTGCACTCCTGAAGACACAGAATGTCCGGCCGCTCGCTCCTCATGAGCTTGCAGACAAGCCCTTCCCTGAGCCGAACGGAATTGATGTTCCAGGTCGCGATCGTGAATGTCATCCGCGTCTCCCTGCCGAATGGGTGCGCCCGGCATGACGCCTCCGCAACCTTAGGGGTGCGTGCATGGAACGTCCTGGCTACTCCGCCGCAATCTTGATCACGGGATCCATCGTGTTCAGCTTGTCTTCGGAGAGGTGGCACTTGATCTCATGTCCATCCGCCAGGGTCCGCATCGGCGGCACCTCGCGGTCGCAGAGACCGTCCTTGACCTCGTGCTTCCATCGGCACCGCGTCTGGAAGGGGCATCCGGGTGGCGGATTCAGTGCAGACGGAATGTCGCCTTCGAGGACGATGTGCTGCTTCTCGACGCTTGTATCCGCGATCGGGACAGCCGAGAGCAAAGCCTCGGTATAGGGGTGATAGGGCGGCGCGAAGACCTGATCCGTTTCGCCGATCTCGACGACGTGCCCGAGATACATGACCATGACCCTGTCTGCGAGATATCGGACAATGGAAAGATCGTGGCTGATGAAGAGCAGCGTCGTCTTTTCCTTCCGCTGGATCTCCATCAACAGGTCCGTTACGGCCGCCTGGACACTGACGTCAAGCGCCGAGACCGGCTCGTCCGCGATCACGATGCGGGCGCCGCCGGCAAACGCGCGCGCGATGCCGACTCGCTGCTTTTGTCCCCCTGACAACTGGCGCGGCATGCGCTCGGCAAACTCCCGGGGAAGCTTCACCAAATCGAGAAGCTCCAGCATGCGTTCTTGCCGTTCCTCCTCCGAACCTCCCACGCCGAAGACCTCAAGCGCACGGATGATCTGGCGGCCCACCGTCATCGATGGGTTGAGCGTGTCAAAGGGATTCTGGAACACCATCTGGACGCTGGAGACCGTCTTCGGATCCCTCTCCTCGATCGGCACTTCCTGAATCTCTTGATTGTCAAGAAGGATGCGGCCCGAAGTGGCCGTCTCAAGGCCCATCAGCACCTTGGCGAAGGTGGACTTGCCGCAGCCTGACTCTCCGACGATGGCCAGCGTCTCGGATTCATGCGCGGCGAAGGTCAGGGTCTCGTTCGCCTTGACCACCTTCTTGTCCCTGCCGCCAAACAGAATGTTCGCCGCAACCTCGTAGAACTTCTTGAGCTGCTGCATCTCGAGCACGACGGGGCCCGGCTCCGACTTTTCGTAGGTCCGGTCCGACTTCACGGGCGCATCCCAGTCAATCTCGCGGAACTTCACGCAGCGCGACTCGTGGCGATCGTCGCCCTCGATGTCACCCATCCGGATCTCGCCTGCATCGCATCGCCCTGCCTCGAAGTAGTCGCAACGGGGCCCGAAGTTGCAGCCGGGCGGGCGCTCATGCGGCAGCGGAAAGTTGCCCGGGATCGCCACAAGCGGCCGCATGTTCTTGTCGGCGCCGGGCAGCGGAATGGACCGGAACAGCGCCTGGGTATAGGGATGGCGCATCTTGTCGAATACGTCCTTGATCGAGCCGGTCTCGACCGCCTCCCCGGAATACATCACGCAGATCCGGTCGCAGGTCTCAAGGACCAGCCCGAGGTTGTGGCTGATGAACAGCATCGACGTTCCATATTTCTTGCCGAGGTCCTTTACGAGCTCGACCACGGCAGCCTCGACCGTCACGTCGAGCGCCGTCGTCGGCTCATCGAGGATCAGAAGGGACGGTTTCGACATCAGCGCCATGGCGATCACGATGCGCTGCTGCTGACCGCCCGAAAGCTGGTGAGGAAAGGACTCGATTATTCGTTCGGGATCCGGCAGCCGGACATCCTCCACGACCTCAAGCGCGCGCTGGCGGGCTTCCGCCTCGCTCACGCTCTCATGGATCATAGGCACTTCCATGAGCTGCTTTCCGATTTTCATCGCCGGGTTCAGGGACGCCATGGGTTCCTGGTAGATCATTGCGATTTCGGATCCGCGAATGTCTCGCAGCTCTTCCTGTTTCATGTCGTTCAGGTTCCGGCCCTTGAACTTGATCGAGCCGCCGACAATGCGTCCGTTGACGCCGAGGTCCTGCATGACTCCGAGTGCGACGGTGGATTTTCCGCAACCGGATTCTCCCACGAGCCCCATCGCCTCGCCCGGATTCACGGTGCAGGAAAAGTCCATCACCGCAGGAATTTCCCGAAGCCGCGTGAAGAAACTTATCGAAAGGTTTTCGATTTCAAGGATCGGGCCATCGTAGTCCGGCTTGTTCATGGTGCCCTCCATGTCACCAGAGATGCGCAGCAGGCAATGCGCGCCCTGAATGTGAAGTGGTACGGAATGCCGCGCGTGCCGGATCTCGCCATGGGATCTGCTGCAGACGCTGCCTTGGTCATCATCAGTCCCTCAGGCTTTCTTCCCGAAGACCGTCCGCCAGCAGGTTCAGGCCCAGGACGAGACTCATCAGCGAGAAGGCTGGAGCAAGGGCGGGATGGGGGAAGATGGACAGGAGTTTCCGTCCATCATTGATCGTCGATCCCCAATCCGGACTTTCCGGGCTGAGACCAAGGCCGAAGAAACCCAGGGTTCCGAGAAGAATGGTCGTATAGCCGATCCTCAGGCAGAAATCGACGATGAGCGGCCCGCGTGCATTGGGCAGGATCTCCCAAAGCATGATGTACCAGGGACCTTCCCCGCGCGTCTGGCCGGCCGCAACGTAGTCGCGCGTCTTGATGTCGAGCGCGATGCCTCTCACGATCCGGAAAACTGTGGGTGAATTGACGAAGACGACGCTGACGAAGACCACCAGAAGATTGGGCGGAAACTCGATCAAGCCCAGCGGATCCGCGTTCCAAGCGACCCCGGAATAGATCCAGAGGCCGAGCACCAGCGTGATCACCAGGTACACGCTCCGCTTCATCGGCTGCACATGGAAGCGCGAGTTGATCAGGATCACCATGAATATGATCGGGAAGATGAAGAGCACTGCCGCCATGTACACGGGAATTCCGGTTTGCACGATTTCCGGCGTGACCAGGAGATAGAAGAGGAGGATCACCGGGAAGGCCAGGATCAGGTTGGAGACGAAGCTCAGGATCGTGTCGAGCCGTCCGCCGAAATATGCGGCCGGCAGGCCCAGCGTGATCCCCACCATGAACGCGAACAGCGTTGCGAACGGCGCGACCTTCACGACCTCCCAGGCGCCCTTGACCACGCGGCTGAAGACATCACGGGCCAGGTTGTCGCCACCCAGGAGGTAGTAGGGAAATGCACCTTCCACGTCCGGGAGCGCCGTGCCCGGTACCTTGTTCTTCATGCCCGAGACCTGAACCAGCGGATCATGTGTCACGATCAGGTCCATCGCCCCGAAGATGGCCGTGAAGACCCAGAACATGACGATCGCGAATCCGATCATGCCGACCATGCTGTCGAAAAGCTTGCCGTAGAGCCCGAGACGCCGCTTGAAGAAGATCGACGCCGCGAAGGTGGCCAAAAGGGCAATCCAGACGGGCAAGAGACGGGTCGAGATTGCGCCGACGATGCCCTTGGTCTCCATGGTCGGCATCAGGATGCCGCCAATGACGTAGACAAGAATCAGCAGCAGGATCAGTCCGGCGATGACCTTGACACCAAGAACCGCGTATTCCGCAAGTTTCCGGGTGGAGGCACTGACCTCATGCTCGACAATGTCTTCCGCCGCGAGGAAAGTCACCACGATCTGGATCACGACGGCAATTCCAAATGCGATCCAGGCAAGGAGGAATATCGGATCAAGGACGGAGAGGCTGCCGGTCCAGGTCAAGGGCTCCATGACTCCTCTCCTCCTACGAGATCTGAATGCGCGGGTTCAGGAACACGTATCCGATGTCGGATATGAGCTGCGTGACCAGCACGACTACCACTGCCACCACGGAGCAGGCGAGAAGAAGCGAGATGTCGTTGTTGCCCGCCGCCTGCACCAGCACCCAGCCGAAGCCCTTGTAGTTGAAAAGGGTCTCGACGATCACGACGCCGTTCAGGAGCCAAGGGAACTGAAGCATGATGACCGTGAACGGCGCGATCAGCGCGTTTCTTAGCGCGTGCTTCAGGACGACGTTGCGAAAGCTGACGCCCTTGAGCCGTGCGGTGCGGATGAACTGGGCAGTCATGACTTCGGTCATCGAGGCGCGCGTCATCCGGGCGATGTACCCCACGCCGTAAAGCGAGATTGTCAGCACGGGCAGGAGAAAGTTCTCGAGCGTCGCGTTATCCGCCGCGCTTGTCGCAGTGCCCTTGAAGATCTTCCAGCCGGCCGACGAGGCGAGCAGAGTGATGAGAATAACGCCGGAAACATACTCAGGCGTGGCCGTCGACGCGATGGAGAAGGTCGAGAGCGACCTGTCCAGGCGTGAACCTTCGCGCATGCCGGCCAGAACGCCGACTATGAGCGCCGAAGGCACCATCACAACCAATACCCAGAACATCAGCTTTCCGGTGAGGCCGAGCCGGACCGCGATGATGCTGCTTACATCATCCTTGAAGACGGTCGAGAACCCCCAGTCGCCTTGCAGCAGCCCGCAGAAGCGGGGCGCCTCCGACGGATCCATGCCCCTTGTCGCGCATCGGGCCGTGACGGCACCGGTCTCCGGATTCTCGTGCACGTATCCGGGGACAACACCAAGCCACTGCCCGTACTTGATCAGCAGTGGCTGCAGGTGGCCGTTCCTTTCGAGATACGAGACCACGGCCTCATCGGACATCCGCTGGTTGCCTTGCGTTTTCGCCAGCTTTTCCAAGGCCGGATAGAGATTCGTCAGAAAAAATACGACAAATGTAAGGCACAACGCTGTCAGGATCATGACGCCAACGCGGCGCAGGATGAAAATTCCCATAAAATCTCCTTGTCTTCTAGCGCGGTGTCAAGTTGCCGGGACTCCCCGGTGCCTTGCCTGCCGAACCGGAGACGAAACCCCGGGGGCGCCCGTTCTGGGCGCCCCCGGTACGATGCCATCAGGCCGCGAAACCGAGCTTGTAGACATGAATCTCGAAGGTGATGTGCATGTCGGCACCCACTAGTCCGGGCTTTCCGTGTCTATAGACCGATCGCCAGTATGGCTGCACGGTCACGCCTTCGTCCTGGATGAGCTTCTGGATCTTGGCCATGACTGTACGACGCTTGTCGACGTCGGCCAAGGCCTGAGCCTCGACCAGCAGCGCGTCGAATTCGGGATTCGCCCAGCCGAACTCGTTCCAGGCTTCGCCCGAGCGATATGCCAGGGCGAGAACCTGCACACCCAGTGGCCGGTGGTTCCAGTTGGTAGAACTGAACGGATACTTGGCCCAGTCATTCCAGAAGGTCGAACCCGGCAGGATCGTGCGCTTGATGTTGAAGCCCGCGTCGCGAAGCTGGGCGGCGACGGCGTCGGTCGTGTTCTTCCGCCAGTCGTCGTCGATCGACACGAGTTCATGTTCATAGTCCATCTTGCCCGCATCTTCCATCAGCGCGCGGGCCTGATCGACATCACGCGCGATCGGCGGCAGTTCTGCGTATTCCGGATGAACCGGTGCGACGTGATGGTTCTCGGCCTCAACGCCACGGTCGCCATAGCCGAGTTCGAGACAGACCGCGTTGTCCACGGCCAGCTGCAGCGCCCTGCGGACTCGAACGTCGGCATAGGGCTTCTCGCCGTCGATTTCAGCCAGCTGGTTCGGACGAATGACGATCGTCGCCGCCGTAACCACATCGGTCTTCACGAAGCCAAGATCATCCATCACGTCGATGAATTCACCGACCGACTCGTAGAGGAAGTCCACCTCGTCAGCCTCAAGGGCAGCCAACCATGCGGCCGGGTCGGTGCCGAAATCGATGAACTCGATACGGTCCAGCGCCGGCTTGCCGAATACGGCCTCACCCCACCATTGATGGTTTTCGTTGCGGGTGATCACGCCCTTCACGCCGACCTCGAGCTCCGTCATGAGGTACGGCCCGGTGCCAACGGCGTTCATGGCGTCGTCGGCATTGAACGACGAGTGGATGATGGCGGCCGGATAGTCCGCCATGCCCGGAATGACTGTGATGTCGGGTCTTGGCAGGTTCAGGCGAACCGTGAGGTTGTCCACGACTTCGACCGCGCCTTCGATGGCCTTTTCGGTCGCCGGATCGATCAGGACGCCGAAGCGCCCGGCCATCGAGTTGCCTTCGACCGACTTGTCGGCCCACCCGATGATGTTGCGAGCCACGTCTTCCGCCGTGAAGTCGTCGCCGTTGTTCCACTTCACGCCCGGGCGGACGTGCAGCGTGAACTGGGTTGCGTCGTCGTTCGCTTCCCAGCTTTCGAGAAGCATCGGCTTGAACGACCCGTCATTGTTGTATTCGACCAGGTATTCCAGCGTGCCGCGGGTGTAGTTTGCGATCTGGCTCCAGTCGTAGACGCGCGGTGCCTTCAGCGCACGGACTTCCATCTGGATGCGCATCGTGCCACCCATCTTTGCGTGCGAACTGGCTTGGACAGGAGCGCTTGCCCCTATAAGTCCGTATGCTGCCGAAGTGGCAACACCTACGGCGGTTGCGCGGGTCAGGAATTCACGGCGGCTGATCTTGCCTTCACGATACTCCTCCGCATGCATTAAGGCGGCAGGGTGGATTCTCTTCGTTGTCATGTTGTCGGTTCTCCCGGTATTTTGTTTCGGGCATTGCCCATTCACTTAATTGCAGCCGCAATCCATGCTATCTTCGACACGCGTCCCCCGTAAGGTCAACGGCTGTCTGCGGCAACAAGTATAACGTTTCCGACATCCATTTCATCAAAAAACGACATTTCCGCAGACGCTGCGTGGAATCAGGGCCGGGTCGGACGATGTACTTGGGCGCAACCTTCAAGAGTTTGCCGCAAAAACGTCTCGACAAAACCGCCCCAAGTCGGTGGGAGGATCGGCCGATGTCGAGACATTGGCCGATCCGTGTTCGGTTATCGCAGGCACTCGGCCAGCGTTGCGGCCATGTTGCGGATAACCTGCAGGTAGTGGGTTGGACCCGGTTCGAGGCCCGCCCCCAGCGGATCGATCACGCCGGTACTGGCCTCGGTTCCGTCGAGAACGGTGGCGACGAGACCCGGGTTGAATTGCGGCTCGGCGAGGACGCAATCGATGCCTTCCTCCCGAATCCTGCCCTGGATCTCGGCAATCCGCGCCGGGCTGGGATCAGACGCGTCGCCGAGCGAGATCGCGCCCGAGGCAGGGAAGTCGAACGCGACCTCGAAATACTGATAGGCGTCGTGGAAAACGATGAAATTGCTGCCACGAACCGCATCGAGGGTCTCGCGCACCTCCGCAGTCAGGTCTTCCAGCTCGGCCCGCCCGGCCGCGGCGTTGGCAAAGTAAGTGCCCGCATTTTCGGTGTCTGCCGCCGAAAGCTGCGCGGCGATCAGGTTCAACCACGCGCTGGCGTTTTTCGGCGAGAGCCATGCATGCGGATCGTGGTCGCCGTGGGCGTGACCGTGATCATCATGGGTCATTTCCTCATGGTCGCCTTCATGCTCGTCCTCGTGTGCGTGCTCTTCGTGATCGTCGTCATGCCCTTCCTCTTCATGGGCATGTTCGTCATGCTCGTCGTGGGCATGTTCGTCGTGCTCGTCATGCTCATCGTGGGCATGTTGGTCATGCTCAGCCTCTTCATCCCCGTGAGCGTGATCCTCGAACAAGGCCCCTTCCCGGAATTCGAGCAGGATGGTGACCTCCGTCTCCAAAAGCGTCGTGATCGACGCATTGCCAGCCAGGTTCTTCAGCGCGTCGGCCATCCAGGGTGTCAGGTCATCACCCATCCAAAACACAAGATCGGCATCTTGAAGCGCAGCCGCCTCGGAAGGACGCAGGCTGTATTCATGGGGAGAGGCACCCGGCTGCACGATCAGGTTTGGCGAGCCGACGCCCTCCATCACGCGTGCCACGAGCGAATGCACAGGCGCGATGTCGACCGCAACACTTGGAACATCCGCCATGGCGGTACCGCCCGCCATCGCAGCGGTAATCGAGAGGGGAAGCAGCTTTCTGGACACAGGATTCTCCATGTGATAATGTAACATTGAAGGCGGCATACATGATATGAAATAACATGACAAGAGACACGCGGCACGCGCCCGCCGAGAGACCGGCCCCATTGGGATTTCAGAAGCATGACCACGACGCCTGCGTCGACCAGGTGCTGGCCGCCGCCGAGGCGCGCTGCGCGAGCGAAGGCCTGCGGCTGACGCCAGTGCGACGAAAGGTCCTCGAACTGCTACTTCAGGAACACCGGGCGCTTGGCGCCTACGCCATCCTGGACATGCTGCGTGAGGCAGGGTTCGGATCCCAGCCGCCGGTCGCCTATCGCGCCCTCGATTTCCTGGCCGAACATGGATTCGTGCACAAGATCGAGCGCCTGAACGCCTTTGTCGCTTGCGTGCATCCTGATGAGGCCCATTCGCCCGCATTCATGATCTGCCGGATTTGCGATGCCGTGGCCGAGACGCATTCAGCGCCCGCAAAGGGTGCGCTTGGCGCCGTGGCGCGCGAGGCCGGGTTTCAAATTGAAAGAACCGTTGTCGAAGCCGAAGGAGTCTGTCCGGCCTGCGCGGACCAGGCCACGTCATGACCTTGATCAGCATCGAAGATCTAAGCGTTCGTTATGGTGCCAAGACCGTGCTGCGCCACGTCGGCCTGTCTGTGGAGCCCGGCGAGATCGTCACCATTGTCGGCCCGAACGGGTCAGGCAAGACAAGTCTCTTGCGGGCCATCATTGGCGCGACCGAACCCGCTGCGGGAAAGATCAAGATCAAGCCCGGCATCAGGATCGGCTATGTCCCTCAGCGCCTGCACGTCGACCCGACATTTCCAATAACCGTGGAGCGCTTCATGCGCCTTGCCGAACGTGTGCGTCGGCAAGATTGCGCGACGGCGCTGGTTGCGGCCGGCGTCCCGGATCTGTTGAAACGGCAGATGTCACAACTGTCAGTCGGCCAGTTTCAGCGCGTGCTTTTGGCGCGAGCCTTGATCAATCGGCCCGAGATCCTGCTCTTGGATGAAGCGACCCAAGGTCTGGATCAACCCGGCTCCGCCGCCTTCTACCGACAGATCGAAACAGTTCGTGCCGAGACCGGCTGCGCCGTGTTGATGATCAGCCACGAGCTGCATGTCGTCATGAGTGCGTCAGATCGGGTTGTTTGCCTCAACGGCCACGTCTGTTGCGAGGGTACGCCGGCAGTAGTTGCCTCCGCTCCCGAGTACCGGGCACTGTTCGGATCCGGCACCGGAGGAGCACTGGCGCTCTATCGGCACGACCACGATCACGATCACATGCATGGAAACGAGGCGGCAGAATAATGCTCGATGATTTCATGGTACGTGCGACGCTCGCCGGCATCGGGGTAGCCTGCGCAGCGGCCCCGCTTGGCTGCTTCGTGGTCTGGCGGAGAATGGCATATTTCGGCGATGCCACGGCCCATGCTGCGATGCTCGGCGTCGCGCTGTCCCTGGCGATGCAGATTTCCATCGTTGTTGGAACGGTGATGGTGGCGCTCGCCATGGCTGTATCCGTGAATCTGCTGACTTGGCGCGGCTATGCAATGGATACAGTCCTGGGTGTACTGGCCCATTCTGCACTCGCCTTCGGGCTTGTCGCGGTCTCATTTCTGTCTGGCATCCGCATCGACCTGATGGCCTACCTCTTCGGCGACATCCTTGCAGTGTCGCGGGCTGACCTCTTGGTGGTTTGGGGCGGCGCGGCGCTCGTGGTCGCCCTTATAGCTTCGCGCTGGTCGGCGTTGCTGACCGCCACCTTGAACGAAGAGCTCGCCTATGCCAGTGGACTTGATCCACGGCGGGAACAACTGATCCTCACCCTTTCCATGGCAGTCACAGTGGCCGTTGCGATCAAGGTTGTGGGTGTGCTTCTGATCGCCGCCATGCTGATCATTCCCGCCGCCGCTGCCAGAGGCCTCGCCCGGACGCCCGAGGCAATGGCGATGATCGCGGCCGCTATCGGAGGAGTCTCCGCGGTGGCCGGCCTGCGCGCGGCCTACGTCTTTGACGCTCCGGCGGGCCCATCCATCGTCTGCGTGGCCGCCGTGCTGTTTGCCGGTCTCGGTCTTGTGAGCTGGCGCAGCCGTCGCGGCACGTAGGCGCACGACAAGCCCGTCCCCTCAAGCCGAGGCGACCTTGTCCATCCAGATCGGCGTCCGTTACGGGCGGGTCTGGCGATCCAGATCGGTCGACATCGCCGTCGGGCGGCGTCAGGCTTCCATCGCCTCCAGGTCGTCGATGAAGCCGGAGATCATGTCCAGGCCCCTGTCCCAGAATGCCGGATCTCCGGCGTCAAGGCCGAAGGGCGCAAGTAGTTCCTTGTGGTGCCTTGAACCACCTGCCTTCAACATCTCGAAGAACTTTTCCTGAAACGCCGGATCGCCTTCCTCATGGACCGCATAGAGCGCGTTCACCAATCCGTCGCCGAACGCGTAGGCATATACGTAGAAGGGTGCATGCACGAAATGAGGGATATAGGCCCAAAAGGTCTCGTAGCCCTCCATGAACGTGAACGCAGGCCCAAGGCTCTCCTCCTGAACGCTCATCCAGAGCTCGCCAAGATCGCCGGGCGTCAACTCACCACCGCGACGGGCTTCATGCAGCTTGCACTCGAAATCGTAGAACGCGATCTGCCGGACGACCGTGTTGATCATGTCTTCGACCTTGCCCGCCAGCAGCACTTTCCTTTCGCCGGCCGAAGGCGCCTCGGACAGGAGCCGCCGGAATGTCAGCATCTCGCCGAATACGCTCGCCGTCTCCGCAAGGGTCAGCGGAGTCGAGGACAGCAGCTGTCCCTGCCCCGCCGCCAGGCGCTGGTGCACTCCGTGTCCCAGTTCATGGGCCAGAGTCATTACGTCTCGCGGCTTTCCCAGGTAGTTCAGCATCACGTAGGGGTGCACGTCGACCACGGTCGGATGAGCGAAGGCGCCGGGAGCCTTTCCCGGCCTGACGGGCGCGTCAATCCAGCCGTTCCTGAAGAACGGCTCCGCAAGCCTGGCCATCTCCGGATCGAAGTCGCCATAGGCCGCCAGCACCGTGTCACGCGCCTCCTCCCAGGTGACAGATCGGTCCGACTCCATGGGCAGTGGCGCGTTCCGGTCCCAGACTGCAAGTGCTTCGAGCCCCATCCAGCGTGACTTGAGCCTGTAGTAACGATGGCTGAGTTTCGGATATGCCGCCACGACAGCGTCCCGCAGCGCATTGACGACTTCCGGCTCTACGTCGTTGGCCAGATGCCTGCCCGTTTGCGGCGTTGGCATCTTGCGCCAGCGATCCTGGATCTCCTTTTCCTTGGCGAGCGTGTTGTGTACCCTGGCGAAGAGCTTGACGTTTGAGTTGAAGACCCTCGCGAGTTCCCGCGCCGCAGCTTCGCGAAGGTCGCGGTCCTCGTCCGTCAGATGGTTCAAGGTCGATTCAAGGTTCTTTTCCTCGCCATTCACGCTGAACGACAGTCCCGCGACGGTTTCGTCAAAGAGCCTGTTCCAAGCGGTAGCGCCCACCGTCGACTGGTCGTGCAGGAACTTCTCCAGCTCATCAGAGAGCTGGTACGGACGCATGGCACGCATCCGGTCGAAAACGGGCTTGTAGCGAGCAAGTTCCCCGTCCCCGGCAAACCAGCCATCAAGGACGGCGTCGTCGATCCGGTTGATTTCAAGTGTGAAAAAGACGAGCGAAGTCGTGGCAGCCGTGATCCTGTCCTGCGCGTCCGACAGGAACTTTGCGCGGTCAGCGTCGGTGGTGATTTGGTAGTATCTCAACCCGGCGAAGGACATGATCCGGTCAGCTGTCAGATCGATTTCCTCGTAGCTCAGGATGCAGTTGCGCATTGCCGCTGCATCAAGGTCCCTGAGTTTGCCTTCGTAAGCGGCAGCGAATTCGGCGCAGCTCGTTTCCAGGCGTTCCATGTCGCTGGCGAATTCGGGCGCATCCGGCCCGGAATACAGATCCGACAAATCCCATTCCGGCAGGTCGCCGAGGGAGACGGCCGCGGCCGAATCCGGCGCGGTCGAAGGCTTCGAAGTCATGTCCATGAGAGGGTCGTCCTTTCCGGCTTGGCAACGACCTAAAGATGCAATGCAAGCAATTCAAGAACGGCGGCGATCCTGGAGCGGAGCCATTCAGCAGCAAGAGAGAGGAGACTGCGGCGTGCTGCCTCTGCTTCGGGAACAGCATCGAAAGGATGCGACGCGATCTGTACCGAGACCGGGCCATCCCGGTCGGTTCCGAGGTTGTGGGATGCAGCTGCCGTTCAAGCTCTGACTCAAGCGCGCCTGCACCCGCCGGTCCGAAGGGTAAGCCATCGCCATGCCGGCCCTTGGGAACTGCGTCATGGAATTCAGGCCGCCCGCCTTTCTCGACTGGCAAGCGAGGAAGGCGGGCGGCGCCTGAACAACTGTGTTCATTCCCGGTTGCAATTTCATGTTGCAAAAAACTGCGTTGCCTTGCGATTGCCTGACCGCACCAACGCCCGTCCAACTCGGCTCACGAAATCTCGCTGCGAATAGCTTCAGCCCTTGGAGCCGAGTCCCGATCGTCCGCGAATGCCGCAAGCAGATCAGGGACCGGCGGCACGACCAAGCCAGGCTCGGAAGGCAGATCTACACGGCCCTTCCTGACGGTGATGATGTCGCCGCAGAGATCGGTTCGCAGGGCATTCTCGTTGACATCCACTTCACAGGACGACGTCTCCGCAAGGACCGCAGTGATCGACAGAGCCGCGACCTGGCCGACGGCGGTACCCATGAAATGCGGCCAGAGGCACGCACCTTGAGGCATCGCATGCGCCAGGTCCAAAGCCCCCGTCACGCCGCCCCATTTCGCGACGTCCGGCTGCAAGATCCTTAGCCCGACATTCGCCATCGCGCAGAAGTCCTCGATTCCGTAGATGTTCTCGCCGCCCGCAAGCGGGATGTCCGTGGACGAGGCTAGCTCTTCCCAATCGGCAAGTGACGCGTTCGCCGGCAGCGGCTCTTCCGCGAAATAGGGCGAGAGGTCCTCCAGTTTTCGAAGCTCATCCCTGGCGGTCGCAAGCGTCCACGACTGATTGCTGTCAACCAAGATACGCGACCCGCTCGGGCACAGCCTTGCGGCCCGTTCCACGATTTCTCGGTTGCCGTGCTCCGCAAATCCAATCTTAAGCTTGAAATGGGTTTGCCCGAGTGACGCGTGATGCGGGATCAGACGCTCTAGATCGTCCGCGTTGATCGAGGTCGCGTAGGATTGAGCGGACGTCTCGGAAAGCTCCATGAACTCGGCGAAGGACCGACCCGCCTTACGCAACGCGAGGTCCCAAAGCGCGGTATCGATGCCGGCAAGTATGTGCGAGAGAACCTCGAGCTGTCCGACATGAAGGAAGTAGATCGACAGCCGATTGCAAAGGAATTCGCCAATTTCCCGAGGTTCGACAAACCGTGCGCCACGCAGCTGCGGCGCCACGACGTCCTCGATGATGTGCGCCTTGTGCAGATTGGCGCGTGGCGGGAAGTTGGCCCAGACCTCGCCCCAGCCAAGGCAGCCGTCGACGTCCCTGATCCGAACCAGCAAAGCGGGTCGCGTAGGCATCGTGCCTAGCGCCATCTTTGGCGACACTCCGCCCTTTGCCCTGATCGGGAAGACGTCGATGTTCGCCAGGGTTATGTCGTGCCGAAACGTCAATGCCTAGCAAGCCATGCAGGCGTCTTCGCCGGATCCGCAATCGTACCTGTTTGCCACGCTCATCCCTTCCGTCTCACGACATCGCGGGCCGCTTCCGCGATGGCCGGCGCGTCGAGCCCGAACTTGTTCATCAGGTACGGCGACGTGCCGCCTTCACAAAAGTGATCGCGGACGCCCACGCGCCGGAAGGGCAAGCCGATCCCGACTTCGGCCAGCACTTCGGCCACGGCCGAGCCAAGACCGCCAATGATGTTGTGATTTTCTGCCGTGACGACGGCGCCCGTGGTTACTGCGCGTTCTGCGATCAGCGCTTCGTCAATCGGCTTGAGCGAGGCCATGTCGACGACGCCCGCTTCGATCCCTTCACTCGAAAGAATGTCCGCCGCATCGAGCGCTTCGATCACGCAAAGCCCTGCGGAAATGATCGTGAGGTCGCCGCCCTCGCGACGAATGACGCCCTTGCCGATCTCCAGAGACTGCGGCTCGAAAGGCGGCGGGGTCGTTTCTGGCCGTTTCATCCGCAGGTAGGCTGGCCCGTCCCAATCCAGCGCCATCTGGACCATGGCCGCGTGATATTCCGGCCCGGAGGGTTCGAAAATCGCCATGTTGGGCACCGCGCGAAGGATCGCCACGTCCTCGATGGCCTGGTGCGAGACGCCCAGGAGTGTCGCAACCCCGGGCAGGAACCCGACGATCTTCACGGGCAGGTTCGGATAGGCCGCCTGCATCGTGATCTGATCGAGCACGCGCTTGGTGATGAAGGCGCAGAACGAATGGCAGAATGGGATCTCGCCCGAGCGCGCCATGCCGCCAGCCATGCCGATCATGTTTGCCTCCGCGATACCTACATTGTGGAACCGCTCGGGCAACTCGTCGCGGAATCGGTCGGTCTCGGTTGGCGGAACGAGGTCGGCGCACAGGGCGACGATGCGCTCATCGGCCTTGGCGGCCTCGATCAGCGCGTCGCCGTAGGATCGAGGCGGTGGCTTGAAGGACCGGTTGATGAAATCCGCGGCTTCGAGCTTGGTCAGGGTTTCTGCCATGGCAGTTCAATCGCCCTTTTCGATCCTGCAGACATTGTCACCTACCGGGATATCGTCCCCTTCGTCGGCGAGGTGTTCCAGCATCGTGCCGTTGCAAGGCGCCTCATATTCGTTCGTGACCTTCTCGGTTTCGACTTCGTAGAGGACATCGCCTTCCTTGAAGCTCTCGCCCGGATGGACCTTCCACGCGACAAGGGTGCCTTCTTCCATGTTCATGCCGATCCGCGGCATTTTCAGCGCGACTTTCATTGTTCAGGCCCCTTCTTCGGCGGCTTTGCCGAGAAGTCGGCGCACGGCTTCCGAAATGCTGGCTACGTTCGGCAGAAGCGCCTTCTCCAGCGGCGGCGAATAGGGCAGCGCCACATCCGGGACCGTGACGCGCCGGATCGGCGCCTTGAGGGCGTCGAAGCACTGGTCGGCACAAATCGCCGCGATGTGGGACGCCGCCGAGCACATGTCGCGCGCCTCGTCCACGACGACCAGTCGACCGGTCTTGCGGACGGAATCAAGGATCATCTCGCTGTCCAGCGGCACGACCGTGCGAGGATCGATCAGGTCGACACCGATCCCCGCCCTTGCCAGTTCTTGCGCCGCACGCATTGCCGGCCGCACCATGGCGCCAATGGCCACGACCGTCACGTCGTCCCCTTCCTGAACGGTCGAGGCCTTGCCGAGCTCGATGACATGATCGCCTTCGGGCACTTCGCCCTGTTCACCGCCACGTCCGGCCGCCTGCAGAAACATCACGGGATTCGGATCATGGATTGCCGAACGCAGAAGGCCCATTGCATCGGCGGGCGTCGCGGGAAGGGCAACCTTGATCCCACCCAGATTCATGATCATCGGGTGCATCGCGTCGGAATGCTGTGCCGCGGCCGATCGACCGCCACCGAAGACCCCCATGTAGACAATGGGCAGGGCTATCTGCCCGGCCGTCATGTAGCGCAGCTTGCTGGCCTGGTTGGCAATGCTGTCAAAGCCGGTGTACATGAAGTTGCCGAACATCATGTGGCAAAACACCTTGTACCCTGCCGCAGCGGCACCAACGTCCATCCCGCTCATTACCGTTTCGGAGATCGGCATGTTGCGGACGCGGTGCGCTCCGTGCTTGTCCTTCAACCCGCGCGTGTCGCCGAACAGGCTGATTTCGACGTCCTCGCCGAACACCACGACCTTCGGGTCCCTGGCCATTTCGCCATCAAGCGCTTCGTTTATGGCCTGGATCATTCTTTTCTTTGCCATGTCCCGGGTTCTCCTTCAGGCAAACATGTAGTTGGTGCCCTGCGTGGCAGGGTCGGGATAGGGTGATCCTTCCGCGAATAGCACGGCCTCGGTCACTTCGGCGGCGATCTCCGCCTCGATCCGGTCGAGATCGGCCTGACTTGCCTGCCCAGCATCGATGACACGCTTGGCGAATGCAGGGATCGGGTCACGGGCGATCCATTCGGCAACCTCTTCATCCGACCGGTATTTCGACCCAAGGAACGACACCTCGGCCTCAACGTGGCCGCGTAGCCGGTAGGTGCGCGCTTCTATCAAGGATGGTCCGTTACCGGCCCGTGCATGCTTGATGGCCCGCGCAGCGCACTGGTGGACGGCGATCAAGTCGTTGCCATCCACCGCCTCGTGGGCGGCACCGTAGGGCTTGGCCCGGTCGACGATATTGCCTGCAGTCACGGTCGAGGACGGCGAGAACTCGGAGAATCCGTTGTTTTCGCACACAAAGATCACCGGCAGCTTCCAGAGCACGGCCACGTTCAGGGCCTCGCACATGACTCCCTGGTTCGCGGCGCCATCACCGAAGAAGGCAATGCCGACGGCTCCCTTGCCGTCCATCTGCGCGGCCCAGGCCGCTCCCGTGATGATCGAGATCCCGGCGCCGACAATGCCGTTCGCGCCGATGATTCCCTTGGAGAAATCCGCCACATGCATGGACCCGCCGTGTCCCTTGCACATTCCGGTCTCGCGGCCGTAGATCTCGGCCATCAGCAATTTGCTGTCGCCCCCCTTGGCAAGGAAGTGGCCGTGTCCACGGTGGGTCGAGGCAATCCAGTCGTCATCCGTGAGTTGCGAACAGAAGCCGACGCCGACCGCCTCCTGCCCGATGTAAAGATGGACGGCACCAGGTATGTTTCCCGCCTTGGCGTCATCGCCGATCCGCTCTTCAATTCGGCGAATTCGAAGCATGTCCCGGTAGAACCCGAGCATTTGCTCGTCTGAAAAATTGACATCTGATGAGGCAACGCTCATTTCGAGAAATCCTCTCTGTTGATTTGTCGGGAAGTGGTGGCGCAGATTGACGGCGGCTTCACCCGCAATGCGCGTTCGAAGCCATGGCGTCCACGCACTGAGCTCCCCGGATTTCGGGATTCAGTCATTTGCGATTCCTCCATCGACATTGATCACCTGACCCGTGACGTAGGACGCATCGTCGGACAGGAGAAACGCGATTACCGCCGCGACGTCTTCGGGCTGGCCCAGCCGGCCGAGCGGGATGGACGACAGAAGGGCATCGCGCCCGCGTCGTTCGATCAGGTCATCCGCCATCTGCGTTTCGATGATGCCGGGCGCCACGGCGTTCACGCGGATCCCCCGGTCTCCGACCCGCCGCGACAACGCGCGGGTGAGACCGACGATCGCACCCTTCGCCATGGAATAGGCGGCATGATCGGGCACGCCCCTGTTGAATCCGAGCGACGAGGCAAGCACGATGCGGCCGCCATCTGTCATGCGCGGCAGGACCGCACCGGCAAGGTCAAAGGCGTTCGTTGCATTGTGCTGCATCGTTTGGTCGTAGATTTCGCGGCCGTCGGGGCCGAGATCATGGGGCACGAAGATGCCCGCCAGGTGCACCAGCGCGGCGACCGGTTCGGGCGCCTCCGCCAGCGCCGTCGCGCAGGCCGCAGGATCTTCAAGTTTGCTTTCGGCAATCGTGTTGCCTTCGGGCAGCGCCTGTCGCAGCGGCTCCAGCCGAGCGGCATCGACATCGACCAGGTGCAGCCGCCAACCTTCGACGGCAAGACGGCGGGCCAGCACGGCGCCTATCCCGCCGGCCGCCCCCGTGATCACCGCGACTTGTGCTGTCATGTATCGCCTCTCGGGTACTGCACCGACTTTTGCGATGCACCGCTTTGACGGTTGCTGGGCTGTCGATCAGTCGAAGACCGGTCGTCCTTTCGTGTAAGCTTCACAGCTGGGATTCCAGTTCGGTGCGGGCCGATGCAGCGACCTCGGGCGGGAAGCGCAACTGGTGGAACATCAACCCTTCGAGCGACGAGACACCCTTGCCCATCAACGTGTTGGCCTTGATGAAGCTCGGCTTGCCCTTGGTCTCGCGGGCTCTTTCATAAGCGCCCAGCAACGCGCCGATGTCGTTGCCGTCGACTTCCTGGCACGCGAAGCCAAAGCTCTCCATCTTGTCCATCAAGGGCTCCAGAGACATGACCAGGTCCATCGGCCCTTCGGACTGCACGAAGTTGTAGTCCACGATCAGGCAGAGGTTCTCGAGACCCTTGGCGCCTGCAAGCATCGCGGCCTCCCAGATCTGGCCTTCCTGCAATTCGCCGTCGCCGACGATGACATAGACGCGGCTGGCGCGTCCCTGCCGCCTTGCCGCGAGCGTGCAGCCGACTGCGACCGACAGGCCCTGGCCAAGCGAGCCGCAGGTCGCCTCGACAAACGGCCCCATGCGCTCGGACGAGTTTATTTCCAGCGGCGAGCCATCGGTGACATAGGTGGCGAGCCGTTTCGTGTCGAAGAAACCGCGCTCCGCCAACGCGGCGTAGAAAATCGCGGTGTTGTGGGCCGTGGTCAGAAAGATCCGGTCCCTGTCCGGCCACGTCGGATTGGCCGGATCCAACGTCGCCTCGGCGAAATAGAGCGACGTGAATATGTCCGCTGCCCCAAGACCCTGCTGAACATAGCCCTGGCCCGAAGGTGCAACCATGTCCACCACGTGCATGCGGAGCCGCGTCGCGATCCTTTCAAGCTCTTCCAGATTGTGTCTTGCTTGCATTGGATGTCCAAGACGATGTAAAATGTTCTGGAACTTTGTACCTGCTGGTTGGGAGAGGTTTCAAGATGAATCTTCAGTCCATGAAGCGGAAGGCGGTCCCGTTGCACGCGGAAGTGGCCGGAGTCCTGCGACATCAGATCATGTCCGGGGATCTGCCCCCGGGCGCACGTCTTCCTGCGCTTCGAGAACTGACGGAGGAGCTTGGCGTCGCGCGCATGACCGTGGTGCAGGCGATGAACACGCTTGCAGATGAAGGCCTCATCGAAAAGCACTCCGGGCGAGGAACCTTTGTGCGCAAGGTCCAGATTCCCGATCGAGTCTCGCTCCAGGTGCGCGCAGAGATTTCAGAGATCCATGCAATGGTGGACCAGCTCGAAGTCTCGGTGCGCAAGGGCGACGCAACCATAGAGAAGTTCAATGACGGAAGGTATTTTCGTTGCATGCGCCGCATTCATGCGCGGGGCGGCAAGCCATTTTGCCAGGTCGACATCCAGCTTGATGACCAAGTCTATGAACGCGCACCAGATCGATTCATGCAGGAGATCGTCGTCGCGGTCCTGCGCGACCTTGGCGTGGACATCGCGAAGGCGCGTCAGAGAATCACGGTCTCCTACGCCGATTTCGGGCTCGCGAAGGCACTCGGGATCAAGGTGAATTCGGCTGTCTTCAAGGTGTTCAGGGAATTCTTCGACGAGCACGGGGCACTGATCTACTCGGCGAAGCTGTTCTATCCCTGTGACCTGCTTGAACTGGAGATCGAGTTCACGACTGACAACCCCGCCGGATCCGCATGAGCGCACGGGCGGACTTCTGGCTTGACATTTCGCGTATGCACAACAAAGGTACGTACGTCTCGACCAATGAGTCAAAAGAGGAAAGCAAGGGAGAGCTTCAACATGAACCTTATCAAAATGGCCGCAGCCGCCGCGGTTGCGCTGGGCCTCAGCACCGGCGTCGCGCTGGCCGAATACCCGGAAAAGCCGATTACGCTGGTCGTGTCGTTCGCTGCGGGAGGCAACGCAGACATCGGCGCGCGCGTGACGGCCGAGGCCGTCAGCGCGGAACTGGGCGTGCCGATCAACGTCGTGAACAAGCCAGGCGGCGCGCACATTCCTGCGACCATGAGCGTGCTTGAAGAGGACGCAGACGGCTACACCATCTTTCAGTGGTCGCCTCCGAGTTTCATGGTTGTTCCGCTGACGCGAGAAGTGCCTTACAGCCCGATGGAGGACTTCATTGCGTTCTATGCGGGCCAAGCTGCATCCAATGCGCTCTATGTGCGGGCTGACAGTCCGCTCCAGACGTTCGAGGACTTTCTTGAAGCCGCAAGGAGCGAAAAGCTCAGCATTGGAGTCAACAACCTCGGCGCGCCGCCAAACCTGAGCGCGGTTCAGCTGGCGTCCGAGTTCGGTCTGGAATTCAAGACCATCGCTCTGAAGACCGTTCCGGCAACCATGACCGGCCTGATTGGCGGCCAAGTTGACGTTGGGGTCGGACAGATCGCGACGATCAACGCGTTCAAGAACGAGATTCGTCCACTGATCATCCTGGACAACAACCGCCAGCCGTACTTTGAACAGCATCTGCCTGGCGTCCGCACAATTGGCGAAGCATTCCCGGGCAAGGAAGCCGGCGTTTGGGTACACGGTGGCTGGGCCGTAAAGGCCGGGACGCCCCAGGAGATCGTCGACAAGCTGATTGCCGCAACTGCAGTGCTGGGCACGGACGAGTTCATCTCCAAGCTGCCTCCGGGCATCGACTGGCAGTTCGTGCATGGCACCGAGGATGTCGGGATGCTGCTGCAGTCCGGCATCGACCTGTATTCGCCGATCCTTGACGGGCTAGGACTGCTGCACAAGTGATGTGCATTTGCCGAACAGGTGCGGGCGCTGCCATTTTGCGGCGCCCGTTCCATTTTCCGCACGCACGGGAGACAGGCCAATGCTGACCCAGAGATTGGCGAACATTGTCTTTGCAATCCTGGTCATCGTTGCCTGCGCCTATTTTGCAGTGGTCGCGCAGGGGTTCGAGGCCGCCGGACTGCTGGCCAGTTCCGGACTTCCATCGAGGTTCTTCCCGCAACTCCTGCTGGGATTCACGGCACTTTGCGCAGCAGTTGTACTCTATGTCTACGCCTCGAGGGGCGAGGCAGGAGATGAAGGTCAAACCGTGTTCGCTTCATCCGCCGAGGCCAGACGCGGTCTGCTTGCGCTGGCTGCGGCAGTGGTCGGTTACGTTGTCTGGCTCAACTTCGGCTACGTCGTGATGGCGCTGATATCCGGGCCGCTCCTTTGCTTGGCGATGGGCGTGCGCAACCCGGTCATCTACGGCGTCGTCCTGGTGCTGGCGGTCGGCGTCTATCTGGTCTTCACCCAGTTGCTCGGGACGCAGCTCTAGTGTTTGACGTTGCTGCAGTAGGGGTCGCGTTTGCGAACCTGTTTGATCCGTTCACCATGATCCTGCTGGTGGTCGGAATACTCCTAGGACTGGTCATCGGAATTCTTCCCGGTCTCGGGCCGCCGATCGCGATCGCGCTGGCATTGCCTTTCACGTTCTACATGGAAGCGGTTCCGTCGCTGATCCTGCTTCTCGCGATCTACAATGCCGCGATTTACGGAGGGTCAATATCGGCGATTGCTGTCGGCATTCCGGGAACCGGGGCCGCGATCGCGACCGTCATGGACGGGCACGCGATGTACAAGCAGGGGCGAGGCGGCGAAGCGTTGGGACTTTCGCTGACAGGCAGCATCATCGGCGGGCTTGTAAGCGTTGTCTGTCTGACCTTCATCGCGCCCGTGCTTGCTCAAGTCGCGATCAAGTTCGGGCCACGGGAATTTCTGGCCATCTCCGTTTTCGGACTGGTCGTCGTTGTCCGCGTTGCGGGCGCGAACCTCTTCAAGGGATTGCTTGTCGGCGGTCTGGGCATCTTTCTGACGACCTGGGGACTGGATGAGTTGAATGGCGCGGAACGCTACACGTTCGGAACCTATCACTTGTATGAAGGCATACCGCTGGTTCCGTTTCTCGTCGGAATTTTCGCGGTGTCCGAGGTATTGATCGGGGCGGAAAAAGCGCTGAAACGCATTGAATTCGACAAGACCAGCCTGACCGTGAAGATCCCGGGCATGAAGACCTTGTCCAAGCTCAAGGGCAATCTGGCGCGATCTTCGCTCCTGGGCACGATTATCGGAATCATCCCCGGAGAGGGCGCCGCGGTCGGTGCGTTCTTTGCCTATTCGGAAGAGAAGCGTCGCTCCAAGGAGCCGGAAAAGTTCGGTACAGGCATTCCCGAGGGCATCGTTGCTCCCGAAACGGCGAACAACGCGACCGTCGGCGGTGCGCTGGTTCCGACACTGACACTTGGCGTTCCGGGCAGCCCGGCCGCAGCCGTCCTGCTGGGCGCGTTCCTGATTCAGGGCCTGGCACCGGGACCGACGCTCTTTGACGAACGCCCCGACATCATGTACTCCCTGTTCCTCGGTCTCTTCCTCATCAACATCCTGTTGCTGTTCATCGGCCTGTTCGCGATCCGCTTCGCCGCGATGCTCATCAAGGTTCCGATGACAGTGATCGTGCCGACCGTGCTCCTGCTGAGCTTCACCGGCATCTACGCGGTCTCGAACAGTCTCTTCAACGTCGGTGTCCTGTTGGCCGCCGGAGTGCTGGGCTACGTCGTCAGGAAACTGGGCTATTCCATTGCCCCGCTTTCCATCGGCTTCGTGCTTGGCCCGATCCTGGAAAACTCCCTGCGCCAGTCCATCACGATCGCGGATGGCAGCACTGCGGAATTCTTCAACACCCCCATCGGTCTCGGAATCTATGCCGCCCTGGCACTGACAATCCTTTGGGGACCGATCTCAACCTGGGTGAGAAGCCGCATGGCTGGGAAGGTCGAGGACCCATGAGAAGGAAACCAAACATCCTCCTGATCTATGCCGACCAGATGCGGTACGACGCGATGGGGTGCGCAGGCAATTCGACCATAAAGACGCCGCATATCGACAGGCTGGCAAGCGAAGGGGTTCAGTTCACCGAGGCCTATGCGTCGTACCCGCTCTGCTGTCCGTTCCGTGCCTCCGTAATGACGGGAAAATACGCCCAGGGGCACGGGATGGTTCAAAACCACTTTCCGCTGCGTGGCGATCAGGTCTTCCTTGCCGAACTCATGAAGGATGCCGGCTATCGGACCGGGTACATCGGAAAGTGGCATCTCGAAGGCGGGCCCAAGCCCGGCTTCGTGCCGCCCGATCGCCGATTTGGCTGGGATCACTTCATTGGCTTCAATCGCGGACACGAGTACATGTCGTCGATCTACTATGATGACGATGGCCAGGCCTATCATTCCAAGCGCTATGAGCCGGACTACCAGACCGATCAGCTGATCGAATTCATTGCCGATGCGACGACCGCCAAGGACGGCAAGCCCTGGATCGGGTACGTGAGCTACGGTCCCCCGCACTTCCCGATGGACATGCCGGACTACCTGCGCAAGGTCTACAGCCCCGACGATGTGCCACTGCCGGCGGGTGTTCCCGACATGGAACTGCAGCGCAAGTTTCAGAGAATTCGAAACGAGGTCTGGTGCAACGGAGATCCGCGCTCGGGACACGCGAGCCACGCGGCCTACGACACCAAACCCGTTGGAGAGCCGGAAACGGAGGCCGAAATTCGCCAGTTCATCGCCGAGTACTATGGCATGATCCACAACATAGACTGGAACGTCGGACGAATCCTGAACGAACTTGATCGCCAGGATGTCGCGGATGACACGGTCGTGCTGTTCTTCAGCGATCACGGCGACATGTGCGGTCAGCACGGTCACTACTGCGGGATCAAGAACTCGGCTTACCGGGCTGCCATGCACGTGCCGTTGATCGTCCGTTGCGTCGCACGGTTTAAGCCGCAGAAGACCGAGGCGCTGGTCGATGTCGGCCCTGACATGATGCCGACGATCCTCGACATCGTTGGGGCGGACTTGCCCGAGGACATCGATGGCCAAAGCTACCTTCCCGTTCTTGATGGCGAAGCAACCGAGGCGCGCGATGCGATCTGGTACCAGGTCTTTACCCAATCGGGTGCCAACCCGCACGAGTTTGCGCCCTTTGCCGAGCGCGGAATACGCACCAAGGACTGGCTCTACATGCGCCACAAGGGCGAGCGCGTGCTGCTGTTTGACGAGCGCGCAGACTACCATGAACAGAACAACCTGGTGGATGATCCGGCGCATCAATCGTTGATGGACGAGTTTGACGCCCGGATAGCAGGCCACATGGAAGCGAGCGGGGATGATTGGGAGATGGCGGCGGATTTCCCGCCGCCGGACTGGATAACCCACGCCGAGGCGAAGGAGCATCTTGAAAGGGTGCTCCTGCCGAACGCGATCGAGGTTGCCTGAACAAGGCAAGTCCACGTCGCGGTCCAATGCGAGACGTTCATCGGCAACGTGGCCCGCACGGGCCGGACCGAGTTGACAGGGAGCATCCGTTGGAATTCCGGAGAGATCACGTCCTCATTACCGGCGGGCGCTGTGAGATCGGCCTCGGCATCGCGAACACGTTCCTGGACCAGGGCATGCGGGTCACGCTTGTCGACCTGAACATCGCGCTTGGAGAGGCGCTGGCGGCCGAACACGAACGCATAAGCCAAGTCGCGCATGACCGCGCCGATACCGAAGCCGTCGCGGCGCAGTTGAATCCATTTGCGCTGTCACCTGATGCGCCAGATGTTCTGATCAATGGCGACCTTTATGTCGGACCGTGAAGGCACCGATGGAACCGTCGCAATTCAAGCGCTAAGGAGCGGGCCATGCCAAACGAAGGCGCGAGGGCGATGAATGGCGGCGAGGCGATCGTTGAGATGCTTCGCCGGTTCAACGTTGACACGATGTTCGGTCTGCCGGGCGAGCAAACCCACATTCACGATGCAATCTTCCGCCGCAATGACATCCGCCATGTTCTGGTGCGGCACGAACAGGCTGCTGCAAAGATGGCCGATTCCCATGCACGTGCTACCAGCAAGGTCGGTGTCTGCGACGCCACGGTCGGGCCGGGTGCCACCAACCTGGTCAGCGGCATCTCGGAATCCTTTCTCTCGGGCATTCCCGTCGTGGCCATCGTCTCTGACGTTCGAGCGGACTGGCGGGGTCGCGAATCGTTTCAGGAGATCGACCAGACAACGCTCTTTCGCGCGATCACCAAGAGTGTCTTCTCGGTGGATCATGTCGAGCGAATTCCGGAATTCGTGAAGCGGGCCTTCCAGATCGCAACCACCGGACGACCCGGCCCCGTGCTTCTGAGCTTCCCGATTACGACGCTGCGGGCGACTCACGAATTCGCCGAAGAAGAACTCGAAGTCGACACGCGCTACGCCAGGTGGCCGGCGTATCGACCGACGCCGCCCCAGCACGAGATTTCCGCCGCTGTCGACGCAATTCTGTCCGCCAGGCGACCGATCATCCTAGGCGGCGGCGGCGTGATGGCCTCGGGCGCGATGGATGAAGTCAGGGAGCTCGCCGAACTGCTCGACATGCCGGTGGCGACGTCCTACATGGGCAAGGGCACGCTGCCCGAAAACCATCCCCTCAGCCTCGGACCCTACGGCCTCCTCGGGAGGCCGGCGTCAAACGAATACGTCCTTCAAGCGGACTTTGGGCTGGCTCTGGGGACTCGCTTCAACAATGTCGGCACGGCAGCCTGGCGCATTCCTGACAGGAAGACGCGACTTGTTCAGATCGACATCGAGCCAACCCAGATCGGCCGCAACTACGCGGTTGAGCTGGCACTGACAGGCGACATCAAGGCCGTCTTGCAGGAGATGCTCGGCCTTCTCAGATCCGACCTTCGTGTCACGCCCAAGACGACACAGCGCGACGCCGTTTCCGCCGTTGCCGCGAATTGGCGAAAGGAGAAGGGCATCGAGTCACCGCTTGCCCAGGATCGCGACGCCAGGCCGGTTCACCCGATTCAGGTGATCCGCGCGATGCGGGATGCCATGCAGGACGACGACGTTCTTGTCTGTGATTCCGGGTTCAACCAGATCTGGGGCGGCCAGTATTTCGAGGTGCAGAGTCCGGGGAGAAACTACCTGGGGCCGCGCGGCTTCGGCGTGATGGGCTATGGGTTGCCTGCCGCCATCTCGCGCGCATTGGCGACGCCGGACCAGAAAGTCGTCTGCCTGACCGGAGACGGCGGATTCGCCATGGTCGTCCAGGAGCTGGAGACAGCCGTGCGCAGCGGCGCCAACCTGACCGTCGTCGTCATGAACAATTCGAACATGCATTTCATCAAGGACAACCAGAGGCTCTTCTTCGACAGCCGCTACATTTCCACCGAGTTCACCGAGCTGGACTATGCCGAAATTGCGCGCGCGTTCGGCTGCACTGGCATACGGGTCGAGAACAGCGGTGCATTGGACCAAGCTCTTGCCGACGCGATGCGCGGCGACAAAACGTCAGTGATCGACGTGCGCATTCTGGACGATGCCGTACCGGAACGAGTCAGCCTTCAGTCCTTTAAGTGAACGCGGGGACACGCGCGCGCATTGCAAAGGGACGCTGGGCCGGTCAACTGCGGGCGTCCTTCAGAAACTGCGCCATCCTAGCCCCGAACATTGCCGACGACACCGGAAGGTCAAGCCCTTTGCACGCCTGTTCCATGCGGTCTTCCGGAACCACGCCCGGCGCACGATGGCCCAAGAGCATGCGAACCGCATCGTCGTCGAATTCCGGGTGGGGTTGAACGGTCAGGGCCCAGTTTCCGTATGCCAAGCCAGCATATTCGCAGTCATCCGCCGTGGCTACGGTGCGGGCAACGTCTGGCTTCCTGACCACTTGGTCCTGATGCCATGCGTTCAGGGCAATGGTCTCGCCTTCGAAATCGTATTCGACGCGGCCGATCGACCACCCGCCGGAGAACTTTTCGACCCGTCCTCCGAGCGCCTGCGCGATGATCTGGTGTCCGAAACAAATCCCCACCGTAGGGACACCGTCCGTGCGGGCATTGCGGATGAAGTCTTCCAAGGGCGGGATGAAAGGCTGGTCATCATAGGCCCCGTGAATGGAGCCTGTCAGCAGCCAGCCTTCGGCATCACTGACGGAATCCGGGAATTCCATGTCGACCACGCTCCAGGTCCGAAACGTCAGTCCATGACCGGCGAGGACGCTTGAATAAAGGTCCGTGTAGGTGCGGTCCGCGTAGCCGTCTGCGGTCGGAAAGTGGCCGCATTGCAGGATGCCAATCAACATGAAACACCTGAGTTCCTGGCGCTTGGACACTAGACTTGGCCAATTGCGGCGGCAAGCGTTTAGCGAGGCGCGCGCCAAGCGCAGGGCCTGTTGCCACGCGCAGTTTCACATTCGATGCCGCGGACACCTCAATTGCGCCGTCGCGCCGGCAGGGACTCCCGCACCGTTCAGGCGACCAGTCGATATCCGCCGGACTCGGTTATCAGCAAGCGTGCATTCGATGGTTCGGGTTCGATTTTCTGCCGCAAGCGGTAGATATGTGTTTCCAGCGTATGCGTCGTGACGCCGGCATTGTATCCCCATACCTCGTGGAGAAGCACGTCGCGCGCCACGACCCCGTCCGGGGCTCGATAGAGAAACTTCAGGATGTTCGTTTCCTTTTCGGTCAGGCGAATCTTCTTCTCGTCCTCGGTGAGCAACATCTTCAGGGCGGGCCGGAACGTGTAGGGGCCAAGCTGAAACACTGCATCCTCGGACTGTTCGTGCTGCCTGAGCTGCGCGCGAATCCGCGCAAGCAACACGGGAAACTTGAACGGCTTCGTGACATAGTCATTGGCACCGGCATCAAGACCAAGGATCGTATCGGCATCGGTGTCGTGACCCGTCAGCATGAGAATCGGACACTTGACGCCCTGCTTTCTCAACACGCGGCAAAGCTCGCGGCCGTCCGTGTCAGGCAGCCCAACGTCCAGAATCACCAGATCGTAAATTGCCTGCTTGACCTTCAGCGTGGCTTCCGCGCCGTTCACGGCCTCGAAGACGTCGAAGTCTTCGGTCAGAATCAGTTGTTCGCCAAGCGCCTCGCGCAGGTCATCATCGTCATCCACCAGCAAGATTTTTTTCAGGTTCTGGGGCATTTCGTCCTCCACCGCCTACCAGAAAGGAAATGCGAAGGCTCCACTCACCTTGCAAGAAATGCTGCAATTTTTCACCGGGACGTGTCGCGGGCAGTAGAATTGTTTCAAAAAATCGCGGAAACAGGTCAGGTGGAAAACCTGAACGGCAGCGGACACCGATGTCACTGAAACCGAGCATCCATGAACGCATTGCGCGAGCACGTACCGACTTGCGGCTGGGTCTGCCGGTCGTGCTTGCCACCGACACGTCGAGTGCTCTGGTTCTCGCAGCCGACGGAGTTGACTCCGTCAGGCTCTCGGATGTCATGAGGCACGGTGCCTCTGTCTTGGTGATTACCGCCCGCCGCGCGGAAACGCTGAGCGCGCGGGCCTATGACGGCGACCTTGCACGGCTTCGCCTGCCCGACGACGCGACTGCAGCCTGGGTAGCATCGGTTGCCGATCCGCAGGACGATCTCTCAAGCCCAATGAAGGGGCCCTTCATTTCGGAACGGGACGGCTCGGCCCGCATTCACGGGATCGCTCTCCAATTGGTCAAGTCCGCAAGACTTCTCCCCGCAGCCATAGTGACTGACCTCGACGATGCGCCGCCCGAGGAACTGACGGTGCTGGACACGAACGGCCTTGATGAATTCCTGGCAGCGCCAGCAACACATGAGGAGGTCGTCTCAGGCCGGGTGCCTATGACCCTCGCCGAACAAGGCCGCGTGCACGTGTTCCGGCCACGTGATGGCGGCGAGGATCACGTGGCAGCCGAAATCGGGAAGCCGGCGCGGGACGCCCCGGTGCTGACGAGACTGCATTCAGCTTGCTTCACCGGCGATGTCCTTGGATCCCTGAAGTGCGATTGCGGGGCACAGTTGCATGCCGCCCTCAAGCAGATGCAGGAAGAAGGCTCGGGCATTCTGCTCTATCTCCATCAAGAAGGTCGCGGCATCGGCCTAGCCAACAAGATGAGGGCCTACAGTTTGCAGGACCAGGGGTTTGACACGGTTGAGGCCAATCACCGCCTTGGATTCGAGGATGACGAGCGCGACTTTCGCACGGGAGCCGACATTCTGAAGCGACTTGGATTTTCCTCCGTGCGCCTTCTGACCAACAACCCGGCCAAGGTAGAAATGATGAAGACGCAGGGAATCGAGGTCGTTGAGCGGGTTCCACTTTGGGTCGGGAAAACCGCCGAAAATGCCGGCTACCTTGACGTCAAGGCCAGAAAGTCGGGACACCTTCTGTGATCGACCCGACCAAGGCGACGGAACTCGGATCGAAAGGACATCGCTTCGGACGAGTGTTCCCAGGAGCGCGCGGCGGCAGGCCTGCCGATCTTGCTCTTTCCCGATCCGGGCTGTGGTTCCGGAAGCGGCGCTTTCCCTGTACCATTGGCCGCAATGGCGTGGTCGCGGAAAAGCGCGAAGGAGACGGCGGCACGCCTGCGGGCATTCATCGGATTGTCGGCATGCTTTACCGTTCCGACCGGATGGCGAGACCTGCGCCCTGGGCCAGAGCGATCCGCACCGATGACTGTTGGTGCGACGATACCGGACACCCAGCCTACAATCACATGGTACGGGCGCCCTTTGGAGCGTCCCATGAGCGGCTTTGGCGTTCAGACCGGCTCTACGACCTGGTGTTGCTGACGGATTGGAACTGGCCGGATGCAATGCCGGGTGCAGGCTCGGCGATCTTTGCGCATTGCTGGCGACGGGCAGGTTGCCCCACGGAAGGCTGCATTGCGCTTCGGCCCGATCATCTCACATGGATCGCCCGTCATCTCCCGCTTGGTGCGAGGCTGATCGTTCCGCCCCAAGCCTAATGGGAATTATATCCGAAAGTCACATCGTGGCTCCCGAACTGATTTCACGGCTCGTCGGGGTCGGCAACCCGAACGCCCCTCGCCGTGCAGATGCGCCAATCCCGGACGCCTCGTCCTGTTCCCGCATTGCGGTCAGTCAACCGCGCAACATTGTCGCGCAATTCCGTGTCGAAGATCGGCGGGAAACCCGCCCTTCCGGCTGTCAATGAAAGTGCATTGTTCCGCCATTGCAGTCAACCACATAACTCAACGGGAGACACGAAGTGACTATTCGATATAGGGTCCTCCTCCTTCCGCTTCGCTTGCGTCCGGCCGCGCGCTGTCTCCTGTGCCATCCGGGAAGCAAGATGCCCTGCATTGACCAAGCTCAATTCGAAGAACTCGCTTGCCTCAACCGTTGTCCCGCGCCCCGAAAACTGCGGAACCCACGCGAACATGGGTGGCCCCTTGCGCGATCGCCTCCTCCAAGTCGCCGCTCATTCCCATCGAAAGGCCAGGCAGATCGTTGCGATCCGCAATTTTCTTCAGGAGCGCGAAGTGCAGGCTGGGAGGCTCGTCGACAGGTGGCAGGCACATGAGCCCCTTTAGCGGCAAGTCGAGCGCCCTGCATCCCGCAACCAGTTCGTCCGCGTCGTCGACGGCAACGCCGGCCTTCTGAGGTTCGTTGCCGGTGTTCACCTGGACGAACAGGTCAGGGCAAGAACCGGTCTCGCCCGCAATCCGGGCGATCGTCGTGGCGAGTTTCAGGCGATCAACCACGTGGATGGCATCAAACAGCGCCATGGCGGCCCGCACCTTGTTGGTCTGCAGCGCGCCAACAAGGTGCAATTCAACGTCCGGGAAGCGCTCGAGGAAGGCCGGCCACTTTCCCTGGGCTTCCTGCAGCCGGTTCTCGCCGAAGACGCGATGTCCGTGTCCAAGCACCGCCTCGATGCGATCAAGCGGCTGAAGTTTTGAAACTGCGATCAGCGAAATGTCGGCAACATCGCGACCGTGGGCATCGGCGGCACGGGCTATCCGCGTTCTGGCTTCAGTCAACGACATGGCCGTCCTCTCTCAGTATGTCGATCATCGGTTTCAAGTCCGCTTCGAATCTCCGCCAGCCCTTCACCGACGCGCTCGTGATGGGTTGACGTACCTGGAAGACGCTGAGCGTCTGCACCCGGCCAGTGCGTTCGTGAAAGTTCAGGCACGCGTCCTCCCAATCAAGCCCGCAAGCCGTGATCAGTCTTCTGGTCTCTTCTTCCGGATTCGCGACCAGCGTCTCGTAAGACACTTCATGAAACCAGTCCGGCACGCGCTCGCGCCAGAGGCCGATCATGCATTCGAATTCGTCGTAGTACCGCGCAAGCCTTTCGAGGTCATAGGCGTAACCGTGCGTGCCCTGGGCAAACCGGCTCTTGTAGATCGAGAACAGGTTGTCCCTCGGATCCCGTCGCACCACCACGAAACGCGCGTTCGGCAATGCCAGCTTCAGGGCTCCGATGTGCTCGAACGTGTAGATGGACTTGTCGGTCACGTGACCTGCGCCGGGAAACCGCCGCCCAATGGCCTTCGTGTAGTCCCGGCCGATGCCGGCAACGACATCCGGGTCGGGATCACCACCGGGCCTGCCCGGTCTATCGACCTGCAGCGCGCGGCAGAAATAGGACGCAAATCCGAGTTCACCTCCGCTCTCGACGTCCGAATGCGCGGCTATGATCTGCTCGACAAGCGTCGTGCCGGATCGGGGCAGCCCGGTCACGAAAATCGGTGCGAAACTGTTCTCGGCAGCTGCGCGCGTCCTTGTGAAATCAATCCTTCCATAGGCCTCGCGACACTCCACGATTTCGGAGAATCTCTGTTCTGCGGAGACGCTGGACAGCCCGTCAGCAATCCGGTTCGCCTCGCCGAGAAACCGGAAGACGCGCGCGTCGTCACGGGTGTCCTCAAGTGCCTTGGCGATGGCGAATCCGATGTTCATGCGATCCTCGTCGCCGATGTCCTTTCGCTCGAACAGATCGATCATTTCGTCGACAATCGGATCGTCCCCGGTGGCCCTGTGGCTGATCATGAGGCGGCGATAGGCATCGCCATTCGTGGAGTGCTGCTCGATGACACTCCGAAAAAGATCATGCGCCACGTCGAAGTCGCCTCGTGTCTGCAGCATCGAGGCCTTGAACATGAGCGCCCCGGCATGCGATGGCTCGAGTTTCAGGACCTGGTCGATCTCGGCCAGCGCGTCTGCAGACCTCTGGACATTCTCAAGCGCATCCGCAAAGGCAAGACGCAGACCGACCGAAACGCCTTTCCTGCTCCTTGCCGCAAGCGTGATCGCATGCGCGTAAGCCTCGACGGCAGCGTCGTGATCGCCATGGCGGGCACAGGCATCCCCGAGCTCGATAAAAAGGCGGGCATCCTTGCGGTCCAGCCGGGACGCCCGTTCCAGGAGGACAATGGCCGCTTGGTGATGGCCGAGCCTTGAAAGCGACGCTCCCAATCCCGCCAGTCCAGGCACACCGTCGGGCGCAAGGATCACTGCGGGCCTCAGGGCCTTCGCCGCGTCGCGCATTCGGCCCGCGTTGAACAGGACCCGGCCAGCGCCACCGTAGGCCTCGGCGTAGTCCGGATCCAGCTTGATGGCGCGCTGATAGCTGGCGAGGGCGTCTTCTGACCGGTCCTGAGAGGCCAGTGCCTCGGCGAGGATGCAGGCAACCACGGCGGAGCGCGGAGCCTTGCGCAGAAGCGCTTCGGCCTTTGCCTCGACCGCCGCCGCGTCACCGGAACGGAGACCGGCAGCCAGCCCGGCAATTACCTTGGAAGGCACGCCCCCCAAATGCGGGCGCGACGCCTTGCGCAGCGACCCGAACCTGTCGTGCAGCCGGGCGCGAACCTGCGGGCTGATGGGAGCGGCCTTCAGGGCGGCAAGGAACTCTCGCCTGTCGGCCTTGCTGCCGCCGAGGGCGACCGCTTCCGCCCATCCTTGCCATACCTGTTCGGTATCAGGCTGCAGGGCGGCGGCATGACGGAACCACGCGATGGAGTCCTTGAAGCGGAGGGTCCTGAGCAGAAGACGCGCCACTTGGAAGCTCGCATCGGCGTGCTCAGGGCCGTCCGCGGCGACACCCAGGAATTCCGCCAGGGCCTCACGGAACTTCTTCTCCGCGAGAAGCCTGATTCCGGCTTCATACGCGAAAGCGCGGTCAGCAGGCTGGGGTCGGGAAGGTGACATGCGGCGTTTCCGGAAACTTGCCGCGAGACTATGTTCGAGCCCGCGTGATGTCGAGGAGCGGAAGGCACGTCGGGCGGGTCGACCGAAGGGCCATTGTGCTGTCCAATGCAAGTGGCGCGAAACCGGCTCGTTCAGCACTTCCTGGCAGCGCCTGTTCCCTGCACATGCGGGCTGGCGATGGCCGAGCGGCATCCCTGCACTCGAAATCCCTTGAGCCGTCACGGTCTCTCGGTTACTCATGCTTGGGATCCGGTGGCAGCGCGCCCCTTTCTGCATGGATGGCCAAAGAATGAGACCTAGTCGATTCGCCCCTTTGCTGACGATCGTTGCAGTGATCCTGTCCGGTTGCGGCTCGGACCAAAGCGAGACCAGCAGCGGGTCTGCGGTTTCCGCCCCCGAGGAAGAGCGCCGGGAGACCATCTGGGACCTCTTTACCAACATCGACGACCCGAATACGACGCTCGAGGTCAACAAGTACATCTGGAACGCTTCCCTCGAAATCCTGAGCTTCCTTCCGGTCGAATCCGCCGACCCCTTCTCGGGCGTGATCGTGACCGGCTACGGCACGCCGCCGGGCGGCAACCGCGCCTACCGCGCGACCATCATCGTGCGTGACCCTGCACTTGATGCCCGCTCGCTGAAGATCGCGCTCTTGACCCGTTCTGGTCCTGCGCCGTCGGAAACCGTGCGCACCGTCGAGAACGCCATCCTCACTCGCGCGCGCCAGCTCCGGGTTCAGGACCGGGGCCTTTGACGACCCCCCAGTTGCCGCGAGGCCGGACGCGCACGCGGTCATTGCTCCCTAGACCTTGATCGCGGCCCGGAATAATCAGGCGATGCACGAAGCCCGAGGTTGGCACATGTCCGGCTACGACACGAATACCATCGAACCGAAATGGCAGGCCCGCTGGCAAGAGGCTGAGACCTTCCTGGCCGCCCGTGAGAAAGGCAGGCCGAAGTATTACGTGCTCGAGATGTTCCCCTATCCCTCGGGGCGCATCCACATCGGGCATGTGCGGAACTACACCATGGGTGACGTCATCGCGCGCTACAAGCGGGCAACCGGCCACAGCGTCCTGCACCCCATGGGCTGGGATGCGTTCGGCATGCCGGCCGAAAACGCGGCCATGGCCTCGGGAGGTCACCCAAGAGACTGGACCTACGGCAACATCGACACCATGCGTGAACAGCTGAAGCCTCTCGGGCTCTCCATAGACTGGTCCCGTGAATTCGCCACCTGCGACCCGGAATATTACGGTCAGCAGCAATCCATGTTCATTGATTTCATGAAAGAGGGCCTCGCGTACCGCAAGAGCGCGACGGTGAACTGGGATCCGGTCGACATGACCGTTCTGGCCAACGAGCAGGTCATCGACGGCAAGGGCTGGCGCTCAGGGGCCGACGTGGAGCGACGCGAACTCACGCAGTGGTTCTTCCGGATCAGCGATTTCTCGGAGGAACTGCTGGACGCCATTGACGGGCTGGATGACTGGCCGGCGAAGGTCAAGCTGATGCAGCAGAACTGGATCGGCAAGTCGCGCGGCCTGCGACTCTCGTTCGAGCGCACCGATGGCGGCGACGCCATCGAGGTGTACACGACACGCCCCGACACGCTCCTGGGAGCCTCCTTCATCGGCGTTTCCCCTGACCACCCGCTGGCGAGGAAACTGGCAGAAGACAACCCCGAGGTGGAGACCTTTCGCGTGGCCTGCCAGAAAGGCGGCGCAACAGAAGAGGCGCTCGAGAAGGCGGAAAAGCTCGGCTTGGACACGGGGCTTGCCGTGAAGCACCCGCTGGACCCGAATTGGGAACTTCCAGTCTGGATCGCAAACTTCATTCTCATGGATTATGGCACCGGCGCGATCTTCGGCTCCCCCGCGCACGACCAGCGCGACCTCGACTTCTGCCGAAAATACGATCTGCCGGTCATCGACACGTTCCTTTCCCTCGACAACCCGCAACCGGTCGAAGACACGGCCTTCGTTCCGCCGAAGACAGAACGCGTCAAGTGGATCGGCCATTTCACGGGAATCGATGTCGCGACGGGGCAGGAAGCAATCGACGCCACGATCGACTTCGCCGAAGAGAATGGCTGGGGCGAGGGAGTCGTGCAATACCGCCTGCGCGACTGGGGCCTGTCCCGCCAGCGCTACTGGGGCTGCCCGATTCCGGTTGTCCACTGCGATGACTGCGGCACCGTGCCAGAGAAGAAGGAAAACCTGCCGGTTCTCCTTCCCGAAGACGTGAGCTTCGATGAACCGGGCAACCCGCTCAGGCGCCATCCGACCTGGCACGACGCCGCGTGCCCCAACTGTGGAAAGCCAGCCAAGCGCGAGACCGACACCATGGACACGTTCGTCGATTCATCCTGGTACTTCGTCCGCTTCACGGCACCTAGGGCCAAGACTCCGGCGGACATGGACGAGGCTGCCTACTGGATGAATGTCGACCAGTACATCGGCGGCATCGAGCACGCGATTCTCCACCTGCTGTATTCCCGCTTCTTCGCCCGGGCCATGCATATCTGCGGTCACTTGCCGAAGTCGGCCATCGAGCCTTTCGACGCACTGTTCACGCAGGGCATGGTGACGCACGCCATCTACCAGACCCGGGATGCAAGCGGTCGCAGGATCTATCATTACCCGGAAGACGTGGAACTGAGGGATGGAAAGGCCTACCTGACGGACGGCAGCGAGGTCGATATCATTCCTTCGGCAAAGATGTCCAAGTCCAAAAAGAACGTGGTCGACCCGGTCGACATCATTGACCGGTACGGCGCCGACACGGCACGCTGGTTCGTTCTGAGCGACTCGCCGCCCGAGCGCGACGTGGAGTGGACCGCCGCCGGGGCTGAGGCTGCACACAAGCATCTTGCGCGGATTCACCGAATCTCGGCGGAAATTACCGCAGGCAAGGACACCGGATCGGACGACGACACGCTGTTGCGCGAACTCCACAGGACAGTCCACGACGTGACCATGGGGATCGAGAGCTTTGGCTTCAACACGTCGATCGCCAAGCTCTACGCATTCACGAACGTCCTTGCGAAATCCAGGGCATCGCATTCCGCCAGGCAAGACGCAATCAAGGTCCTGGCTCAACTCATGTCGCCCATGACACCTCATCTTGCGGAAGAGGTTTGGGCAATGCAGGGTGGCGAGGGGCTGGTTGCGGACGCCCCTTGGCCCGAAGCGGACGAGGCTTACCTGGTTGAGGATTCCGTGACGCTGCCGATCCAGGTCAACGGCAAGCGGCGTTCCGAAATCGTTGTTGCCAAGGACACAGACAATACCGAGGTTGAAAAGCTCGTGCTTGCCGATCAAGCTGTCGTCAGGGCGCTGGCAGGTGCCCCGCCGAAAAAGCTGATCGTCGTGCCTGGCCGAATAGTCAATGTCGTCGTCTAGCATATCTTGCGCACACCGCGCCCGCTCGCCGGGTGCAGGGACTGCAGGCGCACGTCATACCCGCAGGGCCGCGATTCTATCGCTCGTCGCGCTGGCCAGCTGCGGCTTTGCGCCGATTCACGGGCCCGGAGGATCCGCTCGCAGCCTGAGAGGCCGAATCGCTGTCCTAGCACCGGCCGACGAGGAAGGCGCTGCCCTTGTCCGCCGGCTTGAGGATCGGCTTGGGACTCCGCGGGATTCCGACTTCGTCCTGGCCGCGCAGATCCGAATCGACGAAACGGCGGTCGGTTTCCTGTCCGGTGCGGAAATCAGCCGCTTCAATGTCGAGGGCCAGGTCGACTGGCAATTGACCGACAACGCTAGCGCCACCGTCGCAACCGGCCGCGAACGCGGCTTCACCAGCTACTCCGCGACATCAACCACCGTAGCGACCACGTCCGCCCGTCGCGATGCCCGCCGCCGCCTCATGGTCATCCTCGCCGATCTTATTGCCACCAGCGTCCTGACCCGCGACTCATGAAGCTCTCGACCCGGAATGCTCCGACCTACTTTGCCAAGCCCGACGAAACCTCCACGGGTCTGCTGATCTATGGAGCGGACGCTATGCGGGTCGCGTTGCGCCGTCAGGAAGTCATCAAGGCTCTCATCGGACCTGGCGGCGAGGACGAAATGCGCCTGACCCGCATTCCTGCAGCCGAGCTTCGCAAGGACACGGCCCTGCTTGCAGACGCCGTGAAGGCGCGGAGCTTCTTCCCCGGCCTCCACGTCGCATACGTCGAGGACGCGGGCGACGGGCTGGCCGACACGATTGCTGCCGCCCTGGCCGGCTGGTCCGAAGGCGATGCCCAGATCATCGTCACTGCAGGCAGCTTGCCCGCACGTTCGAAGCTGCGGGGCATCTTCGAGGGCCACGAGAACGCCTACGCAACGGGCATCTACGACGACCCGCCGTCCCGTGCCGAAACCGAGGCGGCCCTGAAGGCAGTGGGACTCACGAACATCTCGGCGGACGCCATGTCGTCACTTACTGAATTGTCGCGCGTCCTGGATCCTGGCGAGTTTCGACAGACTCTTGAAAAGATCGCGCTCTACAAGTCGGGCGACGAGACGCCGCTCACGCCGGACGAGGTCGCACTTTCCGGCCCCAGTTCCGTGGAGGCCGGCATCGACGATGTCCTAAACGTCGCGACGGACGGCAAGACCCACGAGGTCGGACCTGTATTGCGGCGTCTCGAAGCCCAGGGAACCACCCCCGTCAGCCTCTGCATTGGCGCCACCAGGCATTTTCGGAGGCTGCACCAGGTTGCGGCCGACCCCGGGGGCCCCGGCGCGGGGGCTTCCAAGCTCAGGCCACCGGTTTTCGGCCCGCGCCGTGACCGGTTGCAACGGCAGGCAACCAGATGGGGCATGCGCAACCTGGAACGTGCACTTGCCATTTTGCTCGATACCGATCTCAAGCTCAGATCCGGGGCACGAATCCCCGAAATGGCCGTGATGGAGCGTGCGCTCCTCCGGATCGCCTATCTGGGAAGGCGCTGATGCCGGCGACAGCAACGCATGCCTTGCCCGTCATGCAGACAGAAGCCATAAAGGGCTCATCCAGCAAAATCCGCGTGGAACGACCCGATCGCATTGCCGCTATGGCCGGAACCCAGCAATGAACCTGACACAAACCCTGATCGCCTCCCTCTTTCTCGCACTTGCCGCAAATCCGACATTCGCCGAACTGACTGCGGACCAGGTGCTTGAGAATCGTCTGTCCGTGTACTCGACACCCGGCATCACCGTGCGGGCAGGAGGCAAACGCCGATCAGGGAACGTGCTGACCGTCGATCGATTTCTGGCAGAGGCGGAACTGCCTGATCAGGAAGGAACGCTCCTGGTTGCTGTCGGCGGCGCCAGTTTCGCCGAACGCGAAGACGGGACCGTCCTCATGACCTTTCCGCCGGAATCTCCGTTGACGGTCCAGACGCTCACATCGGAAGGCGAAGAGTTCACGCTTGTGGCGAAAGTCAGGCAATCCGGTGCGCGAACCGTGGTCTCCGGCACGCCGGACCGGATCCGCTACGAGACGGCCGTCCCGTCGATCACCATTGACGAATTTCACATAATCGAACCGGAAATGACCGATGACCTGCCCATCGTCGCATCGATCAAGATGGTGGGCTACGAGAGCAACTTGGACATCAGTGGCGCTGAAATCGAGGAGTTCCGGGGCGAAGACATCCTGGACAGCTTCCAGTTGCATGTGGATGTCAACGAACTCGGCGACGACGAGTCATTCAGCCTGCGGTTCGAAATTTCCGACATTGCCGCACAGTCCTCCGGCAAGATTGCGTGGCAGAGTCTGGAGAATTCCCTTGTCGCGGCGATCCTGGATGGAAACACGCTCGACATTTCCGCAAGCCTTGGACACGCCCGCTACTTGCTGACTGGAGAGGGACCGAATGCGGAGCACTTCGAAATTTCGTCCGAGAGTTCGTCTAGCGACGTGTTCGTCAAGATGGACCGAAACGGCATCGACTACCGCGGCTCGACGCGTGGTGCGGTCCTGTCCGTTTTCGCTTCCGACTTGTTCGACTCCCTTTCGGAGTTCAGGCTGCCGGAACTGAGCGCTCGGTTCCTGATTCCGATCGTGCCGGACCAGGAGCCCCAGGACTTTGCCGCCCGCTTCGCGGTCAAGGGGTTCGAGATGGATCAAGAGCTCTGGTCGATGTTCGACCCCGAGGGCGTGATTGACCGCGAACCCGTGACGGTCGTCCTCGACGCGAGCGGCAAGGTGATCGTGCTGCGGGACAGTCTTGACGGCGATCTCTCCGAAATCATGAATTTGGATCATGCCCCGGTCGAAATCCGTTCCCTTGACCTGAACGAGATCCGGATCAAGCTGGCCGGCGTCGAGGTCACGGGAGACGGTGCCTTTGCGTTCATCCCGCGATCCGAGGTGCCTTGGCCCGTCGGCAGTGCTAACTTTGCAGTCACGGGCGTGGACAAGCTTCTCGACGGGCTGGTGGAAATTGGAATCGTGCAGGATCTCCAGGCGCTGGCGTTCCGCGGCATGGTGGAAGCATTTGCGCGGCCCGATGACGGGCTCGACGACTTTGGCCTGACCATCGAGACCGGAGAGGATGGCTCCGTTCTCGTGAACGACCAGCGCATTCAGTAGATCCATTCAAGGCAGACAGGAGGCGCGCGAAGTACTTTTCCCTTGCGCTTGCCTGAATCTCGACGAGCGAGACCAGGCGCTTCCTGGACTCAGTTCTGAACCCGTGCCACGACCGCCTCCTCGAACCTGGAAAAGAACCTGTCCGCGAGCTTCTTTGCGACGGAATCGATGAGTCTGCTGCCGAGCTGGGCCAGCTTGCCCCCGATCTTCGCCTCCACTTCATAGCTGAGCTTGGTGCCATCGCCGTCCGGCTCCAGCCGCACCAAGGCCCCGCCCTTGGCAAATCCTGCCGCTCCGCCCTTGCCTTCGCCTTCCAGTCGACAGCTCTTCCCCGGATCGATGTCCCTGAGAAAAACCGCGCCCCTGAAAGTCGCCTTGACCGGACCAACCTTCTGGACCACGACCGCCTCGAATCCTTCTTCGAGGCTGCCGGACAATTCCTCGCAACCCGGAATGCACGACTTCAGAACTTCTGCATCGAGAATGCTCGCCCAGACGATGTCCGGCGGAACCCCAATAACGCGCTCTTCAACCATTTTCATTGGCATGCCCTGCGTGGTGCTTTTGCCTCGTGGATCAGGCAGGCTGGACAGGATGTCAACATGCGCGTTGCTTGAAGCCCGGGGCCTGCCGCACTAGGTCGGACACATGACCTCACTAGCCAAACTGACAGATACCCTCCTCCACGCGGCAACAAGGGCGGGCGCAGAGACAGCGGATGCCATCGCGATCAAGGGGCACTCCGTTGCGGTCGAAGTGCGAGACCGCGCGCTGGAGCATGCGGAAAGCGCCGAGAGCGTCGAGATCGGCCTGCGCGTGCTTCTCGGCCAGCGCCAGGCCACCGTCGCCTCGTCGGATACCGGCACTGAAGCGATAACCGAAATGGCCGAACGTGCCGTCGACATGGCAAGGGTTGCGCCAGAAGACGCTCATATCGGCCTTGCCGACCCGGATCAGCTTGCACGGAACTGGGACCTGGACACGCTGGACCTGGTCGACGGTGCTGACATGCCTGCTCCGGCGGAAATGGAAAGAACTGCGCTGCAGGCCGAAGCGGCAGCACTCTCGCATCAGGGCATCTCGCAGGTTGACGTTGCCGCCGCGTCATTCGCGCGGAGCGCATTTCATCTTGCTGCTACCAACGGATTTTCGGGCGGATGGGAGCACACGTCTCACTCCACCGATTGCGTCGCCATTTCCGGCGAGGGCCTCGAAATGGAGCGTGACTATTGCAGCGAAAGCCGAATTCACCGTTCCGACCTGCCTGAAGCCGAGGACATCGGACATCGCGCCGCTGAACGCGCCCTTGCCCGCGCCGGTGCACGCAAGCCCGAAACCGGCGCCTTTCCCGTCCTCTATGACGAACGCATCGCCGGCAGCCTGATCGGCCATCTGCTGCAGGCCGCAAATGGCTCGGCCGTTGCGCGTGGCAGTTCCTGGCTTCGCGACAGGCTTGGACAGAAGGTCCTGCCCGACGGGCTGTCCATCACCGAGAATCCGCACCGTCCCAGGGTCTCCGGTTCTCGGCCATTCGATGCAGAGGGCCTGCCGACGCGCACCCGAAAGATCGTCGAACACGGAATTTTGAACGGGTGGACGCTTGATCTTGCGACCGCCCGCAAGCTCGGCATGGAAAGCACTGCCAGCGCAACCCGGGGCACGGCCTCGCCACCCTCCCCCTCGGTTACGAACATCGCATTGACCGAAGGCTGCGATTCCCGTGACGACCTGATTCGCGAAATGGGGAATGGCCTGATGGTCACTTCGCTGATGGGAACGTCAATAAACCCTACGACCGGGGACTACTCACGCGGTGCCAGCGGATTCTGGATCGAGAACGGCGAGATCGCCTACCCGGTCAACGAGTGCACCATAGCGGGCAACCTGCACGACATGCTCCGAACCATACGCCCTGCAAATGACGCGCGCCGCCATCTGCGGCGGGTCGTTCCGTCGCTCCTGGTCGAGGGCCTGACCGTTGCCGGCAAGTGATCTCGACCTTCTTGAGGAAACAGCACGCGAAGCCGGCGAAATCGCGAGCAGTTTCTGGCGCGGCGACCAGCAGGTTTGGGACAAGGGCAAGGAAGGTCCGGTCAGCGAAGCCGACCTCGCGGTCAACCGGCACCTGAAGGAACGGCTTCTGAACATGCGTCCCGACTATGGCTGGGTCAGCGAGGAAACCGAGGACGATCCCGCTCGCCATTCAGCCAAGCGGGTCTTCATCATCGATCCCATAGACGGGACCCGTTCCTTCATTGCCGGGAAACACACCTGGGCGCATTCGCTTGCGGTGGCGGAAGACGGTCGGGTCGTCGCAGCCTGCGTCTTTCTGCCGATTCGCGAAGAAACCTATCTTGCAGCGGCCGGCGCAGGCGCGACGCTGAACGGCGCGCCAATCGCGGCGTTGCAGCGTGACAGGCTGGAAGGAGCTTCCTTGCTGAGTTCGCGTATCGGACTCAGTCCCAAGTACTGGTCCGGCGGACCGCCAGACGTAAGGCGTCACTTTCGGTCGTCGTTCGCATATCGCCTGGCACTTGTGGCCGAAGGCAGCTTCGATGCATCGCTGACGCTTCGCCCGACATGGGAGTGGGACGTCGCAGCTGGCGCTCTCATCGCCACGGAGAGCGGGGCGCGTGTCAGTGACCGCAACGGCCGCAGCCCGGAATTCAACAGCGGAACACGCCAAGTGGACGGGGTGATCGCTGGCGGCCATACCGTGCACGAAGAACTGCTGAAACGCTTGGCGTGATTGCCGCGATGCCTTCTGACAGGTTCGCGCGCACTTGGCCTTTCAGGCCGCCTTTTCGGGCTTGCTGTTGGCAACGACGTCCATTGCCTTGCGCATGACGGAAGGCAGATCCTCCCTGCGCAGGTCGGCCAAGAAGTGCCCGCGGTCAGGTTCCGCGTCGTTCTGCAACTCCGCCACGCGCAGCGAGAGACGCAACTGGAAGTGCGTGAAGGCGTGCCGCACCTCGACGCCTGGATTCCACCATTCGCCTTGGATCGGCGGCGCCTCCTCCGGCGGGTCCGTGGTCCATTCCGTGCCCGGCCAGCCCAGCATGCCTCCGAGAAGGCCTCTTTCCGGTCTCGTCTGCACCAACCACGCACCGTCCGCGCGTCGCGCCAAGTAGGCAATGCCGTAGCGCACGGGCTTTGCCGGCTTGGCCGCTCTCTTCGGCAGCTCCTGCTGACGGCCCGCCGCCATCGCCTGGCAACAGCCCAACCAGGGGCAAGCGCCGCAAGCCGGGGATTTCGGAGTGCAGATCGTGGCCCCCAAATCCATGACGGCCTGTGCGTAGTCACCAGGGCGCTCTGCAGGGGTCAGCCGCATCGCAATGGCGACCAGTTCGGACTTTGCCTTGGGAAGAGGCGTCTCGACGGAAAACAGCCTGGACATGACCCGTTCCACGTTTCCGTCAACCACCGTCTCGGGCCTGTCGAAGGCGATCGCGGAAACGGCGGCGGCCGTATAGGGACCGATGCCGGACAGGCGCAGCAAGTCTTCACGCGCTTCGGGAAACCGACCGCCGTGGTCCTGAACGATCGACCTGGCGCATTTCAGGAGATTCCGCGCCCGTGCGTAGTAGCCAAGGCCAGCCCACTCGGCCATGACATGCGCATCTTCAGCCGCAGCAAGCGACCTGACATCTGGCCATCTCTCGACAAATCGCAGGAAATACGCCCGAACGGCGGCCACCGTGGTCTGCTGAAGCATGATTTCGCTCAGCCAGACATGATACGGGTCGGGAACCTCGCCTGCCTTCCTCTCTGACGGACCAACGCGCCAAGGCAGGTCGCGTGCGTGTGCATCGTACCACTCCAAGAGAATCGTGGCGGAAGGGTCACGCAATGTTTATCCCTCCGTTCAGGGCATTCGACTGGTCACAGCGCGCATGATCCCTAGAATAGTGTGAGGACTATCTTTCGGAAAGCTGGCAATGAAATCGCAAGGCAAGATGCAGGAACAAAAGCGCCGTGAACGTGGATTCGAGCGTGCCTCAAGCCTTGTCGCGGGCCGTGTCCGCGCGGCGGGAGAGCATCGCGGCTTTGCGGTTTCGCGACTTCTCACGCATTGGACCGAAGTGGCCGGCCCGGACTTAGCGCGCGTCTCGCGACCGGTTGAAGTCACCTATGGCCGCGGGCTCGGGGCGACGCTCACTCTCCTGACGACAGGCCCCGAGGCACCGATGCTGGAGATGCAAAAGGACAAGATCCGCGAGCGCGTGAACGCGTGTTACGGCTATGGCGCAATCGAGAAGATCCGCATCACGCAAACCGCCGCGACCGGGTTTGGCGCTCCCGATGCGGCCCCGGGGCGCGATGACAAGAACATCAAGACTGCAGGGCCGACTTCGTTCAAGGCGAAGGAAGCCGCCAGTGAAATCCAGGACGAAGGTCTCCGCAAGGCACTTGAACGTCTCGGGACAAACGTCCTATTCGACGAATTCAGCAAATGAGGTTTCGGCCATGATCCGACGATTGACGATTCTTGCCGCGCTGGCCGTTGCCGCCGTCGCGACCACACATTTCCTCTCTGCGCACAACGTGCTGCCCGGCCCCGTCGGCCAGGCCCTGGCACAGGACGCCAAGGATATCGACACGTCGATGATCAAGGAAATGGCGCTCGGCAATCCGGACGCACCGGTGACCGTGATCGAGTACGCCTCCTTCACGTGTCCGCATTGCGCGACGTTCCACGCCGGGCCGTACAAGCAGCTCAAGACCGAATACATCGATCCCGGACGGATAAACTTCATCTACCGTGAAGTCTATTTTGACCGCCCTGGCCTTTGGGCCGGAATCACTGCCCGTTGCGGAGAAAGCGCCGAGGGCAGGTATTTCGGCATCGTAGAGATGCTCTACGAACAGCAGCGAGACTGGGCTGGCGGCTCCGGCGGTGCCCAAGAGATCGTCGAAAAGCTCCGCAAAATCGGCAAAACAGCCGGGCTGACGGATGCGAATCTCGACGGGTGCTTCACTGACGGCGACCGGGCACAAGCGCTATATGCCCTGTACCTGCAGAACGCGGAGGCAGACGGCGTCAGGTCCACGCCAAGTTTCGTCATTGACGGCAAGCTCCACAGCAACATGTCCTATGTCGAGTTGAAGGCCCTGATCGACGAAGCGCTCGACGGCTGACGCCAACTCTGAGCGGCGGCCCGAGTGTTGTCGAACTTGCAAGGGACAAGCAGGCCATTGTGCTGCGGCAAATTGGTTCACGTCGTCTTTTTTTCAAGCCTGACACGAAGTTGACATCGAATCAGAACAACTCCGGCGCACGCCAGGATGGTTCGGCGAATCAGTTGTGGGAGCGAGGACGTGGATCTTTCGGAGGTGTCGGTTGACATCGTCGTGGAATCGGACGAAGCGCGCCTCCGCGAACTGATGCAGGCGCACCACTGCCTCGGCGCGCTCCAGCCCCGTCGGCGAGACCGTGCGTTGCGTCATGCACCGCCCATCGAGTCGGATTCTCTCTTGGAGACGACTTCGGATTCGCTTGGCCGCGCCACCAGCAAACCGGCAAGCGCTGCGTCTAGGGCAGCGTCGTCATCCATCTCCAACCGCACCGGCAAGGTCAGGACGCCTTGGCGAGATGCGGATGGCAGGCGCACTGCATCCTTCTCCGTCGTCACAAGTTGCGCCGACATCGAACGCGCATCTCGTTCCAAGCGCGCAATCAATGCATCGCCCAGAGGCTGGTGGTCATCCAAAGCCTCGGTTCGCACGACCTCCGCCCCGAGATTTCTGAGCGTCGCGAAGAACTTCTCCGGACGTCCGATGCCGGCAAACGCAAGAACCGGCAGACCCTTCCAGTCCATGCCGGTCGGCAGAACCTCGAGACTTCCTGTCGAATGGGGCACTGAAATTGCATCGCCCCACATCCGCCGGAATCTCTCCTGCGCATCAGGGTCGCCAATTGATAGCACCAGATCGGCCCGCGCAAGACCTACCGCCACCGGTTCGCGCAAGGGACCAGACGGCATGACGCATCCATTGCCGAACCCGATTTCCGCGTCGACCACGACAAAGTTCAGGTCCTTGGCAACACTTGGATTCTGCAGCCCGTCATCCATGACGATCACGCGCGCACCGGCAGCTTCGGCCGCCCGCACGGCCGCGGCGCGGTCACGAGCAACCCAAGTGGGCGCAAATGCAGAAATCAGGAGGGGTTCGTCGCCGACATCGTCTGCGCTGTGACGCCGTTCATCGACGCGCAAGGGACCTAGTTCCGTTCCCCCGTAGCCTCGCGCAACCACATGTGTCCCCGCTCCCAGGCGTTGGACCAGCGCGATGACGGTCGGCGTCTTGCCAGTGCCACCAACGTTGATGTTGCCGACACAGATTACGGGGACACCGGCCCGGTAACCTGTCCCGCGCGCAATTCGGCGCGCCGCGACACGTGCCCAGATTGCCGCCAAGGGTGCCAGCAGCCGGGCCTGCCATCCCGGCCTGTCCGGCATGTTGGCCCAGAATGACGGCGGTCGCATCACGCCGTCTCCAACACCAGGCGGGCCGGAACGGCAAACCTCGCCATTCGCCCGGCCATCGCGACCGTGTCTTCCAATGCGGTTTCGCAGGCGGTTGGCGTGTGCATCTTGACATGGCCATGCGTCATGCGTGGCCGGACGCTGTCGTCCGACATGCCTGGCAAATGCCGCGTGGCGCTTTGCGGTCGCGTCGCGAATCCGCTGCGTGAATGGGTCGGTTGGAGAACTTTGCGCGTGCCTGAACCACCGGCTTCACGGGCGACCTGTGGGAATGACGCATGATCACGAGGTCGGGTTCGCAGTTTGCCGATCCGCTGAACTCTGGCATCGCGTGGCGTAGGCCATGCCAAATGGCCCGAAATCAATTGACGATGCATGAAGAGGCGTCCGGGTCAGGGGCATCCCCAAGACGAGATGCGACTGCGTTGGCAACCCCAACGACCCGCGAAATCGATGCGTCCTGCTGTTCAGTCACGAGCGTGAGTCCCGTCACTTGCCCAGTTCCTCGGTGGAAGACGCCTCGGCGTCTTCGTCCCGAAGCCGGTGCAGGTGTGCAATGAAGTACCGCATATGCGCATTGTCCACGGTTCGCTGCGCCTCGGCTTTCCATGCGTTGTAGGCCGCTTGATAGTTCGGGAAAATCCCCACGACGTGGATGTCGTCGACGTTCCGGAACACGCTCCTTGCCGGGTCGACAAGTTCGCCGCCAAAGACGAGATGCAACCGTTGAGCCATTGCGCTCCTCCTCCAAGTGTCATTCCAAAGCTAGTCCGCGCCGGTCAGCCGTCAAGCACTGGACCGAATGCCGTGCCGGAGACCCTCGCCTATCGCACCGCCAGCCTTTCGCGGCCTCGTGCGCCCAGCAAATGGCAGTCGCCTCCGTCAAACACGACAGGGACAATCGGGCGTCCCATGGCCGCGCCGGCATCGATGTTCACGCGATTGCCATAGTGCGTGGGCGCGTACACCGGCGTGTGTCCATGCACGATCAGCGCCTCGTGGTCATCGCGATGCCAGTGGAACTCTTCCCGGATCCAGACCAGGTCGTCCTCGTCCTGCTCGATCATGGGAATGCCGGGCCGAATGCCCGCATGAACGAAAATCATCCCGTCTTCGCGATGCCAGAACGGCAGCGCCGCAAGAAACTCGCGATGCGAGTCAGGCACAAGGGACCGCGCCTGCGCGAAGAGAGACGCAGAGTCCTCTGGCAAGTCGCGCTCCAGCCCATAGGATGCAAGCGTCGCGCGGCCTCCCATGCCGGTGCTCAGCCAGAACCAAGCATTCTGGATGCCTTCAAAGGAATTGGAATCGCACAACAGAAACTCGGCGAAACACCTGTCGTGGTTCCCGCAGAGCACGATCCAGTCCTCACCGTGCGCAATGCCGTCGATCAGGAACTGGATGACGCCCTTTGCATCCGGCCCGCGATCCACAAGGTCGCCGACATGCACGATCCTCCCGGCAGCGCCACCTGCACGTGCACGGTCCGCGGCAATCAAGGCATGCGCCGCCTTCAACCGGTCGAGATGTCCGTGGATGTCTCCGATGGCGTAGATCATCGCGCGCTCACTTCCTTGCCGATGCATTGTCTCTCTCGAAGAGCCAGTGTGCAAACAGGGAGGCCGCAACGGCCCCGATTAGTTCCGCCGCAACGAAGCCCGGAACGTCCACGGGGCGAATGCCCGAAAAGCTGTCCGTGAACCCCCGTGCAATCGCGACGGCGGGATTGGCGAACGAAGTCGACGAAGTGAACCAGTAGGCGGCACCGATGAAGAGGCCGACAAGCCAAGGCACGGCTTCAGGTCGCTGTCGAACGCCCGCGAGGATTACAAGCACAAGTCCAAATGCCGCCACCGCTTCCGCGAGCCACATCGCGCCTCCCGTTCGCACCGTCGTTGAGGCCTGGATGACCGGCTGCGCGAACATCAGGTGCGCAAGGAACGTGCCTGACACGCCGCCAGCGACCTGGGCGACCGCAAACGCCAGGGCACGAAGGCCAGAAATCTCGCGCCTGATCAGGAAAGCGAGCGTGACGGCCGGATTGAAATGTGCACCGGAGACAGGACCAAGGGTCGTGATCAGAACGACCAGAATGGCCCCGGTGGGAAGGGCATTGCCGAGGAGTTGTAGCGCAACGTCGTCCGTCAGCCGTTCGGCCATGATGCCCGAACCGACGACGGTCGCGACCAGAAGCCCCGTGCCCAGCGCCTCCGATGCAAGATGCCGGATCGGAATCCCTTCCATCACGCCACGTCAAATTGCAGAGGGCGAACCTGGCCAAAGAGTCCGGTATCGCGCAACTGGTTCAGCGCCGCATCGGGCACAGGCTCATCAACATAGAGAAGCGCGATCGCATCGCCTTTCTTCTCGGACCGGCCCAGCGTGAAGTTCGCGATGTTGACGCCGTTCGAACCAAGGGTGTTGCCGAGGGTTCCGATGATTCCCGGGACGTCCTCGTTGGTCGTGTAGACCATGTGCGGTCCGATCTCCGCGTCGATGTTGATGCCCTTGATCTGGATGAACCTGGGCTTGCCGTCGCTGAACACCGTTCCCGCGATTGAACGCTCCCGGTCATCGGTGACCATCGTCAGCTTGATGTAGGCATCAAAGACGCCAGACTTGGCCTGCGTCGTGGTAGAGCACTTGATGCCCCGGTCCTTCGCAATCACCGGCGCCGAAACCATGTTCACGTCCGAGTTGGACGCCTTCAGGATTCCCGCCATCGCGGCCGCGTGCAAGGCATCCGTGTTCATGTCGGCCACTTCCCCGTCAAACAGCAGGTTGATGGCCCGGATCGGTTCGTCGGTCAGCTGCCCGACAAAGGTGCCGAGATGATCTGCGAGTTTCACCCAGGGACCCATGACCTTGGCTTCCTCTCCGGTGATCGAGGGCATGTTGATCGCATTGGTCACGGCGCCCGTCAGCAGGAAGTCCGACATCTGCTCGGCCACCTGGATGGCCACGTTTTCCTGTGCCTCCGTCGTCGAGGCGCCCAGATGCGGCGTCACGACGACATTCGGCAGGTTGAAGAGTGGAGAACTGGTCGCGGGTTCCTCGGCGAACACGTCAAACGCCGCGCCTGCCACGTGTCCAGATTCGAGCGCCTCTGCCAGTGCGGCCTCGTCGACCAGTCCGCCGCGCGCGCAGTTGATCACGCGCATCCCGGGCTTCATCCGCTTGATCGCGTCAGCAGAAAGGATGTTCCGCGTCTTGTCGGTCAGCGGCACATGAAGCGTGATGAAGTCGGACCGGGCCAGCAACGTGTCCAGATTGACCTTTTCGACTCCAAGCTTCTCGGCACGCTCCTCGGTAAGGAACGGATCATGCGTGATTACCTTCATCCGCAGCGCGCACGCGCGCGCGATGACGATCGAGCCGATGTTGCCAGCGCCGATCACTCCAAGCGTCTTGGCTGTCAATTCCACCCCGAGAAAACGCGACTTTTCCCAATTGCCGGCGTGCGTCGAGACGTTTGCTGCCGGGATCTGGCGGGCGACCGCGAACATCAGGGCAATCGCATGCTCGGCAGTGGTGATCGAGTTGCCGAACGGCGTGTTCATCACGATCACGCCCTTCTTGGACGCGGCGGGGACATCCACGTTGTCGACGCCAATTCCTGCGCGACCTACAACGGTGAGCCTGGGTGCCGCGTCGAGAAGTTTCGCGGTCACCTTGGTCGCCGACCGTATGGCAAGCCCGTCGTACTCGCCTACCGCTTCAAGCAGTTGATCCTTGTCCTTTCCCAACTCCGGTTCGAACGTGACGTCCACGCCCCTGTTCCTGAATATTCGGACCGCTGCCTCGGAAAGATAGTCGCTTACCAGTACCCTTGGTGTCATTGCTGCCTGTTCCTCTCTCGTCTCCACATGAAATGCGGTTGCCGGCCCGGTGCGTCGCCATGGCCCGCAACTTGCGCGAATTCCCGGCCTCAGGACCCCTCGGCGGGTGCGCAGGACTCACGGATTTCGGATTCGAAGGCCCAATCCAGCCACAGGCACAGCGCCTTCAGGTCGTCTTGCTCGACGGTTCCGCCGCACCAGATCCTGAGACCTGGTGGGGCATCACGGTAGGATCCGATGTCATAGGCAACGTTCTGCGTTTCAAGCCGCCTTGCGACCGCCTTGGCAAAGGCCGAGCCGTCCTGGATCCGGTCGTCATCGAACCTGAGGCACACGCTCGTGTTCGACCACGTGTCGGGATCCGTTGCCAGATTCTCGATCCAGTCCCGCGTGGCGCAAAATTCGTGAATCACGCCTGCATTGGCGTCGGCTCTCCGGATCAGGCCCTTCAGGCCGCCGACACTGACCGCCCAGTCGAGCGTCTTGAGATAGTCCTCGACTGCCAGCATTGACGGCGTGTTGATCGTGGCACCCTCGAAGACGCAGCCGATCAGCTTGCCGCTCTTGGTCAGGCGGAAGATCTTTGGGAGCGGCCACGGCGGCGCCCACGTTTCGAGGCGCTCTACTGCACGCGGCCCAAGCGCAAGCATTCCGTGCCCGGCCTCCCCTCCCAGAACCTTCTGCCAAGAGAAGGTCGCCGCATCCAGCCGATCCCAGGGCAGATCCTGCGCAAAAGCGGCACTGGTCGCATCGCAGATCGTCAGGCCTTCACGCGAGGCAGGAATCTCGAAACTGTCCGGAACCCGCACGCCTGACGTGGTGCCATTCCACGTGAAGACCACGTCAGCGTCCCAGTCGACCCGTTTCAGATCGACGATCTCGCCGTAGTCCGCAGTTGTCACCTTCGCGCCCAGTTTCAACTGGCCGATCACGTCTGAAGCCCATCCTGCGCCGAAGCTCTCCCAGGCAAGAACCTCGACGGGGCGGGCACCCAAGAGGTTCCACATCGCCATTTCCACCGCGCCGGTGTCCGAAGCCGGCACGATGCCCAAGAGGTAATCTGCGGGGATTCCCAAGATGCCCCTGGTTCGCTCGATCGCGTCTTTCAGCTTGGCCTTGCCGATTGCAGCCCGGTGCGATCTGCCCAAGGCCGCATCACTGAGCTGTTCAAGGGAAAACGTGGGAGGCTTGGCGCAGGGTCCCGACGAAAAGCGCGGATTGCCCGGTCGCGCAGCCGGTTTCTCTAAGTCCATTTTCGATATCCTTCCAGATATGCGCTCCTCGTTGGGGAGGAGTGTCCCAGGCTCGCGAATAAGGGCGCGCGGACCCTTTCGCAAGGCACAAATTGCCGCTAGAGCCGCTGCACCTGAAACAACGCTGCTCGGTTGCCCAACCCATGCCCGTCATTTCCCTGATCGCGCCTCGCGGACGTCTGGACCCGGCCCTGGTCTCGTCGCTTCAGGGCGCGTTCGGCACGACCGGGGATGCAGTGTGGCTCGCTCCTGACGAAGCCGCGGAATTTCCTGTTGCCGCGCGACCCGGCAATCTCGACGAGGTGCGAGGAGGAATTGCCAATCAGAGGGTCGACCTGAACTTCATCGATGACGACGATCGCCGGAAGTCCCTTCTGATCGCCGACATGGACATGACCATGATCGGGCAGGAATGCATCGACGAACTCGCCGCCGAAGCCGGTGTCGGCGAGGAGGTTGCAAGCATCACTGCCCGAGCCATGAACGGCGAGCTGGAGTTCACCGAAGCGGTTGCCGAACGGGTTGGCTTGATGAAGGGCCTGTCGGTCCGTGCAATCGAGCATGTCCTCGAGACCCGCATCACCCTCGCCTCGGGCGGCAGGACGCTGGTGCAGACAATGAAGGCACATGGCGCCCGCACGGCCCTGGTCTCTGGCGGATTTATCCAGTTCGCCGCGCGCGTCAGCGAACTGCTCGGTTTCGATGACGTCCATGCGAATGCGCTTCTCATCGAGAACGGCCGCCTCACCGGGGACGTGAAGCGCCCCGTTCTCGGCCAGGACGCCAAGGTGGAGGTGCTGACCAGGCTTTCGCCCGATGCATCCCGTGCGATCGCGATCGGAGACGGGGCAAACGATCTTGGCATGATCGCCTGCGCAGGCATGGGGGTCGCCATGCACGCCAAGCCGGTCGTCGCAAGCGCCGCACCCCTGAGGATCGATCACTCGGACCTGACCGCCTGCCTCTTTCTGCAAGGCTATTCGATCGAGGAGTTCTCCTGACAGGTCCGCGCAAAGGGCATTGCAAACGAAAATCCGGACACCTCGCGGAGACTCTTCCCTCACGCAAGGTACCGCGCCAGCGCGTCATGCGGATTCGCGAACAGATCGTCGGTGTCCTCCGCCGGCCCAAGCTGCCCGTCTTCCATGAACATCGTCTGCCGGGCCACGCGCCTGGCGTCTTCGGGATCGTGGGTCACCATCAGCACGGTCTTGTCAGCAAGCAGCGACTTGACGAGAGTCAGCATCTCCAGCCGAAGCGCAGGACCCAGGGCGGAAAACGCCTCGTCCATCAGCACGACGGGACGATCCGTCAGAAGAGCGCGTGCCAACGCCACCCGGCTCTGCTGTCCGCCCGAGAGCTCTCCCGGCATGCGCGCGCCCATTCCGTCGAGACCAACTGCCGAAAGCGCTTCTGCCGCACGAGCCCTTGCATCTGGCAGAGGCCGGGCGCGAGGCGATGCGCCAAGAGCGACATTGGTGGCCGCATCGAGATGCGGAAAGAGGTTGTTGTCCTGGAAGAGCACCGCAACCGGTCTCTGGCCTGGCGCGAGTTCAGTCATGTCGGTTCCGTTCCAGCACACGCGCCCCTCGTCCGGCAGTTCGAACCCGGCAATCAGCGACATCAGCGTGGACTTGCCGCCCCCGGAAGGACCGATGACCGCGACGACGCCCGACCCCTCGACCGACCCGTCCGCGTGCAGCACGAAGTCATCGCGCCTGAAAACGATCCGCTCAAGCGTCAGCACGCCGCGCTCCCCTGTCCAGAATCCAGAACACCCCGAAACTCAGCGCGAGGAGCAAGACGGCGGCCCCGCCGGCCTCTTCCATCCGATACGCACCCATGAGGCGATAGACCTGCAGCGGCAGTGTCGCCGTATCGGGATCGGCAAAGAGCGCAATCACGCCAAGATCCCCCATCGACAGCGCGGCCGCCAGGCCGGCAGAGAACCCGAGCGGCCGCCTGAGGCGCGGCAAAACAACGAGCCTCAGGCGCGCCCATCCCTGCAGGCCAAGCGAATCCGCCAAGCGCCCGTATTCCGACTCGATGGTCCGGCAGGCCGGCACGAGCGAGCGAAGCGCGAATGGCAGCGTCACGAACGCGTTCACGAGTGCCGTAACTGGCAGCGCCAGCGCTTCGGGATTGGCAACAGGATGTATGAGCACGAAGAGCCCGGTGCCAAGCACGAGGGGGGGCGCCGCCAATGCCGTCAGGCCTGCCGTTTCGATCCAGCCGCCCCGACCCTTGAGCCGCGTTGCCGCCAGAGCCATCATGACCGAAAGCACGACGACAAGCACTGTTGACGCGCCAGCCACGCAGATCGAACGAAGGGCCGACACCCAGACGACCTGTGGAAGCCCAAGGACTTCCGGCAGGCCACGAACCACCGCGGACGCGATCGGCACAAGGAGAAACAAGGCCGCGAACAGAATCAGGATCCCGTCAAGGAGCCTGAGGGCAGGTCTGCGCCCGTCCCAGCGCAGCAAGGGGCGATCAAGCCCGTGCGCGAATCCCTGATGGCGCAGGACCCGGTATGCCAGCATTGCCAGGAACACCGTGATTGCGAGCTGGATGAGCGACAGGAACGCGGCGCGGTCGAGGTCGAACTCGAACCGAAGCGCCTGATAGATCGCCAGTTCCACGGTGGTCGCGCGTGGCCCGCCGCCAAGCGTGAGGGCAACCGCAAAGCTCATGGTGCAGATCACGAAGATCACCAGCGCGGCACCCGGCACCACTTGCCGCAGCATCGGCCATTCGAGATGCCGGTTCACGGCACCCGCATCCATGCCGAGGCTCGCCGCCAGGCGAAAGCGCTCGGACGGAATTTCCTGCCAGCCCTGCAGGATGAGCCGCGTCGCCAGCGGAAGGTTGAAGAAGACATGAGCCAGGACGACGCCATGGAGCCCGTAGATCGAAATCTGCGGCAGCCCCAGCATTTCAAGCCCTGAATTGACAAGTCCTCCCCGGCCAAAGACGGCCAGCAGCCCGAAGATGGCGACGATCACCGGCAGAAGAAAAGGCGCGCCGAGGAGCGTGACGAGAACTCCGCGGCCCGGAAACCGCCTTCGCGCCAGCGCCCGGGCCACCGGCACCGCGAGCGCGACGCTGAACGCGGCCGACAGAAATGCCTGCCACAGGGTGAACCGGATTGCGGCCCAGTCCGCCTGCGTCAGGCCGCCGCCCGGCTCCGCGACACGGATGATTGCGACGGTCGCAAGCAGGATCAGCAACGGGATCGCCGCCGCAGCGACGATGCCGATGACGCCCGCCGCCCCTAGCGGCTGAGCGCGTTCAGCCATTCATCCAGCGCAGATCCACGGGCAGCGCGCGCCTCTGCTGCCGACAAGAGCAATGGCTTCGCAGGCCGGATCAACGTCTCGAACCCGTCCGGCAGGCCGTCGCCAGGAATGACAGCAGGATACATCCAGTTCGTTGTCGGAATGATTGACTGGAACGCGTCGGTCAGCATGAACGCCAGGAACCGGTCCGCCAGTTCCGGTTGATCGGTCGACGCCAGCTTGCCGGCAACCTCGACCTGCATGTAGTGGCCTTCAGAGAACGGGGCCGCGGCCTTGCTTGCATCGCCTTCCGCGATCAGGTGATAGGCGGGCGAGGTCGTGTAGGACAGGACCATGTCGGCTTCGCCCTCCAGGAACATGCCATAGGCCTCGGACCAGCCCGGCGTGACGGTCACGACATTGTCGGCAAGCGCGCTCCAGATTTCCGGCGCGCGATCTCCGTAGGCGGTCTTGACCCACAGGAGGAGCCCGAGTCCAGGCGTGGACGAGCGCGGATCCTGGATGACGATGGACACGTCGCCTGCGGCAAGTTCCTCGAAGCTTTGCGGGACGCTTTCGAGACTGGCGTCATGCACGAACGCGAAGTAGCCCCAGTCATACGGCAGGAAGGTCTCGTCCTCCCAAGCGACCGGGACGTCCAGGCCGGTGACGGTACCGCCATGAGGCGCAAAGAGCCCGGTAGCCGCAGCCTCGGCCGTCAGGTTGGTATCGATGCCGAGCACGATGTCGGCCTCGCTCCGTTCGCCTTCCAGCTTGACGCGCGCCAGAAGCGCTGCGCCATCGCCTGCGGCGACAAAATTGAGATCACACTCGCACGTCTCTTCGAAGGCGGCCTCGACGGCAGGGCCTGGGCCCCAGTCCGACACGAAGCTGTCATAGGTGATGACGGTGAGTTCTGGCAGGCTCCCGGCCGTGGCAGCGCCAGCTGCCAGGACAAGTCCTGCACCAAGGGACGGAATTCGCATCTCTCACTCCTTGTTTCAGGACGGGGGAAAGGATGAGGATGCTCGACCTTCCCTCCGCCGGCGTTATCCGGTTCAGGTTCAACGGGTTCGCGGAATTGCATCTCAGCCTTGGAAGGCACCCCGAGGTATCGTGTTCATAGCGGCCTCTCTTGTTCGCGGCAACCCTCACATCAGCCCTTTCTCGGGCATTCGCACAGACGCCACTCGAAAGCCGCTGCAGCATCCTCGACCTCCCTGCCAGGCAGGTGCGAGTCACGCGAACCCGTGCAGACGACGAGGTGACCTGCCGGGTTGGTGTAGTGTTGGATCACTCTGCAGTGAACAAGGCCGTGATGGACTCGATTGCACGAGCATTGCGTCCGCCCCGCCTTCCCCTGAGCAGGGAGAGCGGATAATAGGTCTGCAGCATGGAGCTGCATCATGAGCGTCAACACCTATGGACATCTCTTCCGGGTCACAACCTGGGGTGAAAGCCACGGGCCCGCACTTGGCGCGACGGTTGACGGCTGCCCGCCTGGCATCCCGCTTGAGCCTGCGGAAATCCAGGTCTGGCTCGACAGGCGCAGGCCCGGCCAAAGCCGCTACACCTCGCAGCGACGCGAAGCGGACGAAGTCGAGATCCTGTCTGGCACTTTCGCGGGCAAAACCACCGGCACTCCGATCCAGCTCATGATCCGGAATACCGACCAGCGTTCGAAGGACTACAGCGACATCGCCGAAAAGTTCCGCCCCGGTCATGCCGACATCACCTATTGGCAGAAATACGGTATCCGGGACTACCGGGGAGGCGGTCGCTCGTCAGCCCGCGAGACGGCCGCGCGCGTTGCTGCAGGCGGGGTCGCGCGCGCTGCGCTCGAACAGCTCGTTCCCGGCCTGTTGATCAAGGGTTACATGGTCGCGATGGGCGACAGGGAAATCGATCGCGACCGCTTCGACTGGGAAGAAATCGATCGTAACCCGTTCTGGACGCCCGACGCGAAGTCGGCCGAGGACTGGGGACCCTATCTCGACGGCCTTCGCAAGTCCGGCTCTTCGATCGGCGCAATCATCGAGGTGACGGTCCGGGGATGTCCGCCGGGGCTGGGGGCGCCAGTCTACGGCAAGCTCGACACGGACCTTGCGGCAGCAATGATGAGCATAAACGCGGTCAAGGGCGTGGAAATCGGCGAAGGCATGGCGGCCGCACGACTTGCAGGCGCGGAAAACGCGGACGAGATATCAATGGGAACGGACGGTCCTGAATTTGATTCGAACCATGCTGGCGGCATTCTCGGCGGAATCTCGACCGGCCAAGACATCGTGGTCCGGTTCGCGGTCAAGCCGACGTCGTCGATCCTGACGCCTCGAAAGACCATAACCAAGGACGGCGAAGCGACCGAGATCGTGACCAAGGGTCGGCACGACCCCTGCGTCGGCATCCGCGCGGCGCCCGTGGCTGAAGCCATGGCGGCCAGCGTCATCCTCGATCACTTCCTCCTTGATCGTGCGCAAACCGGCGGCACGCGCGGACGGATCGGCTGACACCAGGAATGTCACGGGCCGCGAGCCCGGGTTTCGCGGAAAATCCCGGTTCGTGCCTCGACTTCGTGGAATGCGCCCGGTCCGAACGTCCAAAGCAACCTGCCGTCACAGCACTTCCTGAACGGTCTTGAACGAACGCCTGTGGTGCGGGGTAACCCCGAGATTTGCGAGGGCCCTCCGATGGGCCTTCGTGGGGTATCCGGCATTTCTTTCCCAGCCGTAGCCAGGAAACTCCCGCGCCAGATCCTCCATGATCCGGTCGCGGGTCACCTTGGCCAAGATGGACGCCGCTGCAATCGACAGGCTGCGGGCATCACCCTTCACCAGGGCCGTCGCATCGCAGCCAAGACAGCCAGGCACTACGTTGCCGTCGATCAGCGCGTGGCAGGGCGTGCGGCGCAGGCCTGCCACGGCACGCTTCATGGCGAGAAGCGACGCGTGGAGGATGTTCAGCTTGTCGATTTCCTCGACGGAGGCATGTGCCACGGAAACGCTCGCGCAGGCCATGATCTCCTTGAGGAGACGGACGCGCGCCTTCGGCCCGAGCTTCTTCGAATCGTTGATCCCTGAAGGAAGCGCGTTGGCGTCAAGCACGACGGCAGCGGCTGTCACGGGTCCCGCCAACGGACCCCGTCCCGCCTCATCCACTCCGGCAACTTCTCGGGCCCCGCCCGCATGGAGCATCCTTTCCACTGAGTAGTCCGGCATGTCCGGCAAAATACCGATGGCGGGCGGAGCGACCGGCATTGAGGGCGCGCGCCCGTCAGGGCGTTCAGTCCTCGTTGATGTCATGGTCGAAGTGCTTCACCTGCCCTTTCCGAATGCCCATCAGGCGGCGCACAAGCACCCATGCAATGAGCGACGCGACCGCGAATGCCAAGGCAAGGGCCGACAGGGAGCCGGCCAGACCGGGGATGCCGGCCAGCAAGGCGAGGCCGACCAGGGCCGCACCGATCGCGAAGCCGAGAAACACCTGGGCGGGCACCAGGACTTCAAGGATTGCCAGGATCAGCGCACCGATCATCCAGACCCACCAAATCGACCAGAAAGTCATTGCGTCTTCCCCTTCAGCATCTTGAAGGCATCGCCGAAGGCCTCGACGGCGTTGGCGGGAACGACAATCGTGTTCGATCCTTCGCGACCGCCGAGAGCATTCAGCGCTTCGACCTGCTTGAGCGCGACCTGGTAGCGCGCGGCCTCCAGCCCGTTGTCCTGGATCGCCTTCGCGACAACGCCGGTCGCGTAGGCTTCCGCGTCCGCCTGAACGCGACGGGCCTTGGCCGCCTGCTCCGCAGCATAGAGTTCGGCATCGGCCGCCAGTTCCACTGCGCGTTTCTCGCCCTCCGCGAGCGTTACCTGGGCGCGTCGCTCCCGTTCGGCATTCAACTGCTGCAGCATGGCGTCGCGGGTGGCCTGGTCGAGATCCACATCCAGGATTTCGGCGCGGGTCACCTCGATCCCCCAGGCCTCCACGGCGTCTTCCACGCTGTCCTTGATGGTGGAAATCAGGGCCGCTCGGTTTGCCTGCACCTCGTCAAGCTCCATCCTACCGATTTCGGCACGGACTATGCCCGCAACGGTCGTGGCTATGGCGCCATCTACGTCGCGGATGCGATACACTGTCCTCTCGGGCGCTATGATCCGGTAAAATACGCTGGTTTCGACCTGCACCAGCACGTTGTCTGCCGTAATCGCATCCTGGCTGGCATTGGGAAGCTGCCGCTCGAGGATCGAGATCTTGTGCCGAATCTTGTCGAGAAAGGGCACGATCAAGTTGATACCCGGGCCGAGGACCGTACGAAGGCGCCCAAAGCGCTCGACCACATGCTTCTCCGACTGGGGCACGATCCGGATGCCCAGATAGACGCAAAGCAGTATGAATACCGCCAGCAAGAGCACCGTAGCGCCGCCGCCGGACAAGGAGATGGTATCAAGGATGTCCATTTTCGTTCCTTCACTTTCGCTGCGTTGCCACGAAGCTATGCAATTTGTGTCCCAGCGTCCTTCGACATGGGCAAGCGGGCGGAGGAAGCCATGCACGTGCCTAGGGCGAGTCAGGTTCTTCCCGTTTCCGGACGCTTCGTGAGAAATCCGGGTGCAGGCATGCCGCTACTACGGATCGTGCCGTGAAAAAAGTTCTTTCGCCCGGATTCGGCAATCCGTGCCAAAATCGTCCTGTCACTGGTCAAGGCAATTCGGTATCTTCCGAACATGCCTGCGCTCTGCCGCGATTGCCTGACAAGGTTCGAATCCGGCCCCCGCTGCCCGGACTGTGGCCGGCCACGGATCATCGAGCATCCCGAACTCTTCGAATTGTCGATCGCGCACATGGATTGCGACGCGTTTTATGCCAGCGTGGAGAAACGGGAAAACCCGGACTTGAACGACAAGCCTGTCATCATCGGCGGCGGCAAGAGAGGCGTGGTGTCGACGGCCTGCTATATCGCGCGCATTCGGGGGGTTCGGTCAGCGATGCCAATGTTCCAGGCGCTGAAACTGTGCCCGGACGCCGTGGTGCTGAAAGGACGAATGGCCGTCTACGTCGAAGTCAGCCGGAAAATTCGCGCGATGATGGAAGACCTGACGCCAGCGGTCGAGCCGCTGTCGCTGGATGAAGCGTTCATGGACCTGACCGGAACGGAGCGACTGCACGGCGAACCGCCGGCGGTCCTGCTGGCCAGACTCGTGAGGCGCATGGAGGACGAGATCGGCCTCACCGGCTCGATCGGCCTCAGCCACAACAAGTTCCTTGCCAAGGTGGCATCCGACCGGGACAAGCCCAGGGGATTCTCAGTGATAGGTCGCGCCGAAACGGCCAGCTTCCTGAGCGAGCAGCGGGTAAGCCTCATCTGGGGGGTCGGTCAACAGGCGCAGGCTTCGCTGGAAAGGGCCGAAATACGGACGTTCTCCGATCTGCTCCGCTGGGAAAAACGGGACCTGATTACGCGGTTTGGAAGCTTCGGCGAGCGTCTTTATCACCTTGCGCGCGGGGAAGACCGCAGGCCCGTTTCGTCGAGGACTCCGGTCAAGTCGATTTCGAATGAAACGACGTTCGGGGAAGACACTGGAAATCCCGACATTCTTGACGGCCACATATGGCGTCTCGCCGAAAAGGTGTCGGACCGGGCAAAGGCCAAGGATCTCGCCGGGCGCACGGTGACGCTGAAGCTGAAGCGCGCAAATCACCGTTTGCTGACCCGCCAATCCGGCCTTCCGGAACCCACGCAGATTGCTGACCGGATCTATCGCACTGCACGGACGCTCTTCGACCAGGTTGGCGAAAATGGTCCTTACCGGCTGCTCGGCGTCGGCCTTTCCCATCTCGAGAGCGCGGCGGACGCGGACGCGGGAGGTGATCTCCTGGATCCAGGATCACGCATCCGGGCTGCGGCTGAACGCGCATCCGACAGGATACGCAAGAAGTTCGGACCGGACGCGATCATGAAAGGCCGGTCACTGCGCTGAACATCGGGGGAGGGGCATCGCGCGAGTGCGATCCAGCGTCTCAATCGGTCAGGGGTGATGGCCTGAGTCGCGGCCGGACCGCTGTCCATCCAGACCATCCCCTCGCAACGGCCCGTTCATGCCCCTGCCAGCTCGCGATCTCCCGGCTCAAGGAAACAGGACCGAACCGTCCACCAAGCCTGGCTCGATAGATCAACGCTCCCTCGGCAACCCGCATCACGTAGTTTCGCGTTTCGCTGTAGGGAATGTGCTCGATCCAGTCGACCATGTCGCTTCGCTTGGGATCTCCCAGGGAATCAATCCAGCGGTCCGCGCGGCCCGGCCCGGCATTGTAAGCTGCGGCGACCAGCACGACGTTGCCGTCATACTTTTCCAGCAGTTCGTCCAGATAGGCCGTTCCCAGCCGCGTGTTGTAGTACGTATCCGAGAGCATCCGGCTGCTGCTGTAGGGCATATCCAGATATGCGGCGACCTCCCTGGCAGTATCGGGCATCAGTTGCATGATGCCCAGCGCACCCACGCGGCTCCGGACAGCAGGATCGAATTCGCTTTCCTGCCTCGTGATGGCCAGCACGAGCTCCCTCGGAATCGGGAAATTGGAGACACCCATTTGCGCGACCGGAAAGTAGAATTTTGGCAGCACGATTCCTCGCCTTGCCGCCTGTTTCGCAATGGCCACCGAGAGATGCGGCTCGTTCACTGCCAGCACGTATTCCCCGAGGCTTCCGAGCTCGTCGCGTGGCAGGGTCTCTGCCATGTGGCTGACGAACTGTTCAGCCTGGTCGCGCTCACCCGACGAAATGAAGAATCGTACGGCTGCGAAGACCGAGCTCTCCGGCAACGTGGTTCTCGTCCACTGGGGAAACGTCTCCTCGCCTCTCAGTCTCGGATCCAGGGGAATGCCCGCTCGTTCGGCGGCCAGCAGGCCGTAGAAGCTCGTCTGATGCCTGGCACCGAGGGCATAGGCGCGCCTCGCGCTTGCCATGTCTCCCAGCAATTCGTGCGCTCGGCCTTCCCAATAGCCTGCCCTGCCGAGGGAGATCGGCCTTTCGACCGCATCCCGGAATCGCTTGAAGTGGTGCAGCGCGAGCTGTCCATCGTTCCTGTAGGTCAGCGCCAGGTACCCGGAAAGCCACTCCAGGTCGGCATAGCTCGTCCCCTCATGCAGCTCGTGCCGGGACGCAAGCCGATAAGCCAGTTTGGCCTTGCCGTCGCGCATCAAGCGACGTGCCAGCGACCTTCTCCAGCCCGCCCATCGCTCAGGGAGTCCAAGCCCGTCCTCGTCCGCATCGAAAAAGAAGGCCGCCGCTTCCAGGTTATCGCCGTTTCGCGCCCGCCACTGCATTCTCTCGAAGGCCAGGCCGGGATGATCGCGATGGGTTCCGGGCACCCTGCCGATAAGCGCATCGACGCCAGACCCGGTCCCGCGCCTGGCCAGCCGCGCCCTTCCAAGAGCCACCCAGCCCTTGCTGACGAGCGGGTACATCCGCTCGGCGTTCTGCCTCGCGCCTTGCCAAAGCGCCATGTCGAGCCGGGCTTCGTGATGTTCTCCGAGGACATTTCCGAATTCCCGGAGAAGCGCGTCGTGATCCTCCTGCTCAATGAGCATCGTCTGCCAGACGCGCACCGCCTCGGCTTCGGCCTTGGCGTCAAGACCCCTTGAACGGTAGGCGGCAATCAGGGCCCGCGCACCGGCACCCGTCTGAGGCGGCTGGCTGGAGAAAAAGTCGATAACCTCCAGCGGGCGGCTTCCGATGGGAACGTTGACTTCAGACCTGCGCCGCAGGAGCTTCAGTCCTGGCCAGTCGGCGCGACGGGCCAGGAACTTCCGGACCGAATCGAAGTCACCCTCGCTCGCGCGAAACCGCCGCCATTCGATGATGTCGCGTCCGACGGGTCCTGCACGCCGCGCTTCGGCGCGCGCCGTATCCCAGTCGCCTTCCTTCATGGCCCCGACCGCGCGCTTGTAGCTAGCGATCTCAGCACTCGTCTGGGCAAGTCCGGCCGTCGTCCATCCGCTCAGGAGAATTGCCGCAATCAGGGCTTTGTACATACACTTAGTCCGCTCTCTCGTGCCCCCCGGCAGCATAGACATGAAAGCACGTCCGGACTGCCTTGGCAATTCCCCTGACGGACTATAAGTTGTGCGGGTCACGCAAAGCCCATGCCGTGACGTGGCGGAGAAAATCCATGATCCAAGGCTCGATCCCGGCACTCGTGACCCCGTTCAAGAATGGCGCGCTGGACATCGAAGCGCTCAGGTCGCTTGTCGAATGGCAGATCGAGAGCGGCTCGACCGGCCTGGTTGCCGTCGGCACGACTGGCGAAAGCCCGACGCTTTCGCACGAAGAGCATGAAACGGTGGTCGAAGAGGTCGTGAAAGCCGCAAACGGCCGGGTCCCGGTGATTGCCGGCACGGGTTCGAACAACACGGCAGAGGGCATCCGCCTCACGCAGCATGCCGAAAGGGTTGGCGCAGATGCGGCGCTTGTCGTGACGCCCTATTACAACAAGCCGTCGCAGGAAGGCCTTTACCAGCATTTCAAGGACTTGCACGATTCAGCCGATGTGCCGATCCTGATCTACAACATTCCCGGCCGCTCGGCGATCGACATGTCGGTGGAGACCATGGCGAGGCTGTCGAATTTGCCGCGCATAGTCGGCGTCAAGGACGCCACCGGCGACCTGTCTCGCGTGCCGAAGCAGCGCATGGCCAGCGGCAAGGATTTCATCCAGATCTCAGGCGAGGATGCGACCGCACTTGGATTCAACGCTCACGGCGGAACGGGGTGCATCAGCGTGACGGCGAACGTGGCGCCCGAACTCTGTGCCAGAATGCAGGCCGCCACCCTGGAGGGCGACTACAAGACGGCGCTCAAGATCACCGATCGGCTTATGCCGCTCCACATTTCGGTCTTCATAGAGCCCGGACTGGCGGGAGCGAAGTACGGACTCTCGCTGCTGGGCCGATGCAGCGAGGAAGTCCGCCTGCCGCTCGTGACGCCCAGCGAAGCGACCAGGAACGCGATTCGCGACGCCATGGATCGAGCGGGCATCCTGCAATAGGACGTTTCCGTCCTGCGTCATTCAAGTCTTGGACAGATCCGCGCGATCGTGCGAATTTGGCCGTTGCCGCGGATGCGCCAAGCAGGTCCATCGCGCCGGTCGCTTGCCTTCGTGATCGCTCCACCTCCAATGCGGGTTTCTGCGCGACTGGCAAGGCATGAAACCCACGACGGCCATCAGGGTCGGCGGGCGATAGGGCCCACGACTTTCTGCTAGCATAAGTTCCAATATGGTTGCAGAGTTGATAATTGGCTTTGATTCGACGGGCGGCGAAACCGCCGGAAAGCACTGTCAACGCATGGGAGGAAAACATGTTGCACAGAAGTCTCGTTAAGCTGGCTTCCGCCGGCGCGGTGGCGGTCGGCCTTATGACGGCGGGCACCGCGCTTGCCCAAGATGTCATCAAGGTTGGCGCCATCGCCCCCAAGACCGGTCCCCTCGCGGGCGGCGCGGTCGTCACGCAATGGCCGAACATTCGTTTGTGGGTTGAGCAGGTCAATTCACGCGGCGGGCTCGATGTCGCTGGCAAGAAAATGCCCATTGAGTTGATCGAATACGACGACAAGACCAATCCCGGAGAGCACATCAAGCTGGCTCAGCGTCTTGCGGAACAGGACAAGGTGGATTTCGTTGTCGCCCCGTACGGCACCGGGTTCAACATTGCCGCCGCGCCGATTTACGGTCGTTACGGCTACCCGATGGTCGCCGTCTCGGCCATCACCGACAAGATGGAAGAGCTCACGGCACGGTACCCGAACCTCTTCTTCACGCTTGGAACGACGACGGCATTCGTCGAGGGCGTGAGAGACATCCTGGTGGAACAGCGCGATGCGGGTGCCATCGGAAACGAGGTCGCGATGGTCAATGTGGCCGATGCCTTCGGGATCGAACTGTCGGACCGCGCGCGCGAACTCTTCGGCGAAGCGGGATTTGAGCTTGTCTATGACAAGTCCTACCCTCTTGGCACGCCGGACCTGAGCCCGGTGATGAAGGGTGCAAAGGCCTCCGGCGCGAAAGCGTTCGTGGCTTGGTCCTACCCGCCGGACAGCTTCGGCCTGGCTGAACAGGCGATTGTCGAAGACCTGGACGTGGCAGTTTACTATTCGGCGGTTGCCACCAGCTTCCCGTCTTTCAGCGGCGCCTTTGGCAACAAGATCAACAACGTGCTTGGTGCAGGCGGCACCAACGTGGATGACCCGGCCATCGTGGAGTACCGCACGGCCCACATGGAAATCACCGGAGAGGTGGCGGACTACTGGGCATCTGCCAATACCTATGCAGCGCTGCAGATCCTGGAACAGGCGATTGTCGGGGCGGGCACGCTCGACCGCGACGTGGTGACCCAGTACATCAAGGACAACAGCTTTGACACGGTGATGGGCACGCTCAGCTTCGAGAACAACTTCTCGAACACCTTCTGGTCCGTGGGCCAGTGGCAGGACGGAGTGTTCCGCGGCGTCAAGGGCTCCAACGTCGAAGGGGCGGTGCCGGTGCGGCTGAAAGACGGCTGGGCCGAGTAATCCCCGACACTGTCGCTCGGCGCGGATGCGCCGGGCGACCGTTTGCGGAAGCCGAAGATGCTCGACATCCTGGTCTCTGGCCTGTTGCTGTCAGGCACCTACGCCCTGGTCGCAATGGGCCTGAACTTGCAATACGGCGTGGCCCGGATCATGAACCTTGCGAATGGCGAGGTGCTGGTGCTTGGCGCGTTGGCGGCGTTCTGGCTATACACCACCGCGCTGGTCAGTCCGCTCTTGACCGTCATCCTCGTGATTCCCGTGAGTTTCGTCGGCAACTGGCTGGTCTATCGCTTTCTACTGACGCCACTCGTGCGCCGGGCCAAGTCGCAAGGTGCGCTGGAAGTGGATTCCATCCTCGCCACTTTTGGAATGTCGTTCATCATCATCGGCCTGATGATCTCGGTTGAGGGCGGGTTCTTTGCCTATAATTACCTCAGCGAGCCTGTCTCGATAATAGGTTCGACAACTTCGCTGAACCGGGTGCTGGCCTTCTCAATAGCCGTGCTGATCGGAGCGGCCCTGTACCTGTGGCTCAACCTGAGCCGGCCCGGCGTGGCGGTCCGGGCGGTTTCGGTTTCGACCGAGGCGTCCGGACTGGTCGGCATCAACGTCCCGCGCGTTTCGGCAATGGCATTCGCGCTCGGCGGCGCGATCACCGCCGTGGGTGGAGCGCTGATTTCGACGTTCATTACCCTCGATGCCTCTATCGGCGTGGTCTTCACCATGAAGGCACTGATCATCGTGATCATGGGCGGAGTCGGCGACATCCGCGGCGCCATCGTGGCCGCGGTCATCCTCGGCGTTGTGGAAACGGCGGTCGCCAGCCTCATAGACCCGGGCCTTACGCTTGCAGCCGCCTACTTGATCTTCGTCCTGATCCTCCTCTTCCGCCCGCAGGGCCTGTTCGGAAGGCGCCCTGCATGAAGTCTGCGAGCTGGACAGAGCTATTTTGCGCAGCCGTTCTCGTGGGGCTTGCGGCGCTTTTTCCGCTGGGAGCGAACGGCTATTGGCTGTCAATCGGCGTGACGGCGATGATGTATGTGGCCCTGGCCACGTCCTGGGCGCTGTTTTCCGGTCCGACGCATTACATCTCGCTCGCCACCGGCGCGTTTTTTGGCGTGGGTGGATACATCGTCGGCACGGGGATGAGCGACTATGCCCAGCCCTTCTGGCTCATGGCCGCGATTTCCCCGATTGTCGGAGCGATCCTAGCAGCGCTGATCGGATTCGCCACCCTGCGCCTGTCGGGCGTCTACTTCGTGATCTTCACCCTCGGCCTGGCGGAAATGATCCGCAACGTGGTCAGCTGGGTGCAGAACAACTTCCTGGGCAGCCGCGGCCTCTACGTGCTGACAGACCTGCGGGACCACCACATCTTCTGGATGCTGCTGGCCGTCGCCGCCGTGGTCTACCTGCTCGGCTGGTGGGTCAGCCGAGCCCGCATCGGCTTTGCGCTTCGCATCATCGGCGGCGATGAAACCGTCGCGCGCCACGTGGGCATCAACACCGCGACGGCCAAGGTCATCCTGTTCACCACCACCGGCTTCTTCGCAGCACTGGTCGGCGCCCTGATCGCACCGAGGTGGAGCTACATCGAGCCGAACCAGGTCTTCTCTCCCCAATTGAGCTTCCTCGTCGTCATCATGGCGCTCTTGGGCGGGTCCGGCAGGCTGTGGGGGCCGCTGGTCGGCGTGATCCCCTTCACGATCATCTGGGAATGGGTCGCGGTCCAGTTCCCCAACCAGTCGACGCTGTTCCTCGGCGTCTGCTTCCTGCTGATCGTCTATGTCCTGCCCAATGGAGTCGTCGGGCGAATCGGAGAGTTGCGCGCACGGATCAGGGAGCAGACATGAGACAGTCGGGTGCAGTCCTGTCCGTGAAGGGCGTGACCAAGCGATTCGGCGGGCTGGTCGCGGTATCGAACATGTCCTTCGACGTGGCGGAGCACCAGATGGTGGGAGTCATCGGCCCCAACGGCTCCGGCAAGACCACGGTCCTGAACATGATTTCCGGCGCGTTGAAGCCGACCGAGGGCCGAATCTCGATGCGTGGGCGCAACATCTCTGACCTGCCCGCACAGAAAATTGCACGCGAGGGCGTGGGTCGGACATTCCAGCTGGTGCGACTCTTGCCCGGCCTGACCGTGCTGGAAAACGTGATCGCCGGTGCCGTCTACGGCCACCGTCGCCGCTGGGGCCGTGATGCGGAGGATTTCGCCCATGGCCTTCTCGACCGCGTGGGCATGGACGCGATGAGCCATGCGCCGATATCGTCGCTCACCTACATCGACCAGAAGCGGGTGGAACTCGCCCGTACGCTCGCCGGGGAACCGCAGGTGCTCTTGCTTGACGAGTGGCTAGCGGGGTTGAACCCGACCGAGCTGGAAACTGGAATCGAGCTGATTCACGCCTTGCGTGAAGAGGGCCGCACCGTTGTCGTGGTCGAACACGTGATGGACGCGATCCGTTCGCTCTGCGACCGCTGCGTCGTGATGTCGTCGGGCACCAAGATTGCCGAAGGCAGCCCGGACGAAGTGCTCAGCGACCAGGACGTCATCCGGGCCTACCTGGGAGACGACGATGCTTGAGGTGAAAGGCCTTTCCGCCGCCTACGGCCAGCACCCGTCCCTGAACGAAGTGTCGCTTTCGATTGCGCCGGGCGAGATAGTGGTGATCCTCGGCGCAAACGGCGCGGGCAAGTCGACACTCCTGCGCGCGATAGCCGGGATCTGCGAGGGCAAGGTTTCTGGCGAAGTGCGGCTGGGGCCTGACGCGCTGACCGGACTGAGCCCGGATGAAATCGTCGAGAAGGGCGTGGTTCTCGTTCCGGAGGGACGCGGGATCTTCGGTGATCTGTCAGTGAAGGAAAACCTCTTGCTGGGAGCCTATCCCGCCCGCGCCCGAGACAGCGAGCGGGAAAACCTTGACCGCGTGCTCGAACTCTTCCCGACGCTGCGGGAACGTCAGGGCCAAGTCGCGCGAACGATGTCGGGCGGCGAACAGCAGATGCTGGCAATCGGGCGCGCGATGATGTCGGCACCTGAAATCCTGATGCTCGATGAACCATCGCTCGGCCTGGCGCCTCTGCTTTGCAAGGAGTTGTTCCAGAACCTCGCCCAAGTAAAGTCGCTCGGCATCGGAGTGCTGCTTGTCGAGCAAAACGCAAAGCAGAGCCTGGCAATCGCGGACCGAGGATACCTCTTGGAAAACACGCGGATCATCCATGAGGACACGGCGGCTCGACTCGCGGGCGACCCGGCGGTGCAGAAGGCATATCTCGGCGGTGGCGGGCAAGGGTCGTCTGCGTCGGCAACCCCCGCACCTGAACCTTCTCCCATGCCTGCCGCACCTGCGATTGCCGCTCGCCCGCAACCTCAGCGCAGCGCGGATCAGCAGGCGGGGCTGTCGATCAGCGACCTGGTGGCGAAGGCTGCGCACCAATCCGCCAGCGCACCCCGGCAAGCTCCTGCTGACGTGAGCACCGCGGCCGACCGGCTGGCAAACGATCGTCTGACTGTCGTGATGAAAGACATTGAAGAATCCGCAAGGGCCGCCCGGCATCGACCAACCCGCGCCGCGAATCCTGCGCCCGCGCGGCCACAGGCACCCCGCCCGCAACAAACCGTGCGCCCGCCCGTGATAGAGGTATACCGGCGCCCACGGGTGGAAGTGTACCGCCGCCGCCCATCGGGCAAATTTGAAAGGGAATAACATGCTCGACCAGGCAAATGCCGCCCCAGACATCAAGGGCCTCTACATCAACGGCCAGTGGCAACAGACCGCTGGGCATTTCGACGACCTCAACCCCTCCGACGGAAGCGTCTGGGCGCGCGTGCCCGACGCTGGCGCGGCGGAGGTCCGCGCCGCGATCGAAGCCGCTCAGGCAGCCTTTCACGATTGGTCGAACCGGCCGTTTCAGGACCGTGCGCACCTGCTGACGAAAATCGCAGAAACCTGGGAAGGGCGTGTCCCCGACTTCGTGGCGGCGGTGCAGCACGAAGGGGGCGGTCACTACGGCAAGGGAGTGTTCGAAGCGGGTCACGTTGCCGAAACCTTCCGTGCGGCGGCCGCGCTCTGCTACACGGCGATCGGTGAGGTATTGCCCTCTCACCACGGAAAGGTGTCCACCGCCGTGAGGGTGCCCATGGGCGTGATCGGCGTGATCAGCCCGTGGAACGTGCCGGGTATCCTGACGTCGCGCGGGATTGCCTTTGCGCTTGGCGCAGGCAACACCATCGTTCTGAAACCGTCCGAGGAGACCCCCTACGCAGGCGGCCTGATCTTTGCCGAGGTGCTGGAAGAAGCTGGCGTGCCGCCGGGCGTCTTCAACGTCATCACCGCGTCCCGCGACAGCACGCCTGCGGTGGGGGACGAACTGATCGACAACCCGGCGGTGAAAGGAATTTCCTTCACCGGCTCCACTGCCGTCGGCCGCATGATCGCGGCCAAGTGCGGGGCGCACCTCAAGAAATGCTGCATCGAGCTTGGCGGCAAGGACAGCCTGATCGTGCTCGAAGACGCGGACATGGAGCGGGCAACCTCATCGGCGAGTTTTGGATCGTTCATGCACCAGGGCCAGATTTGCATGAGCGTCGAAAAGGTGCTCGTCCAGGAAGGCGTCTATGCCGAATTCCTGCAGAAATTCATCGCCCGCAGCGGCAAGCTGAAGACCGGCAACGTGGCCGACAAGTCCGTCACGATCGGACCGCTGATAAACGACCGCCAAGTCGCCCGCGTTGCCGCGCAGATCGACGACGCCGTCGCGAAGGGCGCGCAAGTGGCGCTGGGCGGCACGGTGAACGGGCGCTTCGTGGATCCAACGATCCTGACGGACGTGACGCCGCAAATGGACGTCTGGAACGAGGAAACCTTCGGACCGCTTGCCGTCGTCGTGCCATTCCGCACGGACGCGGAGGCGATCGCCATGTCAAACGACACGGAATACGGGTTGTCGGCCGGTATCATCTCGCGGAACGAAGATCGGGCCATGGCAATCGCACGACAGCTGGAAACCGGCATGGCGCATGTCAACTGTTCGTCCATCAACGATGAATGCCACGCACCTTTTGGCGGGACCAAGGCCAGCGGTGTTGGCCGCCACGGGGGCAGATGGGCGATGGAAACGTTCTCGGAAACCCGCTGGATCACGATCGACAAAGGGGGCCGGCCGTACCCGCCGGCGTTTTAGGCAATGAGGGACCTCGTCAAAGGCAAGCGCATTGTCGTAACCGGCTCGTCGTCAGGCATTGGCTGGGAAACCGCGCGCATCCTGACCGAGCAAGGGGCGGAAGTTCTGGGCGTGGACCTCAACAAGAACTTCGACCACGTGGAGGAATTCTATCGGGCTGACCTGTCGGACAAGGCAACGATCGACGCGCTGGTGAACGTGCTGCCTGACGGGATCGATGGCCTGGTGAACAACGCAGGCCTCCCGCCAACGAAAGATGCAGGATTGCTCCTGAAGGTGAACCTGATCGGGCTGAAGCACCTGACTTTCGGGCTGATCCCGAAACTCAACGATGGCGCCAGCATCGTGAATGTCGCCTCGCTGGCCGGGTTCGGGTGGCCGCAAGCGGTCGATGCGATCAGGGCGTCCGACACGCTGGACTTTCACAACGTGGACGAGTTCATCGAGCGCTGGCAGGTGTCGAACGAGGGCGGGCGCAGCTACTTCTTTTCCAAGGAAGCACTGGTCGTCTGGACGATGCGGAACCGCTGGACCTGGCGCGACCGGGGCATCCGCATGAACACGGTCAGCCCCGGACCGGTGGACACCCCGATCCTGGGGGACTTTCTGCAGACGCTTGGGGCGCGGGCCGAAGAGGATCGCAAGGTCATGGATCGGCCCGGCACAACTGAAGACATCGCCCCGGTCATCATGTTCCTGCTGTCGGACATGACGACCTGGATCAGGGGCACGAACATCCCCGCAGACGGGGGCATGTCGTCCAACATCCTGTGCGGCATGCACGGTCTATAGAGGAGAAGGGAAGATGGGCACGGAAGGCTGGATCATTCTCGTAGTCGTCGTTCTTGCGGTCGTCATCGCACTGGCGGCGTGGTGGTACAAGCGTGCCACGAACGAGGTCTCGCTCTTGCGCACCGGCATCGGCGGCCGACGCGTGGTGATCGACGGCGGGGTGCTGGCGATCCCCTATTTCCACGAAATCAGTCCGGTGAACATGCAGACGCTCCGGCTGGACGTGGATCGGCGCGGGGAGTCCTCGCTCATCACCCAGGACCGGCTCCGCGTGGATGTGGGTGCGGAATTCTACGTCTCGGTCATGCCGGATGCAGAGGCGATCACGCGGGCGGCACAGACGCTCGGGCAACGGACGTTCCAGCGCGACGAGCTGCGCAACCTGATCGACGGGATGCTGGTCGATGCGCTGCGGTCTGTGGCAGCGCGCATGACGATGGATGATCTGCACGAGAATCGCGCGCAGTTCGTGGCAGACGTGCGTGACATGCTGAAAGACACGCTCTCGCGCTACGGCCTTCAACTCGACAGCGTTTCGCTGACCGGGCTTGACCAGACGCCGTTCTCGGCGCTCGACGAAAACAATGCCTTCAACGCGGTTGGCATGCGCAAGCTGGCGGAAGTGATTGCCAAGTCGAAGAAGGAGCGGGCGGAAATCGATGCGGACAGCGAGGTGTCCGTGCGTCGCGCGGCCATGGAGGCATCGCGCAAGCGCCTGGAGATCGATCTCGAGGAACGCAGGGCCGAAATCGCCCAGCAGCAGGAGATAGAAACGCTTGCTGCCGCCCAGATTGCCGAGGTCGCCAGGCGCAAGGCCGACAGCGAACGGGAGGCAACCGAGGCCAAGATCGAGATGGAGCGCAGCATTCAGGCTGCGGAGGTGGAGCGCGAACAGGCGCTGACCATCGCCGAGCAAGACCGGCAGATCGCGATAGCTGCCAAGAGCCAGGAAGAAAGCCGCGCACAGATGGAAGCGGACACCGCCCGGGCCGAGGCCGTGAAAGCCGCTGAGGCCGTGGAAACCGTCCGGGCCTTGGCAGATGCAGAACGCCGTGCGGAACTTGCACGCGTTGCCGCCGAGGCAGAGGCCACGACCGCCGCGTCAAGGGCGGCAATCGAGGCCGAGAGCGACAAAGCCACTGCCAAGGACAAGGCAGCCGCCCGACGCGAGGCGGCTGAGGCCGAGAAGGCCGTCAAGCTTGCCGAGGCGGAGGCAAATCGCGCACGGATAGAGGCGGAGAACGCCCGCACCGACGCGCTCGTGGCCATGGAACTCGAAAAAGCTCGGCTCGAAGCAATGCCCAAGATCGTTGGCGAAATGGTCAAACCCGCTGAGAAAATCAATTCCATCAACGTCAATCACGTGACAGGCCTCGGCAGCCAGGGCGGCGAAGGCGCTTCGCGAACCCCCGTGGCCTCGGCAATGGACGCCATCATGGAAATGGCGGTTCAATTGCCGCTTCTGAAAAAGGTCGGCGACCAGATGGGCGTTTCCTTCGACGAGGCCGCCGGAAACGACGCCGAGAAAGACAAGTGAAGCCAATCGGCACTGGAGAGTTTGCACGGTGCATGAGCCGGACGACTCCAGATGCAGTTGACGGCTCTTCGTTGATGCGCCGAGGACCACGAAGGGTAGCGACAACGGCGTTCCGGCACAACCCGACATGAAGCGCCTCCACCGCCAACTGGTCGAATGTGGCTTTGAAATCAGATATGGACGCTCTGGGGCGGGGAGCTGTCACCTCCTGAAGAGCTCTATATATTCGTCGAAAACAAACAACCGGTTCCGGCGTCCGCCGGTGATTTCGACCAGGACTCCATGGTCAACCATGTCCATGATCAAGGCATCGGCCGTGTTCGTCGTGGCCTCAATGATCCGGGCCGCCTCGTTTACGGCCACCACGGGACGCGCATAAAGGCGGCGCATCAGCGCCAGCGCGTTGTCCTGACGTCGAATGCTGAAGTGCGGCAGTACGTTGCTCTCGATCCGCTCCTTGATGGCGAGGATGTCGCGAAACACATTCGCCGAGGCGCGCGCGGTTTCCTCCACGCCGTGTAAGAAGAAGATCAGCCATTCGCGCAAATGATTGCCTTGCCGGACCGCCATCAAGTGATCGACATATGCCGTCTTGTTGCGCTCGAAATAGTCCGAAAGATACAGTGCGGGCTTTACCAACAGTCCCTCGGACGCCAGATAGAGCGATATCATCAGGCGCCCCAAACGTCCGTTGCCGTCCAGAAACGGGTGGATCGCTTCGAACTGGTAGTGCCCGATCGCGATGCGCACCAAAGGGTGCACATAGATGTTATCGGCATGCAAGAATGCCTCCAGATCGCCCATCAGGTCCGGCACATGATCGTGGTGTGGCGGAATGTAGACTGCGTTCTTGAGGCTCACGCCGATCCAGTTCTGGCTTTTGCGGAACTGACCCGGCTGCTTGTGTTCACCTCGAACACCGGACATCAGGACTTCATGGGTCTGGCGCAGCAGACGGTTGGACAGGGGCAATTTCTCAAGCGCTTCAATCGCGAAATTGATAGCTCTGATGTAGTTCTGCACCTCCGCCCAGTCGTCGCGCTCTTCAGGATCCAGATCATCGGCATCCTTGAACGCATCCTCGATGTTGGTCTGCGTGCCCTCGATCCGGCTCGATTGCGTGGCTTCCTTGGCCACATACATGCGGATGAAGAACTCGATGTCCGGGATCAGTTGGGCAAAAGCGTTCAGCTCTCCAAGCGCGCGGTCGGCGCGGCCCAGAAGCTCTGACAGCTCCGGGTCGGCGATAACCCATTCGTGGCATATGCACTCTGGCAGGAAGGCCTTGTACTGATACCTGTCCTCGTGCTGGCCCGACGTGAAGTCCGCGATGTTCATATCTCAAAAAGCGCCTGAGTTTCTTAGATATGAACAGACTTATCTCAAGTTCCCCGGTAGAAGGCAATCACTATCTCAGAAAATACCCATGTTTTTGAGATAAGGCGGGCGCCTATGTCAAATTCGGCTCAGGCAAGCAGATTGACCGTCATCGGTTCAACTCGCAGGAAATGCCGCTTCAGGAAGAGGTCGCTGACCTTGGCGTGGCGCTCAAAGCGGCATCCACTGCCAAATTGGTAACGATCTGCCTTCCAGCAGTCCTGCCAACAGAATCTGAACCAATACTGTCGTCAAACAGCTTTGTTGGCAGTGGATCATCATCAAACCGACTTGGTGACAAAATCTCGATCAATCTTGTCATCAACCGGGCTCCCTGACCCAGCGATTCATCAGGCTCGGGCCAAAATCCCCGCAGAACCTCCCTCCGTGGACCGCCAGGAAATGGCAGGTCACTTCCGACCTCGCTGGTTGAGGCGGACGCCACGAATGGTCTCGACGAGAATTGCCGTGAGCAGGCCAAAAAGCAAAAGACCATTGGCTGCAGCGACCCCGCCCAGCAACCGCCATTCCAACGGCAGTAGAATGTCGCCGAATCCGAGCGTCGTGAACGACACAAGCGCGAAATAGGCCGACTCCTCGACGTTCGCGAAGACGCCAAGACGATGGAGTGCCACGGTCCAAAGCCAGACTGCGGCGGCAATCATGCAAAGCGTCCATATCAGCACAAGAACCAGGACCGAAATGAGCCTGGGCCCAAGAGGCGGCCTGGCCGTCCAAGCCTGAAGGCGAAGCAATGCGGCCTCCATTGCCCACCAGGCCATGGCGACAACGAGGACGGTCGCGAGAGTCAGCGCAGCGCCAAGCACGAGTTGGACAAGCATGGTCCTGAGCCTTTCCCGAAGGGAACATGACGTCAACCGGCCAAACGTGCTTGAATCCGGCGCAAGGGCGAATAGCGTCGCGAACATGGCAAGGGCACCGGAATTCCACATCGATCTCGCGAGCTTTGCGTCGGATCCGTATCCTGATCTTGCCAGGATGCGAAAGGAGGCGCAGATTGCGCACGTTCCCGAACTGGACGCTGTCCTGTTGACGCGGCGCGACGACATCCATCGCCACGAGAAGAGGGTGGACGTCTTTTCGTCCGACCAGCCCGGCGGATTGATGACTGTCCTGATGGGGCAGAACATGATGCGCAAGGACGGCGAGGCACACATGCGGGAGCGCCGGGCACTGTTTCCCACGTTCAGCCCGCGTACCGTCGCCGATCACTGGAAACCGAAATTCGAGGCGGCGGCGGCACGCGTCCTTGAGGAAATCCGGCCGCGCGGGCGCTGTGATCTCGTCCGCGACTTCGCAATGCCCGTCTCGGCGGAAGCGCTGAAGGCCATCACAGGCCTCACCTCGATGACCATCGAGGAGATGGACGGAAGTTCCCAGGGAATGATCGACGGATGCGCCAACTATTCCGGCGACGCGGACGTCGAGGCGCGCTGCCATTCGGCAACGGCGCTGATCGACGACCACATCGATCGGCAACTGGACTCGCCGCCCGAATTGTCGGCGCTCGCGGTTCAGCTCGAGGCGGGCCTGCCGATGGAAAGTGTCCGGGCGAACGTGAAGCTGGTGATTTCGGGAGGCCAGAACGAACCGAGAGACGCGATTGCTGGAACCGCCTGGGCACTCCTTGACCATCCGGACCAGCTGGAACTCGTCCGGCAAGGCACCGCGACCTGGCAGATGGCCTTCTCCGAATACGCGCGCCTGCACAGCCCGATCGGAATGTCTCCTCGACGGGTTGCGCGACGCGACGAGATCAACGGCATCGTGCTTGAGCCGGAGACGCGTGCGTTCCTGATGTTTTCCTCGGCCGGTCGGGACGAGGCGCATTTTGATCGAGTCGACGCCTTTGACATCACGCGCGACACGTCTGCGGCCGTCCCCTTTGGCGCCGGTCCGCATTTCTGTGCCGGTGCAGCTGCCTCGCGTTGCCTTATCTCGGTTGTCGCCTTACCGATGCTCTTTGACTCGCTGCCTGGGCTCAGGCTGGCAGGCAACGTCAGGTTGTTCGGCTGGGCATTCCGAGGACCTGTTGCCGTCCCCGTGGCCTGGGACGCCTGATGCAGATTCTGGACAGGGCCGGCAGGACCCACTATCCCGGTCCGGCCATGGCAAAGCCGAAGGAAAACCCGAACTACAAGGTGATCGCGGAGAACCGTCGCGCGCGACGGGACTACGCGATCGAGAGCGTCATCGAGTGCGGCATCTTGCTCATGGGATCCGAGGTCAAGTCGCTTCGTACCGGACAGTCGAACATTGCCGAGAGCTATGCAGCGGTCGAAAGCGGAGAGCTCTGGCTGGTCAATGCGTATATCGCGTCGTACGAGCAGGCCATGTTCGGCCATGAGGATCGCCGCAGGCGAAAGCTCCTTGTTTCAAAAAAGGAACTGTCCGATCTCTGGAACGCAACCCAGCGCAAGGGCATGACGCTCGTTCCCTTGGTCATGTACTTCAATCACAAGGGCATCGCGAAGATAAAGCTTGGCGTGGCTCGGGGCAGGAGGCAGCACGACAAGCGCGAAGTCGAAGCCAGGCGCGACTGGAACCGCCAGAAGCAGCGCCTGCTCAAGGAGCACGGCTGATCCGGGAAAGGCGGCAGTTGCAAGCGGCCTATTCGAACAGGCCCGTAACCTTGCCCAAGAGCCTGAACGCCCGCGCCGTTCTCGTGTCAGCCAGCGCGGAGATCTCCTGGTTGGAAAGATGGTCGGACAATTCGGAAAACGTCTTGTCAAACTTGCGCAGAAAGTGCTCCGCCGCATCGCGGAAGACGGAATCCTGATTCATTTGCTCTTCAACAAGCGCCAGGCATTCGCGATCAAGGTCCCCGCCAAGTTCAGCGATCTCCTGTCCGCGTCCGCCGTTGGCGTATTTTCGCCATGTCTCTGGTCGCGTGCGACTCGCGGTCAGGTCATCCATGTACAAGGCTTCACGGCTGAACAGCGTCAGGATGTCCTCGCTGGCGCGGATCAAGCCGCCAATCGTCTGGTCCTTGAGACCCCGCCTGTAGGCGGCCATCCCTTTCATGTCCTCGGCAGTGTCAGGAAAATTCATGGCCTGAATGAGCTCCGCGACCGTCAGCGGCTTGCTCTCCTCCTGCTCAAGCGGTGCCTGTCGCCGAAGGATGGCCGGCTTCCCGGCTTCCGTATCCGTCACGCCCTCCTCATCGAGAATTTGCGCCAGGGTCGCCTCGATGCGCTCCTGGCCGTCGGCAAGTTCGCCGATCTTCCGCTGGATGCCTGGGTCGGCTGCCGCGTCCCTCCCGCCCTGGGCGGCCTGGGTCTCACGCATGGATCTCACGGCATGAAGAAGCCGCTCGTTCTGGCCCCGCGAGATACGCGCGTTCTTCATCGTGAACGCGATGACCCAGATCATTGCCGCTGGCAACGCCACGGACACGGCAACAACGACCTGGAGGAGCGGGACCTGAAGGACGTCTGCGAGCGGTTCAGCCGACCAGAAAAGAACTGCACACAGCACGATCCAGATGACCGTGGCCAGGATCGCGACCATGTTCTCGAGGCCGAGCCAGGGTTCCGGCAAGACGCCTGACTGGCGTTCATAGATATTCTCCGGTTGAACTGGCGCGTCAGGCATTTTTTCAAACGAACTCGATCTTGAGGATTTCGTAGTTCTTCTCGCCACCAGGCGTGTTCACTTCGACGCTGTCGCCCACGTCCTTGCCGATCAGCGCACGTGCAAGCGGCGACCTGAGATTGAGGCGACCGCTTTCGACATCGGCCTCCGGCTCACCAACGATCTGGTAGGATCTTTCCTCATCAGTGGCCTCGTCAACCAGCATTACGGTTGCCCCGAACTTCACCGAGCCGGAGAGCGAGGCAGGATCGATCACGTCCGCCAACGACAGGACCGCTTCGAGTTCCTTCACCCTGCCCTCGACGAAGCTTTGACGCTCGCGGGCTGCATGATACTCCGCGTTCTCGCTCAGGTCGCCGTGCTCACGCGCCTCGGCGATCGCGCGGATGATCTTCGGGCGGTCGACGCTCTTCAGCCGCTTCAATTCGTCGTTCAGCGCGATGTGTCCCGCGCGGGTCAGCGGTATCTTGTCCATGGCACCCACGTTAGCTTGTTTCGCCTTCACTTTCTAGCAAGGCGCCGGCCATGGGTCGAGCGGATGTCCTCACACGACATCAGGGCACCCGATTGACCACAAGGCGTCGGACAAATAGGCATGGCGGCACCAAACCCAGAGGGAAAGTACCATGTCCGTGATCGAGCGCGAGAGCATGCAATACGATGTCGTGATCGTGGGAGCGGGCCCGGCCGGGCTTTCCGCCGCCATTCGGCTCAAGCAGCTGGATGCGAACCTGGATGTCGTCGTTCTGGAAAAGGGTTCCGAAGTCGGCGCCCACATTCTTTCGGGCGCCGTCCTGGATCCGAGCGGGCTGACCCGGCTGCTTCCGGACTGGAAGGAAATGGACGCGCCGATCAGCGTCGAAGTGCAAAAGGACAGGTTCTGGCTGCTTGGCGAGGCGGGGAAGATCCGGGTGCCCAATTTCATGATGCCGCCGCTGATGAACAACCATGGCAACTACATCGTGTCGATGGGGAACGTGTGTCGCTGGATGGCTGGCAGGGCCGAAGCCCTAGGGGTCGAGATCTTCCCCGGCATGGCGTGTTCCGAACTTGTGATTGGCGATGACGGCGAGGTCAAGGGCGTGGTGGCCGGAGAGTTCGGAAAGAACCCCGACGGCACGCCGTCCGAAGGCTATGAACCCGGCATGGAACTGTACGGAAAATACGTCTTTCTGTCGGAAGGCGTGCGTGGGTCGCTCTCCAAGCAGGTGATCGCGAGATACTCGCTGGACTCCGATTCCGACGTGCCCAAGTTCGGTATCGGCATGAAGGAAATCTGGGAGGTGCTCCCCGAGGCGCATGACGAGGGCCTGGTGCTGCACACGCTGGGCTGGCCGCTGGGATTCCGGCAGTCAGGCGGGTCCTTCATGTACCACCTCGACAACAACCAGGTCTACGTCGGCTACATTGTCGACCTGAACTACCGGAACCCGCACCTGTTCCCCTACATGGAGTTCCAGCGGTTCAAGCACCATCCCGAAATCGCAAAGGTGCTCCGGGGCGGAAAGCGCGTTGCCTACGGCGCCCGCGCCGTGACCAAGGGGGGCTTTCAGTCAATCCCGCAATCGGCCTTTCCGGGCGGCGCGCTTCTGGGATGCTCCAGCGGGCTGGTGAACCTGCCCCGCATCAAGGGCAATCACAACGCCATGCAGTCGGGCATTGCAGCAGCCGAGGCCGCACATGCCGCCATTGCGACGGGCCGCAGCGGCGACGTGCTGGAATCTTATGATGAGGAACTCCGCGCAGGACCCGTTGGCAAGGACCTGCAGAAAGTGCGCAACGTTGCGCCGCTGAACGCCAGGTACGGCCCGCTCGGCGGCCTTGCCCTTGGCGGCTTCGACATGTGGTTTCAGACCATCTTCGGCGGCTTCAGCCTGTTCGGGACCCTGAAGCACGGCAAGACGGACGCGGATTCAACCGAGGACGCTTCGCGGCATGCGCCCATCGAGTACCCCAAGCCGGACGGCGTTCTCAGCTTCGACCGGCTGACCAACGTGAGCTATTCCTTCACCAACCACGAGGAAAGCCAGCCGGCGCACCTCGTGCTGTCCGACCCGGACGTTCCGATGCAAGTGAACTGGCCAAGGTTTGCCGGGCCTTCGGCCAGGTACTGCCCGGCCGGCGTCTACGAATTCGTGGGCGAGGAAGAAGATCGAAGATTCCAGATCAACTTCCAGAACTGCGTCCATTGCAAGACCTGCGACATCAAGGATCCGAGCCAGAACATCACCTGGACGACGCCCCATGGCGGCGACGGTCCGAACTATCCGAACATGTAGCGGACGAACCGCGAAACGCGGTGCCCGCATTCCGCATGCGTGACCGGATGCAATCCGTTGCGTCGATCGCGGCAACGAGGTCGAATTCCCGTTCCGGATCGTGACATTTGCGCGGACATCCGACCCGATGCAGGCTGCCGGGCCGGGGAGGCCGCTTGATGGCTAGTTCGGCAAGAAATTTCTAAATTGCTTCGGAAATCGAACATTCAGGATGTCCCCCAATGTCCACTGGGTGCCGGCGTTCCCGGTTCTGACGACCGCTCGAACGGTATTGCAGAATTGTTCGGTCAGGGCATTCCCAAGGCGTCCGCAAATTTCAATGTCTTCGATGCACGGGATTGCGGAGGCGCCCTCCTCACCGTAGGTTGCACCACGCAAAATCAGGAATCAAAAATGCGTCTCGCCCTCTTGACCCCGCTCCTTCTCATGTCTGTCGGCACCTGGCCTGCAACGGCCGACGAGGCGCGAGATGCAGGAAAGTACCTGGCCGGCCGGGCGGCCTTCAAGGCAAACGACTACGGAGCGGCTGTCGAGCATTTCTCCGAAGCATTGGCCAGCGATCCAGCAAATATCGCGCTCCTCGAAAGCACAGGCACCGCATTCCTCAGCCTCGGCGACATCGAGAATGCCGCACGGATGCTCGAACGCGTTCGCGTTGCCGGAAACAGCAGCCAGGTTGCGAGCCTGGTCCTTCTCGGAAAGGCCGCAAGGGACGAGGATTGGTCGGGCTTTCTCAGCGGGATGGACAGCGGTCTCTCTGTTGGACCGCTGTTTGATGACCTGGCCAGGCCGTGGGCCCTGTTTGGTGCAGGCAGCATGGCGGAATCGCTTGAGGCCTTTGACAAGGTGGCGGAGTCGGAGAACGAACCCGTCCGCATCTTCGGATTTTACCACAAGGCGCTCGCCCTCGCTTCGGCCGGCGATTTTGAAGGGGCCGCGCACATTTTGTCAGGCGAGGCCGGTATGGTGCTTCGCCTTCCCAGGCGAGGGATAGTGGCCTACGCGGAAGTCCTCAGCCAGCTTGAGCGCAACGACGATGCGCTGGACTTGATCGCCAAGAGCCAGAATTCTGCGCTGGCCGATCCCTACCTTGAAGACTTGCGCGCCCGACTTGAGGCGGGTGAAACGATTCCGTTCAATTCCGGGCGCAGCGCGAGAGACGGGCTGGCGGAGGTGTACCATTCCATCGCCAATGCGCTGCGCCAGGAGCCGCAAAGGAATTACACGCTCCTCTACGCCAGGATGGCCACAATATTGCGCCCCGACCACACCGACGCCTTGCTGCTGACGGCGGAAATTCTGGAGAAGCTGGACCAGTACGATCTTGCCACCGAGGTCTACGACGAGGTTCCGAGGGACGACCCCGAGTTCCACGCCGCCGAGTTGGGGCGAGCTGAAACGCTCCGCCAGTCAGGACGAGAGGATGCGGCCATCGAGGTGCTGCAGCAACTGACGGAAAGCCACGGTCACCTGTTGCAGGTTCACGTAGCGCTCGCCGACATGCTCCGTGAGCTGGACAGGTTCGAGGAAGCGAAAACGTCCTACAACAACGCCATCTCAATGATCAGGGAACCGGTGGAGCAACACTGGATCATCTATTTTACCAGGGGCATTGCATATGAACGCACCGGCCATTGGAGCCAGGCAGAGGCGGATTTCCGCAAGGCACTCGAACTCAAGCCGGACCAGCCGACGGTTCTGAACTATCTGGGCTATTCGCTTCTGGAACTGCAGACAAACCTTGAAGAGGCACTTGCCCTGATTGAACGTGCGGTCGAGCAACGCCCGGAAGCCGGGCACATCATCGACTCGCTTGGCTGGGGTCTTTATCGCCTCGGCCGTTACGCGGAAGCAGTCTCGCACATGGAGCGCGCGGCCGAGCACTTGCCGATCGATCCAATCGTCAATGATCATCTTGGTGATGTCTACTGGGCAGTCGGGCGACATCGGGAAGCCGAGTTCCAGTGGCATCGGGCCCTGTCACTCATTACCGACGAAACGGATCACGATGACGTCGATCCGGCGCGAATTCGCAGAAAGCTTGAAATCGGCCTCGACGCCGTCCTGGCGGAAGAAGGCGCTCCGCCGCTGAACGTGGCGAATGACGACGGCTAGAGTCGCCGCCCCGGCCAAGGTCAACCTGGCGCTCCACGTTACCGGACAGCGGCAAGACGGCTATCACCTGATCGATTCGCTGGTTGCATTCGCCCCGGTTCACGACCGCCTCGCCATCAGGAGCGGACCTTCGCTGGAACTGGCGGTAACGGGCCCGGAGGCGGCGACTGTTCCGACCGGTACGCAAAACCTTGCCTTGCAGGCGGCCACTCTCGTGGCTGGCGACAGGGGTTCATCCCTGCTGCTTGAAAAGTTCCTTCCCGTCGCGGCAGGCATCGGAGGAGGATCTGCGGACGCAGCTGCGGTGCTTAGGGGGCTTGCGCCGCAAGGCACGGACCTGCCTGCCATTGCGCGGAATGCCCTCGCGCTTGGCGCCGATCTTCCAATGTGCCTTGCGTGCAGACCCTGCCGCGTGGGCGGAATCGGCGAGGAGATCACCTTCGTCGACATTCCGACGCTTCCCGCCTTGCTGGTCAACCCGCGAACCCCGGTGTCGACTGCCAGGGTTTTTGCCAGGCTGGCAAGAAGGGACAATCCGAAAATGCCCGGCAACCTGCCGGCGGCCCGCGACGTGCCGGGCATCATTCAGTGGCTGTCGGAGCAACGCAACGACCTGGAGCCGGCCGCCCTGGAAGAGGCGCCGGTGATTGCCGACGTGCTCGCCATGCTGCGCACGAGCCCGGGATGCGGACTGGCGCGCGTATCGGGATCGGGTGCAACCTGTTTTGGGCTGTTTGATGACGAGCAGCTTGCACGCGACGCGGGGGTCAGGATTGCTGCGCTCCAGCCCGATTGGTGGCTCGCGTCCGGACAGCTCGGCGACCAGTCCGAACTGGCCGCGCCACGCGTCTGTCCGGACTGAAGATCCGGGGATTCCGGTCCGTCAAGCGAGTCGCACGACGACGAATTCCGCGAGGTCATGCAGCATGTCGCGCAACTCGTGATCGGGCAGGATCTCCAAGGCGTCCCTGGCCTTTGCCGACCATTCGCGCGCCTCGTCCCGCGCTTCCACTGCCGCGTCGTGCCGGGCAATCAGTTCCAGCGCCTGCTCCAGGTCGCCGTCCTTCTGTTCGCCCCTCTCGATCGTGCGCCGCCAGAAGGCGCGCTCCTCTGCACCCGCATTTGCGATCGCCTTGATTACCGGCAGGGTCAACTTCCGCTCCCGGAAGTCGTTTCCCGGTTCCTTTCCGGTGGTTTCCGCATCGCCAAAGTAGTCAAGCAGGTCATCCGCGATCTGGAACGCGATGCCAAATGCGTCCCCGAACTCCCGAAGGGCCTCAACCTGTCGTTCGGTCGCGCCTGCAACTATGCCGCCGACTTCCGCCGCCGCGGAAAAGAGCGCTGCCGTCTTCCCGCGAAGGATTCTCATGTGCATCTCTTCCGTGGTCGCCAGGCTGGCAGACGCAGACAACTGAAGGACCTCGCTTTCTGCAAGCATGGCGGCGGTCTGGGAGAGGACGTCCATCACCGGCAAGGAACCGGTCTCGACCATCAACTGGAACGATCGCGCAAACAGGTAGTCACCGACAAGGACGGAAGACTTGTTGTCCCAAAGCAGGTTTGCGGACGGGCGTCCACGCCGCTGCCGGCCTTCGTCCACGACGTCATCGTGGAGAAGGGTCGCCGTATGGATGAACTCTACCGTCGCCGCCAGCCGGTGATGATCCTCGCCCCTGTAGCCAAAGAGCCTTGCGACCGCGAGGGTCAGCATCGGACGCACGCGTTTGCCGCCCGCATCCACAAGATGAGCAGCAACCTCCGGAATGAGCGGCGCATCCCTTGACTGCATCCGTTCCCGGATCAACCGGTCCATTGCTTCGAGGTCGTCTTGCAGCGCTTCCGCAAGCAGATGGTACGGCTTTGCCGAGACGTACGTATCCAGACTCATCACACACCCGTCAGAAGGGTCGACAAACAGCTAGGTCTGCCATTTATTCATTTCATGAGAGAACTCATGCGCACGAACGACCCCACGCTGATCGCCTTCGCGACGGCTCTCCTTGAAGGCGAGGATATAGACTGCTTTCAGATGGACGTCCACATGAGTGTTCTGGAAGGCTCGATCGGAATCTTGCCGCGCCGCCTGATGGTTCATGACGAAGATTACTTCTTGGCAAGCAACATATTGAAGGACAACGACTTGCCTGTCGTGCCATGAGCGAAATCGTCGAGGATGCCTTCCTGGGGGAACGCCTCAGAATCCGCCAGCCTGCGACAGGATACCGCGCCGGATCCGACCCGGTTTTTCTGGCGGCATCCGTTCCTGCACTGCCCGGCCAGTCAGTTCTCGAACTCGGCACAGGTGCCGGAACCGCACTGCTTTGCCTGATGGCGCGGGTGCCGGGCCTGAATGTGACCGGCATTGACCGCAACCCGGGCCATGTCGGCCTGGCCCGCGAGAACCTCGGTCTCAACAACTTGAACGGCACGATCCTCGAGGCAGACATTGCGTGCATGCCAAGGAGCGTCACCTCTCAGCGCTTCGATCACGTGATGTTCAATCCGCCGTACTTTGATCGACGAACCGGAAGCGCCTCCCCGGAACCGGATCGCGAGGCCAGCCGAAGCGGGGCTGCGGGGACGGCAGCGTGGATTAACGTCGGGCTGCGCCGTGTCAAGCCGGGCGGCACCCTGACGTTCATCCAGCGAATCGAACACTTGCCGCGCATGCTCGCGGACATTGGCGCAGGTCTGGGGAGCATCCGCCTCCTGCCAATGCAGCCCAGGCGCTTCCGTCCAGCGAAGCTCTTCATCCTGCAGGGCCGGAGCGGTTCGAAAGGCGCGTTTCGCCTGCTTCCACCGATCATCCTGCACGAAGGCGACCGTCATCTCTCGGACGGCGGCGACTATACCAAGGCTGCAAACGGAATCCTTCGCGAGGCCGCCGCACTCACCCTCGATGGATGATCGCGAAGCGAGGACAGGGCCCTGCGGGAACTTCGGCTCAGCGGCGTTCGCACGAATCTCGTCGACCGGGATTCAAGTGCTTGCTCAAGACCGGGCTGCCCGTCAATCGAATCGCGCTGCTCAGAGGCACGGCGACGAAGACCTCCAGTCCGGTCAGGTGCCCGGACCGCGTCCGGCCGGATGCGGCCCTGAACCGGACACAACCTTGGATTCGAAATTTTTTGGCCATCACGGCGTGACACGAATCGCATTTCGTGTTCGACTGGAATCACCGAAGAAGAAAGGGAAGCACATGAGCTTGAGTTCGCATCTTCAGGAACTCCGCAAGAAACACCAGGATCTCTCAATCGAAGTCGAAACGGCGCAGCGCAGCCCGGCATTCGACGACCTGGCGATTACCGCACTCAAGAAGCAAAAGCTGAAGATCAAAGAGGAAATCGAGCGGCTCAGTAACCGGGCATAGACGACGGCGTGCTCCGGCAGCCGGAGCAACCAGCAGGCCCTCGCAGAAGCCGACCAGTCCGTCCGCCTCCTGGCCGGTCAGGTCAGGACGGCAAGACGCAAACTGGACATGGTGCCGAACGTTACAGCATGCCCTTGGGGAAATGACTTGCGGTCCTGCGTGACGGAAGTCAGGCCCGTCCGCCACAATGATGCAGCATGATCCGGCCGGGAGCGCCTGGAACGAAGGCATCACCCGGCTCGGTTTCAGTTTGCCTTACGCGAAGAACTGCGCGCCGTTGGCTGAAATGGTGGAGCCGTTGATGAACCCGGCCCCTTCCGATGCCAGGAACGCCACGCAACGGGCGATCTCGTCCGGCTCGCCAAGGCGTCCGGCGGGAATGCCCGCGATGATCTTCTCGCGTATGCCCTCGTCTATCGCCATTACCATCTCGGTCGCGATGTAGCCGTGGCAGATGGCGTTCGCGGTGATCCCCGCACGTGCACCTTCCTGCGCCAGCGACTTCACGAATCCCAGATCGCCCGCCTTCGTCGCAGCGTAGTTCGCCTGCCCGAACTGCCCCTTCTGGCCGTTGACCGAACTGATGACGATCACGCGGCCAAACTTCCGTTCCCGCATGCCGGGCCAGACCGGATGCACCGTGTTGAACACGCCGGTCAGATTGGTGGCGACAACCTCGTTCCACTGCTCTGGGGTCATTCTGTGGAAAGGCGCGTCCCGGGTGATGCCAGCATTGGCCACGACCGTGTCGATCGGTCCGATATCGCTTTCCACGCCGGCGATTCCTGCGGCGGATGCCTCGTAGTCGGCGACGTTCCATTTGTAGGTCGTGATGCCGGTCTCGGCCGTGAATGCCTTCGCCTTTTCGTCGTTTCCGGCATAGGTCGCGGCGACATCGTAGCCTTCCGCCTTCAATGCCTTCGAAATCGCTTCACCGATTCCCCGGCTCCCGCCGGTCACAAGTGCTACACGTGCCATATGTACCTCCAACATGGTCTCGCGATGCCAAGGTGCCGCCCGGCACCTTCAAGTTCGAATTCGGGGCGTTCCGCCGCCGTTGACCGAATGCCGTCCCGAGCCTCGGTTTCGGTCAGATCCTCACGGCCGCTCTACGCAGAGCGCGACACCCATCCCGCCGCCGATGCAAAGCGTGGCCAGGCCTTTCTTGACCTCTCGACGCTGCATCTCGAAGAGAAGCGTGTTCAGAACCCGCGCGCCGGAAGCGCCGATCGGATGGCCGATGGCAATCGCGCCGCCATTGACGTTCACGATCTCGGGATCCCAGCCCATGTCCTTGTTTACCGCGCACGCCTGCGCAGCGAATGCCTCATTCGCTTCAATCAGGTCTAGGTCGTCGATCTTCCAGCCCGCCTTTTCGAGCGCCTTCCGGCTTGCATAGATCGGTCCAACACCCATGATCGAGGGATCCAGGCCAGCCGTCGCGTAGGACACGATGCGGGCCAATGGCTCAATGCCGCGCCTTTCGGCCTCGTCCGCGCTCATAAGAAGAACGCCAGCGGCGCCGTCATTGATGCCTGAGGCGTTGCCAGCCGTCACCGACCCTTCCTTGTTGAATGCCGGCCTGAGCTTTTGCATGTTCTCGATCGTTGCGCCGTGGCGGACATACTCGTCCTTGTCGACCACGATGTCGCCCTTCCTGGTCTTGACCGTGAACGGAACGATCTCGTCGTCGAACCTGCCCGCCTTCTGCGCCGCTTCGGCCTTGTTCTGGCTCGCGACCGCAAACTCATCCTGCTGGTCACGGCTGATCTGCCACTTTTCCGCGACATTCTCGGCCGTCTGTCCCATGTGATAGCCTTGGAACGCGTCCAGGAGTCCGTCACTGAGCATCGTGTCGACAAGCTTCACGTCGCCCATTTTCTGACCCGCGCGAAGAGCCTGCGCATGGGGGCTTATGGACATGTTTTCCTGCCCGCCCGCGGCCACGATCCCGGCATCGCCTAGCTGAATGTGCTGCGCCCCGATCGCCACGGCGCGCAAGCCGGAACCGCAAAGCTGGTTGATGCCCCATGCCGCGCTCTCGACTGGAAGGCCGGCGTTCACGTGCGCCTGCCGGGCCGGGTTCTGCCCCTGCCCTGCGTTCAGCACCTGGCCCAGGATGGTCTCGGACACTTCGTCCTTTTCGACACCGGCGCGCGACACGAGCTCTTCAAGAACGGCGGTCCCCAGATCATGGGCCGGCGTGTTGGCGAAACTGCCGTTGAAGCTGCCGACCGGCGTGCGGGCCGCAGATGCGATGACGACATTGGTCATAGGTGAATTCCTCCTGATTTGCCTGCGGGCAACTGCATCACCCGCGACTTCGCGCGCACATTATGCAGGTGCAGAAAAAATTCAACGGGCGAATCGTCACCCCTCGTGCATGCCCGTTATGTCCCAGCGTCCATAGTATTGGCCGACCACGTGGCGCGCCTCTGCAAAGAACAGCCATCTCTGGATCAAGGCGCCCAGGAGATGGCTTGCCACCGCAGGCACCACAAGAATGTGTGCGAACGGCAGCAGAAGCAGGACAATTGGAAACACCGCGAAGAGCACTACCGAGATGGCCTTCAGGACCATCGCGTGCTTGCGCCCGACCTGAAACACCATTTCCCGGGTCAGGTAGCTTTCTCCCGTGTGAGGTGCCTCGAACGCCCGGACCCTTCCGACATGACCGAGGCCTGTCGCCGTCGCCAGATCGGTGCCTGTCGATCTCTCCCGCCGCTCCTGATCGATCCAGGCGAAAGCCTGGACGACGGCCAGAAGCGGCAGCGTCCACAGCGCCACCGACACGCGGCCTGTCGTGAGTGCGCCTCCAGCCAACGCGAAGCCCAGGAAAAGCACGGGCGGCGACCAATGGTTCCAGCGAGGCACCGTTCGCATCTGGAGATAGATCATGGACGTCGCGAAAACGGTCGCGAGGGAAAGAACGGCGCCGACGGTTCCCAGCACGCGCCAAGCCTGTTCCAGGAAGACCAGCCCGACTCCATGTGCCGCCATCGCAGACAGAGCAAGCAGCGACACCCAGGCCTCGCGGCTCAGCCAGGATGATCGCCACTGCGTGAACGCCTTGAGCGCGCGTTCGGGATGACCCAGATGAAATGTCGACGCGAGGAGACCGCCGCCGGCGAGGGAGAAGGCGATGACGAGAAATGCGAGCGCGGACAAGCCCATTGGCGGCGCGGCATCAATCCCGAGAAACGCCAGCATGCCGAAGCCGAGCCCCGACAGCGTCGTGAACAGGATGATGGACGGCGCGGGATGCATCAGGACAGTCCCGACAGCGTGCGGTCAAGCCAGCCGACAAACCCCTTGGCATCTTCCGCAATCGGATCGAGGAAGGGCGCGAGAACGTCCAGCTCGGGCAACTCGTCCCTAGGACGCGGCGGCAGATAACGATTGACGGGCGCCGTCCCCTGTTCGGGCATGAGTTCGATTCCCCCGCGCTCGGCGACAAGCCTAGAGACATCGCTCTCGGGATCCGAGAGGTCCCCGAAATGCCTCGCGCCGGCCGGGCAGGTGCGGACGCATGCGGGCTGGCGATCTTCTTCCGGCAAGTTCTCGTTGTAGATGCGGTCCACGCAAAGCGTGCACTTCTTCATTACCTGCTCTTCTGGATCCATCTCGCGGGCTCCGTAGGGACAGGCCCAGGCGCAAAGGCCGCAGCCGATGCAGTCGCTCTCGTTGACGAGCACGATCCCGTCTTCGGTACGCTTGTAGCTGGCACCGGTCGGGCAAACCGTGACGCAAGGCGCATCTGCGCAATGAAGGCAGCTCTTGGGGAAGTGGACGACCTGTGCAGGACCTGTTTCCGGCTGCACCTCGTAGGAATGGATCCGGTTGAGAAAGCTGCCCACCGGATTCGGTCCGTAGGCGTCAACGTCCGCGAGCGGCGCACCGTAGTTTTCGGTGTTCCATCCCTTGCAGGCCGTGACGCAGGCATGACACCCCACACAGGTGTCAAGGTCGATGACAAGGCCAAGCGACCTGTCCGTATGGCTGGGCAAGGACGTCACGCCGGGATCTCGCGATGCACGCCATCCCGCCAGGCGCCATGGCCCGGAACATGCCCGGGCGACAGTGGGGCTTCGTTGCGACGCGCAGCCTTGGCGGTGAAGTTCCGGATCATGCGTCGCTCTTCCGGGCAACGAGATCGGGAGCCTTGCCGGCCGGGTTCCTTTGGGCCGGATGGCTCGGTTGCGCCTCCTCGAGCGCGGCAGTCTTCTCGATCCTGACTCGCAGGTCGAACCAGGCCGCCTGGCCGGTGACCGGGTCCGAATTCGTCCAGCGGAGCCCGTCTCCGCGCGGTGGCAGCAATTCGTGGATGAGGTGGTTGAGCAGGAACCCTTTTGTTGCCTCCGGCGCATTCTCGTGCAGCGACCATGCGCCCTTTCGCTTTCCGATCGCGTTCCAGGTCCAGACAGTGTTTTCGTTCAACGCCGCCATGTGCGCGACGGGCACGACAATCTCCCCGTGCGGTGAGGTGACACGCGCCCAGTCGCCGTCCTGAAACCCCTTGGCCTCCCAGATGCGTGTCGGGACATAGAGCGGGTTGCGGCCGTGAATCTGCCTCAGCCACGCGTTTTGGGAGCCCCAGGAGTGATACATGGCCATCGGGCGCTGCGTGACCGCATGGACATCGTAGCCGCCCTCGCCGGACGAGTGAGGCGGATACCATACGGGAAGAGGGTCCATCACCTCGGCATAGCGTGCTTTCAGATGCTCCGGTGGAGAGAGGCGATGACGGCCCTCCGCAGCCAGCTGGAAGCGGCGCAGCGGCTCGCACCAGAGACTGAAGAGATAGGGGCAGGGTCTGTCGGCGACACCCAGCGAGACCGCCCAGTCCTGGTACTCCGCGTTCCAAGGCTTGTAGAATGTGGCCTCCCCGGGGATGTGCGCGATCCAGAAACCGCCGTTCTCGATGTATTTCGAGATCTGGTCCGGATTTGGCGCGCCACGCCCATGTTCGTCGCCGTCGCCGCGCCAGCCGGCAAGCGGGCCGATTCCAGGCATCCTTTCGTGGTTCTGCATGTAGTCGGCGTAGTCCTTGTACTTTGGCGATCCGTCCGCATTCACGAACCCGGGCAAGCCAAGCCGTGCGCCGAGATCGCAGAGGACCGACTGGAAGCCGCGCACGTCGCGATCCGGTTCGACCACGGGCCAGCGGATGGCATCGGCGGCCGCCTCGGGTTCACAAATGGGACGGTCAAGGAGCGAAATGCAGTCATGCCGCTCAAGATAAGTGGTGTCGGGCAGGATCAGGTCCGCGTAGGCCACCATCTCCGACGAGTAGGCATCCGAATAGATAATCCGGGGGATTGCGTATTCGCCGCTGTCATCCTTGTCCGTCAGCATCTTCATGACGCCGGACGTGTTCATCGACGAATTCCATGCCATGTTCGCCATGTAGAGAAGCATGGTGTCGATCCTGTAGGGTTCTCCGGCATGCGCATTCGAGATGAGCATGTGCATGAGACCGTGCGCGCTCATCGGGTTCTCCCACGAGAACGCCTTGTCGATGCGCTTGGGATTGCCGTCCTCGTCGACCAGCAGATCGTCAGGTCCATGGACAAAGCCAAGCAGCGGTCCGTCGAGCGGCTGACCTGGCGTCACGCCTGCATGGGGCTTCGGGTGAGCCGTCGCGGACTTCGGGTAAGGTGGCTTGAATCTGAACCCGCCGGGAACCTCGACGCTGCCCAGAATGATCTGCAGGAGGTGCAGCGCCCGGCAGGTCTGGAAGCCGTTGGAGTGCGCGCTGATCCCGCGCATGGCATGGAAACTGACCGGACGGCCGATCATCCGTGAATGGGTCTCGCCGCGGAAGTCGGTCCACTCCCGTTCAAGCTCGATGGCTTCGTCAAATGCGACGCGGGCAAGCTCCGCCGCGACGGCGCGAATGCGGCCCGCCCCGATCCCGACCCTTGATGCCACAGCCTCCGGCGCGAATTCGTCACTGAGGTACTTGTCCGCCATGTGCTGCAGCACGGTGCGGTGCGAAACGCCTTCGGCGCGGTGCACTGCCGACAGGTCAGGCTGGACCCCGGGCGCGTCATAGGCAGCAATCTCGCCGGTCCGGCGGTCGATGACGAGCTTCTTTCCGGCCTCGTTGGCAAGGAGCAGCCCGAACTCGTCGGACGCGCTGTCGCCGTTCACGAGGCAAGGCGCGTTCGTGAAGCGCGCGAGGTAGTCTAGATCGATCCGGCCGGCCTTCATCAGGCAATGGACCAGCGACAGTATGAACAGCCCGTCCGTGCCCGGCGTAATGCCCAGCCATTCGTCGGCAACCGCATTGTATCCGGTGCGAACCGGATTGACCCCGATGATCCGTGCGCCCCGCGCCTTCAGCTTGCCGATGCCCATCTTGATGGGGTTTGAATCGTGATCCTCGGCAACGCCGAAGATCATGAAGAGCTTCGTGCGATCCCAGTCGGGCTGACCGAATTCCCAGAAGGCTCCGCCCATCGTGTAGATGCCGGCCGTCGCCATGTTGACGGAGCAAAAGCCGCCATGCGCGGCGTAGTTCGGGGTACCAAACGCCTGCGCCCAATAAGAAGTGAAGCTCTGCGACTGGTCTCGACCGGTGAAGAACGCGAACCGGGACTGATCGGTCTCGCGCAGAGGCCTCAGCCACGACACGGCAGTCTCAAGGGCCTCGTCCCAGGAAATTTCCTCGAACTGACCCGAGCCTCTCGGTCCGGCGCGTTTCATCGGCGCTCGCAGCCTGGCGGGCGAGAGGTGCTGCATGATGCCCGACGCGCCCTTGGCGCAGAGGACGCCCCTGTTGATGGGGTGATCCCTGTTGCCCTCGATATAGGCGGCCTGTCCGCCCTTCATGTGAACGTTGATGCCGCAGCGGCAGGCGCACATGTAGCACGTGGTCTTGCGGACCTCGTCGGACACTTTGGGCGACGTATCAACTTTCGGTGCGTTCATTCCGTTTCGCAGTCTCCAACCGCCCTGCCGCAGGTGCCGCGAAAAGCCAGGAGATGCAAGGCCCAGAACATGTCGATCCCGGCCCCGGTCGCCGCTTGCCATTTGCGCGCAGCGCTGCAAAACCTGCGACAGAAAGCGGGAGATCGCAATGGAAATGCGACATGCCGGGCGTCTTCTCGTCGAATGCCTTGAGGTGCTTGGAGCAAAGCACGTGTTCGGGGTGCCGGGAGAGTCGTACCTTTCGGTGCTCGACGGGATGTTCCAGTCGCCGATCACGTTCGTGAACTCCCGGAACGAAGGCGGTGCAGGCTTCATGGCCGCCGCCTACGGAAAGCTGACGGGCCGACCCGGCCTCTGCTTCGTGACACGGGGACCTGGCGCCACCAACGCCTCGATCGGGGTTCACACCGCGATGCAGGACAGTTCGCCAATGATCCTCTTTGTCGGGCAGATCGAGACGACGGCCCGCGAGCGCGAAGTGTTCCAGGAAGTCAACTACCGCGCCTTCTTCGGGAACCTAGCAAAATGGGCAACGGAGATCGAGCATGTCGAGCGCATTCCGGAAGTCGTCTCGCGCGCCTGGTCCACGGCGCTCTCGGGTCGTCCCGGCCCCGTGGTCGTGGCATTGCCCGAGAACGTCCTGGCTGCCGACACGGACATCTCCCCGATAGCCCGCGCGCCGGCCCTGCCGGCACCTACGCCGTCCAGCGACATCATTGGCGAGATTCGGGCTGCCCTTGAGGAGGCCACGCAGCCAGTCATCCTGGTCGGAGGCGGCGGCTGGACGTCGGCCGGCAAGGACGCCCTTGCGCGCTTTGCCCAAGGTGCGGACATTCCGGTGGTGACGGCATTCCGGTTCCAGGATCTCCACGACAACATGCTGGACACGTATGCAGGCGAAGCCGGGGTCGGCATGCTGCCGGAGGTCCGGGAAACGCTTGCGAGTTCCGATCTCATTCTCGCGCTGAACGTGCGCTTCGGTGAAATGACAACGGACAACTACGCGCTTTTCGAGCTTCCGGACATGCGCCAGACGCTGATCCACGCACATCCTTCCTCTGCGGAGATCGGAAAGATATACCAGCCCGACGTCGCCGTGCAGTCATGCCCGAACGCGCTGGCCCGTGCGCTGGCCGAAATCCCGGTCAAGGCAAGCTGGTCCGGCTGGAGGCAGACCGCGCGTCAAAGGTACGAGGCGACATTCGACCTGCCGGTCATGCCCGGTCCGGTGAACATGGTCGAGGTTGTGCGGCACCTGCAGGACCGGCTCGACGACGACGCGATTCTCACCAACGGCGCCGGAAATTTCTCGATCTGGCACAGCAAGTATTTCCGCTACGGCGCCGGTCATCGTCTTCTTGCTCCGCAGTCCGGTTCGATGGGCTACGGACTGCCTGCCGCCATCATGGCCAAAATCGTTCACCCGGAGCGGCAGGTTGTCTGCTTCGCTGGCGACGGCGACTTCCAGATGAACTGCGCTGAGCTCGGCACGGCGATGCAGATGTGCGCGGCGCCGGTGATCCTGATTCTGAACAACCAGAGTTACGGCACCATCCGGATGCACCAGGAGCGGCACTTTCCGCTCCGGGTGTCAGGCACCGAACTCGCGAATCCGGATTTCGCGTCTCTTGTCCGGGCGTACGGAATGATGGGCGAGAGGGTCGAGCAAACGGCAGATTTCGCGTCTGCCTTCGAGCGCGCACTTGCCAGTCCCACGGGGGCCTTGCTAGAAATCCCTATCGCGACCGAAGCGCTGACCCCTCACTTTACGATTTCTGATCTTCACGAATACCCCAATTGACTGCCTGCGAGGGATTCCTGCTGACGCCAAGGCACCGCTTCATGAAGTCAGCGCCACCCGCCTCAACCCGTTTGACGGGCTGCGATTCACGTGCGTGCCCGTTTCTGGCTTCTCGGGCGGCTGGAGGAAATTCGGCCTGGCGCGACTGGAGGCCTCAAATACATGCAAGGACGGGGTATCCCGCGATTCGGACAGACGATCATTCCGCTCTTGATTGCATATCGAGACCCGTGTCCTCGCATCAGTGTCGAAGTTGATGCAAATGACGAGAACGGTTATGGTAGACATGATATGATTCTTCTACCCAGGCAGCTATGAGCCTCAACATCAAGAACAAGGAAACTTGTTCGCTCGCCAGCGAACTCGCCAGTTTGACTGGCGAGACCAAAACGGCTGCGATCACCGTCGCCTTACGCGAACGATTGAAGCACGAACGTCGTCGGCGTGGCATAGAAGCACGTGCCCGAGAACTGCGTGCCATCGCTGATCGCTGCGCGAAGTTCATGGGACCAGAGTCGGCGGCCGTTGATCACGGCGAACTGCTTTATGACGACCTGGGATTACCCAAGTGATTGTCGACAGTTCCGCTTTGCTTGCGATCCTGAACCGCGAACCAGATGCAACAGAATACGAGGAGGCGATCCTAACCGCAGAGACATGCAGCATGTCCGTAGCGAACGTGCTGGAAGCATCGATCGTGGTCGAGAGCAGAGGCGGCGCGCGGGCCGGTCACGAGTTGAATGCATTCCTTGAAGTCGCCGAGATCCGGACGGCTCCGGTAACCACTGAACACCTGGAGGCGGCACGACAGGCCTGGAGGCGCTTTGGAAAGGGTCGGCATCCCGCAGCATTGAATTTCGGCGACTGTTTCGCCTACGCGCTCGCACGGGTGACCGTCGAGCCACTTCTGTTCAAGGGCAACGACTTTGCCCACACTGACATTCTGGCTGCGATACCATCAGCGCATAGGCCTGCTGGTACACCGAGCTGACCAAGTGCGCAGGCGGTCACTGCTCATCTGAACAATCGGATGACCGTCACTGCTCGTTTCCGGACATGACATCGTACGAGCCGATCCCAAACCCGTCGATCAGTCAGTGCCCCTTCCTTCTTAACGTGTCCCCGAACTGGATGTGCGGCGTCAGTTCCACCCGGCGATGTTCCGCTCCCTTGCCCGCTTCGTTTCGCTCCAGAACGATTTCCGCAGCCTTGTGTCCGGTCTCCCGGCGACCTGCGTCCATGGTTGCCAGCTTGACCGAGATCCCGTCCAGCAGTTCCGAACCATTGAACCCCGCGAGGCCGATCTGGCCGGGCACGTCTATTCCCTTGTCCAGCAGATACAGCAGCCCGCCTGCACCGATCATGTCGTTGGAGTAGTAGATGAAGTCGAGATCTGGGCAGCGGGTCAGGATGCACTCGGTCAACTCGCGCCCCTTCGCAAGCGATGAACCGCCGTCGTAGAATTCCTGAGCCGCAACCTCGATGCCTTCTTTCGCCAAGGCCTCCGTAAAGCCCTCGAACCTCTTTCGCGCACGGTGGTCCATCGGCATCTTGGTGCCAAGAAAACCGATGCGCCGATATCCATAGCGTGCGATCTGAGCCGCCATTTCACGCCCAGCCCGCCGGTGGCTGATGCCGACGACCGAGTCGATGCACTCGCCGTCCGTGTCCATGATCTCGACCACCGGGATGCCCGCCGCGGCCAGCATGGCCCGCGATGCGTCTGAATGCTCAATTCCGGCGATGATGACTCCGGACGGTCGCCAGGACAACATCTGGAACAGCACCTGTTCCTCTTTCTCTGGCAGGTAATTGGTCACGCCCACGACCGACTGCAGCGGCGTCTCGTCGAGGACCTCGGAAATTCCGGTCAGGACTTCCGGGAACACCATGTTCGAGAGGCTCGGGATGATGACCGCCACCAGATTGACCTGGTTCGACGCAAGTGCGCCCGCGATCCTGTTTGGCACGTAGCCTAGCTCCTTTGCAGCCCTCAGGACCTTTTCCCGTGTTGCGTCCGAGACGTCCCCGCGGTTCCTCAAGACCCTGCTGACCGTCATTTCCGAAACTCCCGAAGCCAAGGACACGTCCTTCAGCGTCAATGGCCGCGCTTGCGTCCTGGAGTCCTTCGTCAACGGAATGACCTTGTCGTCGCTCATCTGATCACCTCACCGCAATGATCCTCGTGCCACTGCCCGAAGGCAACGGCGCAAGCCGCTTGATCACGTCGCCAGAACAGGAGAAAAGCGACGAAGCGGCCTCGTAGCTCAGAGGATAGAGCAACCGCCTCCTAAGCGGTAGGTCATAGGTTCGACTCCTATCGGGGCCGCCATTCCCTCGTCGGTGCGTCGGCAGAACCGCGTACGCGTCGCCAGCGACGCCAGGTCTCCCAAAAATTTCAAGCAATCACGATGTCAGCCCAGGGAAGCTGCAACACGGTGATGTCTCCCGACCTGCTGAAGCCCGCATCCAGCATCGTGCCGGTGTCCAGCCTTTCGAGTGCGCCGCGCCGCGTCAGGCCACTCGGATCGCGTTCCGGTCGATGTCCAGCACGTAGCCTTGCCTGGCGACTGTCTTGATCAGCAGTTCGGCCACGATCTGGTTGCCGAGGGCATCCCTCAAGCGCTTGATCCGCGTGGCGCCGGAAGCCTCCTCGCAATCTTCCGGTTGCCGACCGGAAATCACGGCCTCGATCTCGGCACCGCTGAGAACCTCCCCGTCCATGCGCGCCTCCGCGAGAACGGAAATCGTCTCGACCGCAGCACTCGTCAGCTTGAACTCCATGTCATTGATGATCACGAAATTCCCTTCTCGATCTATCGTAAGCGATGAGACCTGAATGCCCTGCCGCTCGATCATGCCGACCCGGCGATTGAGGAGAATGATCGTGGCGACAAATGCGAGGCAAGCGACGAGAAGTCCGGTCGCAAAAAGCATGAGAACAAAGATCACCAAGCGATAGCCGGCGAGAACGTCGGAAAACGCGGTGCCTGACTGGGCGAGGACTTCGAGAAGCTTGATCTCTGCCTCCGAAGTCAGGTCCGCGTTGTCAATGAAGAGCTGTTCAACGCGTGCATTGAAGGCGTTCGCGTCGGGCAGGTTCAGCAGGAGAAACGCCCCCGCCCCGCCGAGTATCACGATGATCGCGACGACTCCAAGAATGACAGCGCGCGAAGCCGCGGCCCTCGCATCAGAAGCGGAGGAAGTACTGTCCTGCATCCTCTCTCCTTTGCTCCAGCCCGCTGTCGTCAAACACCGACTGGATCTGCAACAGCTTCCAGCCGGACGCTTTCAGCCTTTCCGCCACGTCGTGCAGCACCTCTTCCGACATGGCGCAAGGGGTCGCGTCAACTCGAATCACCCCGTAGTGAAGCTTGAGCGGATTGTCGCGACTGGCCTTGTAGTCGGCATAGCAGGCAGCCTGCACCTGCGCGGTCGACCAAAGAAGTGCCGCGAAGGCGCCGATCAGGAAACGTACATGCATGCCGCCAATGTTCCCGCGCATCGTCAGAAAATCAATATCATCCCGTCTCTGGTCGCCCGTTATCCCATATCAAAGGTCCGATATTGGGTGTCAGGCTCGACATGTTCCACTCTGCAGTCATGACGCGGCAACGCACGCCGCCGCACGGCATTCCAGTTTGGAGAACCCACATGACCCACGCAAAGACCCGTACCGTCTCAACCGTCGTCGCGCTCGCCTTGACGCTCCTGCCAGCCCCGGCCGCAGCCGATTCCGAGCATTTTGGCAAGATCCTTGCGGGCCTCGCAGTGTTTGGCCTGCTTGCCGCCGCCCTCGACGACATCGACGAATTGGAAAGCACGGCCACGACGCAAACACGCCGGTCAGGTCACGGGCACCGGGAACACGCGTCCAGGAAGTCCAAAGTAATAAACGGGCAGATTCTCTCGCGAGACGCAACACGATTCACGGGCTACAGGAGCACCCCGCTTCCTGACAACTGCCGACGGATCGTGAAGTCTGGCGGCGGACATCGGCAGGTCTATTCCGCAACCTGCCTGTATCGGAACTATCGACATGCGTCGCGGCTGCCCGAAAGGTGTGAACGCATTGTCCGCACTGCTCGAAAGGACCTGATCGTTTACGGCGCACGCTGCCTGGCCCGCGACAATTGGCGCGTCCGCACGCGGTGAGGCGCCTCAGTCACCGAAGGTCGGGCTGCCCGAGCCTATTGAAGATCCGAAAAGGCGTGTTCGATCCGATCGATCGCGGACAACAATGTCGGACGCGGCAGAGCCAGATTGAACCGCATGTGACCTGAGCCACCGGTTCCGAACTGGGTACCGGGGCTCGGTGCCACCTTGGCGACGAGGAGACGTTCCATCAGTTCTTCGTCGGACATGCCAAGGGCAGTGAAATCCACCCATGCCAGATACGTGGATGCCATCTCCATGACGTTTACGCCGGGCATGGCGGCAACGCGCCGGGAAAAGATGCGGAAATTCTCGGCAAGATAGGTCCGCACCTCCTCGGACCAGTCGCCGCTCTGCCCGAAAGCCGCGGTGAGCATCGCCATGCCGAAGCGGTTGGGTGAGGACTCGCGGTCGGCCAGCACCTTGTCGACACGCGTCCGCATGTCCGGGTGCGGGGCAATGAGGAGACCCGTCTCGCCGCCGGCAATGTTGAAGCCCTTGGAGGCGGCGGTCAGCACCACCAGCCGGTCGAGCTGCGCTGGCGCCGCCACGGCCGTTGGCACGAACTTCGCACCGGGAAAAGCCAGATCCATGTGAATCTCGTCAGAGATCAGTACCAGGTCGTTTGCCTCGCAGAACCTTGCCAATGCCCTGATTTCTTCCACCTCCCAAAGCCGTCCACCCGGATTGTGCGGAGTGCAGAAGGTCACGACCCTCTCGCGGCCGGTCAAGGATGACTGCAGGGCGTCCAGATCCATGTGGAACTGGCCGTCTTCGACCTTCAACCGGCTTTCCAGGATTTCCCGGCCCATGTTCCGCACTTGGCGATAGAACGCGTGATACACTGGGGAAAAGACGACAACGGAATCCCCAGGCTCGCTGAACGTCGCAAGCACGTCTCCAAAGCCGCTGACCACGCCGTGCGTATAGCGAACCCAGGCTGGATCGATGTCACTCCATCCGTGGCGGGACCTGTACCATTCAGCTACGGCCTGGCCGGAGGCTCCTGCATTCCCGAAATACCCGCAGTACCCCAGGTCCACTTCGGCTTGCAGTGCCGCCCGGATGGCCGGTGCAGCGGGAAAGTCCATGTCCGCGACCCACATGGGAATGATCTCCGGATCATCGACGCCGAAGGCCTGCTCAAGGTTGTCATACTTGGCTGCATTCGAGCCGCGCAGCACGAGCTGTGTATCGAGTTCATGGGTCATGCCTCGAACTAACCAGTCCGTCAAAGACCTGCAAGCAAGGTCGGCTTGCCGCTGCCCACGCCTTCTCATAGATGGAGCCCATGGCCATTCGGGACATCCTCATCCACCCCGACCCTCGCCTGAAGACGGTCGCAAACCCTGTCACCGATTTCGATGACAGGCTGCGCGCGCTTGCAAATGACATGCTCGAAACCATGTATGATGCGCCCGGAATCGGACTTGCCGCACCGCAGGTCGGCGTCTTGAAGCGGCTTCTGGTGATGGACTGCGTCAAGGAAGAGGATGCGCCGCCCAGACCGATGGTCCTGATCAATCCTGCGGTGACCTGGCTTTCGGAGGACTGCGCCACGCACGAGGAAGGCTGCCTTTCAATTCCCGAGCAATTTGCCGAAATCGAACGACCCGCCGAGGTCGAAGTGACGTGGAACGACCTCGAAGGCAAGCAGGAGACCGAACGCTTCGAGGGCATTTGGGCAACCTGTGTCCAGCACGAGATCGACCATCTGAACGGCAAGCTCTTCATCGACTACCTTAAGCCCCTGCGACGCCAGATGATCACCCGCAAGATGAAGAAACTGAAACGCGAACAGGCACGGGCGTAGGACGAAATGGGTGCGTCAATGAGACTCGTGTTCATGGGCACGCCCGAGTTCTCGGTCCCGGCTCTGGATGCGGTGCACAAAGCCGGGCACGAAATCGTGGCGGTCTACACCCGGGCTCCCCGCCCGGCCGGACGCGGCAAGAAGAATCGACCCTGTCCCGTCCAAGTTCGCGCGGAAGCGCTCGGGCTGCCGGTGCATATGCCGGGGAACCTTGGGTCGGCCGACACATGCGAGGCCTTTCGCGCTCACCAGGCAGATGCCGCCATTGTCGTTGCCTATGGCCTGATCTTGCCCGAAGCCGTTCTGGCAGCCCCGCGGCTCGGCTGCCTCAACATCCACGCCTCCCTACTGCCGCGCTGGCGCGGTGCGGCCCCGATTCATAGGGCCGTCATGTCCGGGGACAATGAGACGGGAATCTCGATAATGGCCGTGGACGCGGGGCTCGACACGGGACCCGTGCTGCTCCGCGAGGCCATGCCGATCAAGCCGGAAGACACGACCGGGCGGCTTCATGACAGGCTGGCGCAGCTCGGCGCCCGACTTATCGTCGCAGCCCTCGACGGCATTGACGACCTCGTACCGACACCGCAGTCGAAAGACGGGGCGTCCTATGCCCGGAAAGTGGACAAGGCGGAAACCCGGATCGACTGGTCAAGACCGGCTGTCAAAATTGACCGTCACATACGCGGCCTCTCACCGTTTCCGGGGGCGTGGTGCGAAGTCCATGGCGAACGGACGAAACTCCTCAACTCCCGCCTCATCGGTGGCGGCGGCCAACCCGGGGCTTATCTTGGCGGCTGTCGCATTGCCTGCGGTACAGGCGCAATCGAAGTGACGGAAGTCCAGCGCGCGGGCAAGAGACCCGTATCCGCCGAGGAGTTCCTCCGCGGCATTCGCGCGCCTGACAAGTTCGAGTGACTTTCGCGCAGGTTGGCCGCGCAGAACACTCGGTGGCATGAATTCTGGACAAAGGGGCACGAGAAGACGAGTGCCGTCTGCGCAATGCTGCGTGGCAAGTGCGCGTCCGACGACTCACACCCAAGCGCTCATTGGACGTGCGACCGCTTGGCTCTTGGGCCATCCACAGGCTGAAACCAAATTCTTGCGAACGGTGCCGCATCGGAAACGGCACTTTCCCGTCAGTTCTTGCCATCCGTTTGTCGATACTGACTTTAACGAGTTCCTATCAGTTTACTGCGTCTGGAAATCATCGTATGGGCTCGTGCGTCACGTTCGGTTCAGCAGACGGTGCTCACATGCTCATTGGCGTTCCCAAGGAAACGAAAATTCATGAGTACCGGGTCGGGCTGATTCCCGGCAATGTCCGCGAGCTCGTCGCGCACGGCCACCGGGTCGTCGTAGAAAGCGGGGCCGGTGGGGCCATCGGCATGACCGATGCACACTACGAGGAGGCCGGGGCATCCATCGCGGACTCGCCTGCCGAGGTGTTCGCCGAGGCCGAAATGATCGTTAAGGTGAAGGAGCCGCTGGCACCAGAGCGCGCGATGCTTCGCCAGGGGCAGATCCTGTTCACCTATCTGCATCTTGCGCCCGATCCGGATCAGACCGAGGATCTGCTCGACAGCGGTGCGACCTGCATCGCCTACGAGACCGTCACCTCACCGTCCGGCGGCCTGCCGCTGCTGGCACCGATGTCGGAAGTCGCTGGCCGCATGTCGGTCCAGGCAGGCGCCTATTACCTGGAGAAGACCCACTACGGGCTGGGCATCCTGCTGGGCGGCGTGCCGGGCGTCGATCCCGGCAAGGTTGTCGTCATCGGCGGCGGTGTCGTCGGAACCCACGCCATCCACATCGCGCTCGGCATGGGTGCCGACGTATGGGAGCTGGACAGCAACATCAAACAGCTGAACACGTAGTGGCAACAGTTTGGCCGGCCGCTGAACACCGTGTTCTCGACCCGTGATGCCATCGAGCGCCACTGCATTGCGGCGGACCTTGTGATCGGCGGCGTCTTGGTTCCCGGCGCGGCAGCGCCGAAACTGGTGTCCGCCGAACTCGTGAGCCGGATGAAGCCCGGCTCGGTCCTCGTCGACGTTGCGATCGATCAGGGCGGCTGTTTCGAGACATCCCGTCCGACGACCCACGACGATCCGGTCTACGTGGTGGACGAGGTCGTGCATTACTGCGTCGCCAACATGCCGGGCGGCGTGCCACGCACCTCGGCCCAGGCGTTGAACAACGCCACGCTGCCCTACACGCTGGCGATCGCCGACAAGGGTTGGCGCAAGGCACTAGGAGACGACCCGCACCTGATGGGCGGACTGAACGTCCACGCCGGCCGGATCACCCATGCTGCCGTTGCGGAAAGTCTTGGCCACGAGTGTTTCGATCCGAGGGAGGCAATCGCACACTGACCGGACGACGTCCCGCCTCGCGTATTTTGCCGGTCAGGCAGCGACCGCAGGTGACGTACAGCGGCAGGCAGCAGGGACAATCGAAATCTGCGTGGAAGTGGTGCCCCTCCTGAGCGCAGTGCGGCGGGTCGTCGGTCGCGTCGAGATCGAGGACGATCTCCTCGGGCGCCGCGCCGTGCGCCTCCAGGAACAGCGCGACCAGCAGACGGTCGATCGCCGCCGGGTCGGCGGAGATCCTCTTGCAGCGGTCGCCCACCGTCGAAGCGCGGTCACTTCGCGGCGGCCGCGGCCTTAAAATACGATCGGCTTGCCGTGACACTCTGTCGACATGTGTTCCAACCTCCGATTGTATGTAACTTGTTGACAAAATTACATATATCGCGGAGAGCGGTCCCATGCTGGCAAAATTGCTGAAAAATCCCGGCTAGCATCAACGCCTTGTCGGGTCTGTCTTGAATGCGACGAGGAGCGCCGATCTTGCTCTATCACGCTGATAGGATTGGTCCGGGCAGATTTTGGGCACAATCGATCCCGGCCCAAGTCTGACGGCTACGCGCGCGAAGAGAGCCCTGCTGCCTAGGGCATCGAGATCTCGGAGGAGGAGCAATCACCCACACGCCGCACCTGCCCTTGCGCCGTACAGAGGTCGCCCCCGCCGTTACGTGCATGCTGGGAGGCGCGGCCGTCCTCACGCTCAACGACGCGCTGATCAAAGGACTAGCGGAGACCTACCCGACGGGCGAGCTTCTGTTCATCCGCGGCGTGTTTGTCTGGCCCTGGATCCTGGTGTTCGCCATGCGCAGCGGTGGATTGATCAGTTTGCGTATCAACAACCTTCGAGGCCACGCCCTGCGCGGTGTCTGTGTGATCGCCGGCGCATTCTTCTTCATCAATGGCCTGCGCCACCTGACCCTCGCCGACGCCATTGCCGTGACCTTCACGGGGCCGCTCTTCATTACGGCGATGGCGCCGCTGGTGCTGGGCGAGAGGGTCGGCTGGCGGCGCTGGGCGGCGGTGCTTGTTGGGTTTGCGGGGGTGATCTTCATGCTGCGCCCGGGCAGCGACGTGTTGCAATGGGCCATCGTCTTTCCCCTTGGGGCCGCTGTCTGTGGCGGGATTCGCGACCTGATCACGCGCCGGATCGCTGTGACCGAGACGACGGTGGCCGTTCTGGCCGCGACGACGACGGTGGTTGTGCTGGCAGGGCTATCGACAGCATTGTTCACCGACTGGGTGCGTCCCCGGCCCGCTGATATCGGTGTCTTCGCGTTCAGCGGTGCGCTGATCGCGGTGGCGCACACGCTGATGATCGAGGCGTTCCGGCGTGGCGAGGCAACGCTGGTGGCGCCATTCAAGTACTCGTCGTTGCTTTGGGCGACCCTGATCGGGTATCTGATTTTCGGCGAGTTGCCGGACCTCTGGACCATTGTCGGAGCGATGATCATCGTCCTTGCCGGGATTTACGTGTTCCGCCGCGAGGCGCAGCTCCGGGCCGGGTAACAGGCCGGGGCTAAAGCGCCATCCCACCGACCACGTTCGCCGCGGAAATCGTCCGGGTCGCGGGCGTCATGGGCCGCGTTGACATGGTGCGCACGTGCGGCGCCAAAAGTGCAACGAAGCGCGCATGAGCGGCGAGATGAAGCGGTCCATACTGCCGCTCGGTGCTGCGATGGCAGACTTCGAAGACGGTCTGGACGAAGGTGAAGTCTTGAACCTGGTCTACCGGCATGGCGACCCGGCCTCGGATGACGTCAGGTAGCAATTGCCCGAGGGCATGGGCACTGGCGACTACTACCGCCACATCCTCCGGCGTGGTGCAATCCAGGAGGAGGGCATGTAGGTACATGGTCTGGCTCGACAATGTCGAGAAGCTAACCCATCAGTGCCGAGTCGAAGGGATAGGACGTCAGGTTTTCGTATCCGTCTTCCGTTACCAGAACCTGGTCTTCCAGCTTGATCGAAAAGTCGCCGCCCGTTTCGCCGACCAGCGCTTCGACGCAGAGAACCATGCCTGCTTCCAGTTCGTAGTCGAATGCACCTGGGACCATCCGGTCGGGATAGGCGACGAGAGGCCATTCGTCGCAAAGCCCGACACCATGCATCATGCAGCCGTATTTCTGCTCCTGGTACTTCTCCGCGAGCCGGTGGCAGTTTCGACTTATGTCCTCGATCCGCGCACCGGGGCGAAGAAGTTCCATGTTCGTCATGATATGCTCATGCGCATGCCGCATCGCCTCGACCATGTCGGGCCTGGGAGCATGATCGCCGACCCACAGCGTCCGGCTGATGTCGGTGCAGATGCCGTAGCTTCCCACCAAGTCGGTGTCGAAGGCGACAATGTTGTTCATCCGCACGGTGCGTGGCCCGCATTCCTGAAACCACGGATTCGTTCGCGGGCCGCTGGTCAGCAGCCGTGTCTCGATCCACTCGCCGCCGCGCTTGATGTTCTCCGCATGCAGCACCGACCATATGTCGTCCTCGCTGGCATTGCCGCCAGGCACCTCGGTCCGCGCGAACTCCTCCATTGCGCGAACGGCGGTCTCGCAAGCATGGATGGAACAGCGCATGGCCTTGACTTCGTCCGGACCCTTGACGGCGCGCGACTTCTCGGTGACCTCCTCGCCCTCCATCATCTCGAAGTCTAGTGCCTCCAGCGCCTTCAAGGCATGCAGCATCGCCTTGTCGACCGCGAGGCGCATGTTTCCGCCACCATGTGCCTTGATCAGATCCAGAACCTGTTCAGCAAAGACGATTGCAGCGTCCTGCGCCCGGTCTCCCCTGTCGAAATAGAAGAAGTCCGCACCAGAACGGACCTCGCGAACATGCGGATTGAACGAGGCGAGAAACGGACTGTTCTTGTATTCCCAGAGCACCATGTACCCATCTGCGCACAGCAGCGCTGCCCGAAACGGGTTATGGGTGTTCCAAAGCTGCATGTTGGTGGAATCGGTGGCATAACGAATGTTCAGGGGATCGAAGACAAGCAAGCCGCCATAGTCGCGCGCAACCACATGTTCGGTCAGCCGCTGCCATCTGTAGCGCCGCATCTCTTGCAGGTCGGGCAAGGCAAGCCCTGCGGCCGCCCATTCATCGAAAGCGAGCCGGGTCGGGCCGATCTCGATCCGGTTGCCGTCGTTCGGCGTGTTGTCCCCGAGAAGCGTGCCGCGCGTCGGGTCAATCTTTCGTGCATCGCTGTAGTGTGTGTCCATGGCACGAATTTCAGCCGCTCGCGGTCAGCCTGCACGTGCGAATGCGACATTTCAGGACTGCGGCAACGACATCCCTCGATTGGGGAATTCTAACGCAGTCTTGCGAAAGTGCAGCGGGCGGCCAGAATCCCGTGCCCCTTCGCCGCCGCCAACAACGCGGCAGAGCCAGCCATTGCCTGACCTGCCTCACCCATCTCGATCAAAATGAACAGAATAGGGAAGACCTTAGCCCAGAATCGCTCTGCGTACGAGATTCAGTCCGGCAAGCACGAGAACTGTCAGAATGACTGTCCGGAATCTCTCCTGATCCAACCGATCCTGTACAACCACGCCTATGGCCGCTCCAGCCAGCGCCGGAAAGACGAGGGCAATTGACAGGTTCAGGCCCATACCGGACAGCAGACCGGATTGCAGATGGGCAAGGGTCAGCATCACTGCGCCGGTGCCGTAGACGGCGCCCTGAACGCGGACATGCTCGATTTTTGGCAAGCCCAAGGCGGTCAGATACATCGCCGTGGGCGGTCCCCAGGTTCCGGTTAGACCGCCAAGGAAGCCTGCCACGGCTCCAGTGCCAATTTCGGTCGGTCGCCGATGCCGCACCGACACTTGCGGTCGCCAGCCAGCCAGCTGCAGCGACGCAAAGAACGTGATCGTGGTTCCGAGGATCAGGAACAGAAGCCCTGCCGGAATGCTCAGGACGATCTGGCTGCCAAAGGTCAGGAATGCCAGCATCGTTGCAAGATAGCGCCAGTGCGTCCGTACGGACTGGAATGCCGCCCGGATTCCCTGCCGGAACGCCTGGAAAAGATTGGTGACAAGGCCAGGAAGAATCATGCCCGCCAGCGTCAGCTCCGGAGAAAGAAAGGATCCAAGCCCGGAGATCAGGATCATCGGCAAGGCAAATCCCGTCATGCCCTTCACGACGCCCGCCACAAGGGCAAGGGCCAGAGCCGCACCCAACGCGACGGTTCCCATCGCTGCCAATTCCGCAATCATTGCCGTCTCGTATCGGCTCGCCCTCTCGTGAGAAAGCGGAATCGCATGCGACATTTTCATTCAAAACATCGCACTCTCTTGAAATCTTCTTGCGCTGCACCTGCAAAAGCCCTAGCGTTCGCGCGCGCAGAAACCCCGGACGCAAAATTCCGCAATTTCGGCAAGAATATGACTGAACCGATTGTCCTCGCGAACCTCTTGAAACAGACAAAGGCCGCCACGGATTCCGTCGATGCGCTCCTGGCCCGGGCAATCGGCCGCGTGCGGTTTCTGGCGAGCGAGAACGACGAGGTCAGTTCGGCGCTTTTGGACCGAGAACAGACCGCCACGCATGGACTGGCGTGGTTCGCAACTTGTGCGCAAGCCTTGCGGCAGGTGCAGGGCTGGGCCGAGCGGCTCGAGAGCAAGGGACGGTTCGGTGAAGTGGAGCAACTGACTCACCAGATCGCGTTCGGCGAGTACCTGTCCCAGATCATTGGCGGGATTCCAATGAGCCAGCACGAAATCGTCCGGCCCGGGGATCTGGGCCTTTCGCCGGAAGATCTGCAGGAAACGCTCTCACCCGACACGCTCGCCCTGGCTCGGAACGGAAATTCCCAGGCCGCACGGATGCGGCTCGTGGAACTGATCCGGACACTGGCTGGCGACATCGTCTACGGCGCCACGGGACTCGATGACGAGCTCGAAATGATCCGAGAGCAATTTCGCCGCTTCGCTCGGGACCGGATCGAGCCGTTCGCCCATGACTGGCACCTCAACGACGAACTCATCCCGATGGACGTCATTGAGGAACTCGCGGGAATGGGTGTCTTTGGATTGACGATTCCCGAGGAGTACGGCGGGGTCGGACTTTCCCGCACGGCCATGGTCGTGGTCTCGGAAGAACTGTCGCGGGGCTATATCGGCACCGGCTCGCTGGGCACGCGTTCGGAAATCGCTGCCGAACTCATCCTCACAGGCGGCACCGAAGAGCAGAAGGCACGGTGGCTGCCGGGACTTGCGTCGGGAGAGATCCTGCCGACCGCGGTCTTCACCGAACCCGACACGGGATCCGACCTTGGTTCTCTCAGGACGCGGGCGGAACGCGACGGAGCGAACTGGGTGATTTCCGGCAACAAGACCTGGATCACGCATGCGGCGCGCAGCAACCTGATGGCGGTGCTGGCGCGTACCGATCCCGAATCGTCGGACTATCGCGGACTGTCGATGTTCCTGGCTGCAAAGACCCCAAGCACCGACGGCAAACCCTTTGTCGATGACGGTCTTTCTGGCGGAGAGATCAAGGTTCTCGGCTACCGCGGCATGAAGGAATACACGGTCAATTTCGACGGATTCCAGATCAAGGGCGAGAACCTCCTGGGCGGTGCGGAAGGCCATGGCTTCAAGCAGCTGATGCAAACATTCGAAAGCGCGCGCATCCAGACGGCGGCAAGGGCGGTCGGCGTGGCGCAGTCAGCGCTCGATGCAGGTCTTCGATACGCCGAGGATCGAAGGCAGTTCGGCCGGTCCCTGATCGCGTTTCCCCGCGTTGCCTCGAAGCTCGCCATGATGGCCGTCGAGATCACAATAGCTCGGCAACTTGCATATCATGCTGCGCGGCAAAAGGACGCGAACAGGCGCTGCGATCTCGAGGCCGGCATGGCCAAGCTCTTGAGCGCACGGGTTGCCTGGGCTGCAGCAGACAACGCGCTGCAGATTCACGGCGGCAACGGATTCGCGCTCGAATACGGGATCAGCCGCATTCTCTGTGATTCGCGGATCCTGAACATCTTCGAGGGCGCCGCCGAAATACAGGCGCAGGTGATCGCTCGGCGGTTGCTCGGCTGAACGTCGCCAGCATTTGCCCGATCAGCCTGCTTGCTGCGCAGCAAAATTCGCCGAACTCCCGAATGTCCCGCCCGAACCCGACTGGCTGAACATCCCCGGCATCGAACAAAGGGACTCATCCGGCAGTCGCACCGCTGCGGATTGCAACGCGCGGACTGAATCGTCCGCGACATGCACTGCAGGTCAAGGACTCGCTTCAGGCGGAAGTCAGGAATTGCTTGCCAGGATGGCCGCCAACCGGTCGCGGGCCTCGGGCAAGCGGCGGTTCCCTAGCGCGGGAGCCAGCCGCGACTTCAGGAAGTGGCAAGTTGTCCTCAGGCCGTCACAGATCTCGGCAGCAGTGCCGTCGCCTCGGCCAAGGAGCGAAGGCGACAGGGGCAGCAGGCTCGGTTTCCATTCCCCGGCCCCGGCCTCCGAGACCGCACGGCCTGACTTGGGCGAAACATAGGCAAGACCTTCGGTCGCACCCGTCACCGCGCATCTGGTCAGGTCAAGTCCGAAGCCGAGCTCTTCGAGCAGCGCGAGTTCCCACCGCACGTAGGCCAACGGCCAGAACGGGCCGTCGCACATCATATCAAGCACTGTCAGCGTCCCGTCATACAGCGTCGGATGCGGTTCGCGCTCGGGCAACGCGTAAGAAAGCAGGGCCGTGACCGCATTCAGGCCGGCGAGTGTCCGGCGTTCGCCCATCAGCAGCGCGGAGCGCGCCAGCACCGGCTCAACCCCGAAGCTGCCCAGATGTTCCGACAGTCGCGCGCGCCACGCAACCTGAACCTGGTTTCCCGGCTCCAGGATCGGCGCCAGCCGCCGCGATCCGCCGCCCCGGACAATCCCGGCGTGTCGTCCATGGCCGCGCGTAAACACCTCGATGATCAAGGCGTTTTCCCCGTGGCGGCGCCGTGCAAGGACGACACCCTCTTCGCACCACTCCATCAACTTGCCTTCACTGCCGTGCATCCTTCCGCACCGGAATCGCCGACAGCCGCGACGCGACGCCGGTGCCGCAAGCGAACCTCGGGCACTGCCGCAACGCATGCGCGCCACGCAACGGAGTCTCGACCGGATACGGGCAGCACGCTGTCTTCCTCGCGCATGAATCCTTCTCGTTTCTACCCAAAGGCAAGAATGCCGAATCGTCCGAACGACATCAAGCGGGACAAGTCCGGGCCAGCCGCCGCCAGCCGCCGGCAACGCCATTCAAGGCGGGCAACTCTTGCAGGGTGACAAGCATCTGGCGACCCGATAAGAGGACGCGAAAGCAAGCAGCGTGCGTGCCCATGACCCACAAGATTTTCGGCCACAAGTCGCCTGACACCGACTCCACCGGCTCGCCCATCATCTGGGCCTGGTACCTGAACGAATGCCGCAACGCCCCGGCCGAGGCGCGGCTGCTTGGCGAGCCGAATGCCGAAGCCCTCTTCGTTCTCGAGCGCTGGAAACTCGGCAAGCCGGAAGTCCTTGAGAGCGTGGGACCAGGGGACAGCTGCATCATTGTCGACACGAACAACGTGGCGGAACTGCCTGAAGGCATCAACGACGCCGACGTGATCGAGGTGATCGATCACCACATGCTGCAAGGCGGGCTGAAGACTAGGACGCCGATCACCATCACCATTCGCCCGCTGGCCTGCACGGCCACGATCATGCACGACCTGATGGGCAACGACGCCACCAGAATGCCGCATGCGATCAAGGGCGTGATGCTCTCCTGCATTCTGAGCGACACGCTTGAGTTTCGCTCGCCGACCACGACCGATGCCGACCGGGAACTGGCGGAGCGTCTTGCAGGCGAACTGGGACTCGATATTGCGGAATACGCGCAGGAGATGTTCGCAGCCAAGTCCGATGTTTCGGGCTACACTGACGCGGAATTGCTGCGCGTGGATGCCAAGGCTTACGAGGTGGAAGGCATGCGCCTTCGCATCTCGGTCTTTGAAACTACGTCACCGTCGAGCGTGCTGGATCGGAAAGCGGGCATGATGAAGGAGATGGAGACCGTCGCCAGGGAAGACGGCGTCGACCAGGTTCTGTTCTTCCTCGTGGACATCCTCTCAGAAGAGGCCGTCCTCTTCGTCACAAATGACACGGTGCGACGCATCGCCGCCAAGAGCTTCGGGGTCGAGGCCGATGGGGACCTTGCCACGCTGCCTGGGGTGGTCAGCCGCAAGAAGCAGATCATTCCGGTGTTGAAAATCTGAGACATGGTTCCGGTAATCGACAGCCTGTCGGAGATCGCCGAGCGCTACGATGTGCTATTCTGCGACCTCTGGGGATGCGTGCATGACGGGATGCGAGGCTATCGCGAGGCCATCGATGCGCTCCGTAACTTTCGTGCCGGCGGCGGCAAGGTCGTACTCCTGACAAACGCGCCGCGCCCTCGCGCGGGCGTGGAGCGGCAGCTGGAGAGCCTTGGGGTTCCGCCCGATTGCTGGGACACGATTTCCACGAGCGGTGACAGCGCCAGGGTTGCAATGTTTCGCGGTGCCATCGGCATCCGCGTCTGGTTCATAGGACAGGATCACGACCTGCCGTTCTTTGAACCGCCGGCGATCGTCTCCGACCCGGCCGACGTGTGCCTAGTCGAACTTGCGGACGCGACAGGAATTGCGTGCCTCGGTCCATTTGACGCGCATGCCGACCCGTCCGTGAATCGCCCCGAATTCCTTTATGCCAAGCAAAAGGGACTGAAACTTCTCTGTGCGAACCCTGACATCGTGGTCGACCGGGGCGAAATTCGCGAATGGTGTGCCGGAGCGCTTGCCCAGCTCTATACGGAAATGGGCGGCGAGAGCCTGTATTTCGGCAAGCCGCATCCGCCGGTCTACGCCCTGGCGCGGGAAAGGCTGACGCAGATCGGGGTGCAAGTGCCGGACGAGCGGATCCTGTGCATCGGCGACGGAATCCAGACCGACATCAGGGGTGCCTTGGGCGAGGACTTAGACTCCCTGTTCGTGACGGGAGGGTTGGCGCGCGAGCAAACGGCGACCGCCCGCCATCCGGAACAGGACGCCCTCGACGCATTCATCGCTGAGACCCGCCTGACACCGACATATGCCATCGGCTATCTCAGATAGGGTCGACGTCCCGGCAATGCTTGGCGGGCTGGCCTTCGCCCTCATCTGGTCATCTGCATTCACGTCAGCCAGGATCATCGTCACCAACGCGCCGCCGCTGACAGTCTCGGCGATCCGATTCCTGATCGCAGGCCTGATCGCCTTGGCACTTGCCCGCATCCTGGGTCAGAGCTTCACCCTGACACGCCAGCAATGGCAGCTGACGGTCATCTTCGGCATTTGCCAGAACGCCCTCTACCTGGGTCTGAACTTCGTCGCCATGCAAACGGTTGAAGCTTCCCTGGCGGCCATCATTGCATCCTCGCTTCCCCTGCTGGTCGCGCTGGTTGGCTGGCTGATCGCGAGAGAAACCCTGCGACCGCTCGGCATGGCGGGACTGATTGCCGGGATGGCGGGGGTATTCCTGATCATGGGAACGCGTCTGACCCAAGGGGTCGATCCGGTAGGAATCGCGCTATGCGGGATCGGTGCGCTGGCCCTGACCTTCGCCACGCTGGCGGTCAAGGGCGCATCCTCGGGCGGGAACGTCATGGTGGTCGTGGGGTTCCAGATGCTCATCGGGAGCGTCGCGCTCTGGGTGCCTGCGCTGGTGCTGGAAACCTGGGTCGTCAACTGGTCGGTCACTGTCGTGGCCGCATTCCTCTATACCCTCTTCATGCCTGGATTGCTGGCGACGATGGTCTGGTTCTGGCTGGTCCGCCGCATTGGCGCCACGCGGGCCGCCACGTTCCATTTCCTGAACCCGTTCTTCGGCGTGGCGATCGCCGCAATCCTGCTGGGTGAAGCCATTGGCGTTCTGGATGTCGTCGGAGTCGTGGTCATCGCGCTGGCCATTCTCGCCGTGCAGTTCTCCAAGTCGGCAGCGACGACCTGACGCACATTGACAAGATGCTGCTCGCAATCGTGGCCCGGGCCGCTCTCCTGGCACGAATGCACCCGAACAAGGCACGAAGTACTGAATCGGTCCAAGATCCAACGAAGTGCGAGACAAACTGAGCCCATTTGAAATTGTGGCGGCTGTCAAAGCGTCCGGCGCAAGATGGGCCAAGTAGCGCCGCGACGATCCACAATCCGATCTGCCAGCGTAGGCTGTCCTCGTCCTGAAGGCGTCCGCATCCCAACTTGCGTCCCCGTCCAACTCCGCAAGGCTTTTGTCGATCCATGATTTCATGGCCTGAAGTCGCACTGCGGACAGTTGTCCATTTGCCCTGTCTGTCACTCATGCCCGGAGCTTCAACCCGGCGGCCAGCGCACATTCACCTATGTCTGAACCTGCTTGTCGGGCACGGACGCTGCGCGCTCATTCATGCCGATTTGAACAATTGACTACTATAATACTAAGTGTGATACTGGTGCGCCAGAGATTACCTAGAAGAATCGGATGACAACATATGCAATCAAGGCCTTTGACCGGAGGACGCGGAAACTCAGGATTGGCGATGAGAGACTTCTTGAAGCAGCGCAACGTGTTCTGGAGGGCCGGGCCTACGCGGATCTTGGAGGCGGCCTTTACAAGGAGCGCATCCCGAGAGACGGCGAAGGCAGGTCCGGCGGCTTCCGGGCGGTCCTTTGCCTGCGAAACGACGACATCGTGATCTCTTTTACTGTTTTTGCCAAAAGAGAAAAGGACAACCTCGACGGCCAGGAGTTCAAGGCGGCTCAAAAGTTGGCGGCGGCGTAAAAGTCAATGGGCAAGGACGAGCTAATGACCGCGCTTGGCAATGGGGCAATCAGGGAGATCAAGCATGGAGATCCAGATGCCACGACACAAGCAACGGAGAAATCTTAGTTAACAAGCCTGACAGGCACGAACCTGAGACGGAGCGACTGACATGGGCGACACGAACGATACAGACCGGCATTACAAGTCCGAGGTAATGGCGGACATGCACGAGGCAGCTCAGGACCTGAGGGACTTGAAGCTCATTTCCAAGCGTACCATGGCGGAGTTCGACGAGCTTTGCCTTACTCCGATCAGGACCATGGAGCCTGAGGACATTCGTGAACTGCGGCTTCGAGAACGTGCAAGCCAGACTGTTTTTGCGCGTCACCTCAACGTAACTCCTGGACTGGTGAGCCAGTGGGAACGTGGGGAAAAGCGCCCTGGGGGGCCTTCGGCGAAGCTATTGGCGCTTGTGGAAAAAAACGGGCTGAACGCCGTGGCATGACGTCGCGCGGACGCCACGCGACGCCTTTGGACCTGCTGAAGCGCAATGCCTCGCCTTCGCCCTGATGATGACGCTGTTGGTGAAGAAGGCTCCGCCGCCGGAGCGAATGTCGGCTTGAGGGCCGGTTTGAGGAAATCGTCAAGAAAAAAAACCGGGATGAGGAGCGCCGTCACCGAAATTTGAATATGAAAAAACGACCAGGGTACATCGCGATCGCCTGCGACCCTGCTGGCTTCATCTCAACCGCTTGCAGCGATCCGAAGTCGAAGCAGCCTCACCCCAATCTCAACATGAAGCCGGATCCGTTGCTTCACATGATTCGTTCCGCAACGAGCGCAACTTTCGCACGCGCCGCCCGAAAACGACCCGAGTTGCCGTGACGCGTGCATGGTACGAAGCCCAAAACGCAAACGTCAATCAACGCGATGATCCGACGTGGATTTCGACCCTTCCCCGCGTCGCTGCATGCATACCGGATTGATTGGAACAAAGCAAGAAAATGAGCCCGTGAGGTCCTTGCGTCTGAAATATTGTGTTGGTTGCTTGATCAAGAGTCCGTTTCTCGTCGGCCTTGACGCAGAGACGGGAACCAGTTCCTCCCGAACAAGAAAATGGGCCGCACAACAGCGGCCCGAATTCCGTTGCCGCCTTAGGCGATCAGCTGTTCACGCTGTCCTTGAGCGCCTTGGCGATGGTCATCTTCACCACCTTGTCGGCGTCCTTGTGGATCTGCTGACCGGTCGCAGGGTTGCGAACCATGCGCGCCGGACGTTCGCGGCAGTAGATCTTGCCGACGCCGGGCAATGCCACGGCCCCGCCGGCAGACACTTCCCTTGTGATGACGGATATGATCGCGTCCAGCGCTGCGGCTGCCGACTTCTTGTCACTGCCCAGTTCATCGGCGAGCGTCGCGACAAGCTGCGTCTTGGTCATTGCTTTTGCCATGTTCAATCTCCTGTTCGGCCCCAATTGTGGCGCATTGGCCTTATTTAACTGAATATTGAGAAGATACGCAAGCATTTGTGCCAGAATTCCGCACTTGCAGCATATTTTGTGCGATTCTCCCCGTCATTTCAAAGGAATGCGGTCTCCTCGAAGCTGCGCAACTTGCGGGAATGTATGCGTTCCAGCGGCATTTCCCGGAGCCTTTCCACGGCGCGTATGCCAACCAGAAGATGCTGCGCGACTTGGGTCTTGTAGAAATCGGACGCCATTCCGGGCAGCTTCAGCTCGCCATGCAGCGGCTTGTCGGAGACGCAAAGCAACGTGCCATAAGGCACGCGGAATCTGAATCCGTTGGCCGCGATCGTCGCGGACTCCATATCGAGCGCAATGGCGCGGCTTTGGCTCAGCCGCTGAACCGGTCCGGACTGATCCCGAAGCTCCCAGTTCCGGTTGTCGATCGTGGCTACCGTGCCCGTTCGCATGATCTGCTTGAGGTCGTAGCCCTTGTACCTGGTCACGTCCGCGACCGCGTCTTCCAGCGCAACCTGGATTTCCGCGAGTGCCGGAATGGGCATCCATACCGGCAGGTCGTCATCCAGGACATGATCCTCCCGCAGGTATCCGTGCGCCAGGACGAAATCACCGAGTTGCTGCGAGTTCCTCAGCCCCGCGCAATGTCCGAGCATCAGCCAGGCGTGAGGTCGCAGCACCGCGATGTGGTCGGTGGCCGTCTTTGCATTCGACGGACCTACGCCGATGTTCACGAGGGTTATGCCGGCGCCGTCGGCACGCTTGAGATGAAACGCCGGCATCTGGGGAAGGTTGGCCGGACGATCAAGCGGCGCATCGGCGGAAGTGATCTCGAAGTTGCCCGGGCCGACGAACGACGTGTACCCGCTGCCCGGATCGGCAAGCATCTTGCGTGCAAAGGCCTCGAACTCGTCCACGTAGAACTGGTAGTTCGTGAACAGCACGTAATTCTGGAAGTGCTCGGCATCCGTCGCCATGTAATGCGACATCCGCGCCAGGGAGTAGTCGATCCTCTGCGCCGTGAACGGTGCCAAGGGATGCGATCCGTCCTCATAGATGAACCCGTGGCCATTGACGATGTCGTCGTTGATCGTCGCGAGTTCCGGCACGTCGAAGACGTCGCGCAGCGACTGTTCCACGATGCCGCCCTTCGGGATCTGGAGCGACCCGCTCCCAGCGACGGCAAAATGCACGGGGATCGGAGTCGTCGAGACCCCGACCTGCACCGGAACCTTGTGGTGCTCGATCAGGAGCCCGATCTGCTGGGTCAGGTAGTTCCTGAACAGCTCCGGACGCGTAATGGTCGTGGAATAGCGCCCCGGTTCGATCACGTGGCCAAAGCTCAGCCGCGTGTCCTTCGTCGCATAGATCGTGGTCGTCAGCCGCAGTTCAGGATAGTAAGCGCGCACCCGGCGGGACGGCATGCCGCTGGAGACGGCATCATCGAAGCGACGGAGCAGAAACCCTGCGGACGTCTCATGCAGTTGAACCAGTCGCTCGACCGCCTCCCCGGCATCGGCAAATTCCTCGAATTCCGGAGAGTCCGGCGTCTCGAACTGGTGGCTGTCGCGGGTCATGCTGCATCCTCGAAAAGTCCGGTCACCTCGAACCGGTCAACATCGACCAGTCCCAGGTCCGAGATGCGCAGGGCGGGGATCACCACCAAGGCCAGGAGGGAGTGCTGCATGTAGGCGTTGTTCAGCTCGCAGCCACACTCCGCCATCGCCGCGACCATCCGGTCCGCCTTGGCCGCTACCTCACGGGCCGGGCTGTCGGACATGAGCCCGGCGATCGGCAGCTCGACGAGGGCAATCTCCGCCCCGTCTTTCCAGACCGTCACGCCTCCCCCAACCTTGCCAAGCCGGTTGACCGCCGCCGCCATGCAAACGCGATCGGTGCCAACGACAATAATGTGGTGGCTGTCATGAGCCACCGTCGAAGCCATGGCCATGCGTCCCGTGTAGCCGAATCCTGACACGAAGCCGTTCACGACCCGACCGGTGGCCCGATGCCGTTCCACGAGCGCAATCTGCGCTACGCCATCCCTTGCCTCCACCACGCCCTCACTGACCGGCAGCCTGGCCGTCAACGCGTCGGTTGGAGCCTGGTTCTCGACCACGCCGATCACCTTCGCGACCACGCTGTCTGTTGCATGCGGTGACTTCACCTCGAAGTCCTCAGCCGCGAGCGTCCGGCCCAGATGCACGGTCGACCGCGTCTCCGCCGGCCAGTCGAGATGCGGACAATCGACTATCAGCTCGCCCGCCGCCGCCACGGTCACTCCACGCGCGATCACATGCTCGATCGGCAGCGCTTCCAGGTCGGATGTCAGGATCACGTCCGCCCGTCGGCCCGGCGCGATGGAACCCAGTTCGCGTTCAAGCCCGAAATGCGTCGCCGTATTCACCGTCGCCATCTGGAGCGCGACCAAGGGATCGGCGCCGCATACGATGGCGTGGCGGACGGCGCGATCCATGTGGCCGTCGTTGACGAGCGTGCCCGAATGGCAGTCATCCGTGCAGAGGATGAAGTTCCTCGAGTCAAGGCCGCGTTCGGTCACGGCCGTGATCTGGCTTTCGACGTCATACCAGGCGCTTCCGAGGCGCAGCATTGCCCGCATGCCCTGTCGCACCCGGGCGATCGCGTCGGACTCTGCCGTCCCCTCGTGGTCGTCCGCGGCGCCGCCCGCGGCATATGCGTGGAAGGGCACGCCAAGATCGGGACTGGCATAGTGCCCGCCGACGGTCCTCCCGGCCGCCTGCGTAGCGGCAATTTCGGCAAGCATCTTCGTGTCACCGGAAATGACGCCCGGGAAGTTCATCATCTCGCCCAGGCCGACAATGCCCGGCCAGCCCATGGCTTCCTTCACGTCATCAGCCGTGATCTCGCAACCCGTGGTTTCGAGGCCTGGCGCCGATGGTGCACAGGAGGGCATTTGCGTGAAGATGTTGATCGGCTGAAGCAGCGCCTCGTCATGCATCAGCCGGACGCCCCTGAGACCCAGCACGTTGGCGATCTCGTGGGGATCATGGAACATGGTCGTCGTGCCGTGAGGTATGACGGCGGCGGCAAACTCGGCCGGCGTCAGCATGCCGCTCTCGATGTGCATGTGCCCGTCGCAGAGACCTGGAACCAGGTAGCGTCCTCCGGCATCGACGATCGTCGTGTCGTCGCCGACCGTGTGCGAAGCATCGGGGCCGACATACGCGAACCGGCCGTCCGCGACGGAGACTTCCCATCCGTCATGCACCTCGCGCGACTGGACATTGACGACCTTGCCGCGTCGAATCACGAGGTCGGCAGATTCGCGTCCAGAAGCCACCGCGACGAGGCGAGCGCCGGAATTCGCCCATGTTTCCAAGGAACGTGTCATGCTCGGAATCTACACCTTTCGTGCAAGGACGGCGACCCCTGACGGTCACATGTCGCAATTGGACGCGAATCCGGGCGATCGCGATCTGAACCTCGAAGCCGTCGTAACGTGCCTGCGAGGCTAAGGACGCCCGTCACGCAAACCACCCTGTCCTGGAATTGGGAGGCATCACATTGACCGACACCTTCAACGACCCGGAATCCGATCGCTGGAACCATCATCCTGGCAAGGTGCAGTTGAGCCCGGTCTTTGCGTGGCCGCCCCGGCCGCTTGCCAGTCTCAGGTGGCTGTCCGGCGCATGGCTTGTCCTATCGACGACCACCCTTGCCTTTGCCCTGGCTGCCCTCGCATACGTGACGCTGCTGCCTCCGCTTGCGGAAATGGCTTCGCTAGCACCTGGCTGGATCCTGCGCCTCTGGCTTGCGAACCTGATCCCGCACTGCGTGCTGGCCGGCACGCTTCACTGGTGGCTGCACATGCGTCGCGGACAGGAACGGCGCACGAAGTTCGACTCTCGAGAACAGGCGCGTGACAACGGCACCTTCACGTTCCGGAGCCAGGTCCGCGACAACATGTTCTGGACGGTCGCAAGCGGCATCACGCTCTGGACCGCGATGCAGGCGCTCGTCTTCTGGGCGATGGCCAACGGTTACGCTCCCAAGGCGTTCTTCCCGTCGAATCCGGTCTGGTTCGCGCTGTGGTTCGTGCTCATTCCGATCTGGTCCAGCCTGCACTTCTACTGGATTCACCGCTTGCTGCACTGGCCGCCGCTCTACAGGGTCGCCCATGCGCTCCATCACAGGAACATAAACGTCGGACCGTGGTCCGGCATCTCGATGCACCCGGTCGAGCACCTGCTCTTCTACACAAACTTCCTCATTCACTTTGTCGTGCCGTCGCACCCGCTCCACATCATGTTCCACGGCTACACGCAGTCGGTTCACCCGATCTTCTCGCATTCCGGATTCGAGAAGCTCATCGTGTCCGACAAGGAGCGCGCCCGGATGGGCGACTTCTTCCACCAGCTCCACCACAGGTATTTCGAGTGCAACTACGGCACCGTCGACATGCCTTGGGACCGCTGGTTCGGCTCGTTTCACGACGGAACTGCCAAGGCGACCGGAACCACGCGGAACCGGAAGAGCCGGATGCATGCAAGGGCTTGAACCTGGCTGGAATCGATCCATCCTGACCGGATGAAGAACACGCTTCTTTCCGTCGGGCACGGATTCTCAGCCCAAGCCCTTGCACGGCGGCTGCTTGACAAGGGATGGCGAGTCATCGGCACGACGCGAAGCGCGGAGAAGGCAGATGCGCTGCGCACCCAAGGGGTGGACGCCCTCATTTGGCCGGGTGGGCCGCTTCCTCTTGCCGAAGCAACGCATCTCCTAGTGTCGGTTGCGCCGATCGGGTCCGGCGACCCGGTGCTTGAACTGGCCGGAGACCGGATCAGCGCATCGCGGCACTTGAAGTGGGCGGGATACCTGTCCACGACGGCCGTGTACGGCGACCACAAGGGGGGCTGGGTCGACGAAACCACGCCGCTCGCACCAACCACCGATCGCGGAAAGGCGCGTGCAAGGGCGGAATCGGCCTGGGCAGCGCTCGACCTGCCGCTGCACATATTCCGGCTTGCCGGAATCTACGGGCCGGGCCGCGGACCCCTGGAAAAGGTCCGACGCGGCACCGCACGGAGGATCGTCAAGAGCGGGCAGGTCTTCAGCCGGATCCATGTCGAGGACATCGCGGCAGTGCTCGCGGCATCGATCGAGCGGCCCAATCCAGGAGCGATCTACAATGTGTGTGACGATGAACCGTCACCACCGGAGGACGTGATCGAACACGCCGCCTGGTTGTCGGGGCTTCCCGTGCCGCCCGTCGTCGGCCTGGACTCCGCGGAAGTTTCGCCCATGGCAAGAAGCTTCTACGCCGAGTCGAAGCGGGTGCGGAACAACCGGATCAAGGACGAACTCGGCGTTACCCTCAAGTATCCCGACTACAGGTCCGGGCTCGCAGCCTTGCTGGACGCCCAGGCAGACGCCGACTCTTCGAATGCATGCTGAATGCCAGCCGGGTGCCTCACAGGTTCTGCCCGGTCTTGCTGAAATGGTGCAGGTAATCAATGAACTGCGCTTGCGTTTCCGTGGGACGCCAATCGCTGCGGTAGGTCAGGCCGATGTCGCGGACATGGCCTGAAAGAGGAACGTCCAGTGCCGCGATGGCACCCAAGCGCTCGTCGACATTGATCTGGTGTCGCGACACAATGGAAACGTACGGCCCTTCTGCCAGGACCCCGCGCAGAATCCCAAGCGACGATGAAATCACCCGCACCGGAGTTTCGGGCACTTCCTGAATGTGGAGCGTGTCGAACAGGTATTGCCCCGCAGGCGTTTCTTTCGGCGGCGCGATCCAAGGGTATTCCAGGGTGTCTTCAAGGCTCAGGTTGCGCATCCCTGCCAGCGGATGATCCGGATGGGCCACGATTGCCAGGGCATCGTAAAAGAGCAGCTCCTGCTTGATGTCGTCAGCAGGTGCGGGGTGCCTGAGCGCGCCTATCAGGCAGTCAATGTCACCTTCCCGCAAGGAGCGCAGCACTTCGGCATATCGTCCTTCCACGACACGGATCTGGAACCTCCTGACGTTGCTCACCATCGCATGAACAGCCTTTGGCACGATGGTAGTCCGGGCGAGGGGGAGACTGCCTAGGACGAAAGTCCCCTGTTCCTGGCCCAACTCGCGGCTTATTTCTTCAATGCCCTGCCGAATTTCCGTTTGCGCCAGCTTTGCGGCCAGGACGAAGGCTTCAGCTGCCGGAGTGAGCCGAACGCCGGACGGTCGCGCAGTGAAGAAGGGCACGCCCGCGACCGCTTCAAGACTCCTGGCTGTTCTGTGAACGGCAGGCTGAGACAGCCCCAGCGTGCGTGCGGCGACCGTAAAGCTGCCTGCATTCGCGATCGCGACCAGGTTGCGCAATTGCGACGCCGTGACAGAGAATTCAAACGTGGATCGACGCTGCGCCCTGTTGCCGGCTTCGCGCAATGCTGCCTGCGACCCTTCCTTCAGATGCTGCAGGGCCTTGGCAGCCCTTTCGGCAAAAAGCGTCCCGCATGTCGTGAGCGCAGCTTGCCGTCTTCCTCGGATCAGCAAAGACGTTCCGAATTCTGCCTCGAGCCGCGCGATGGCCTGCGTCGCGGCGGGCTGGGAAAGATGGCATCGCTCCGCCGCAACAGACACTGAACCCGTGCGCGCGGTTTCGAGAAATGCGCGCATGTGTCGAATGTTCGGAAATCCGCCTTGCATGCCACCCCTATAGAATTTTCTTATTTTAGGACCTTGATTCGAAATAGGCAATTTCACCGCTTCCAACTAAGGGTCGTATGCGAAGGTCCGTCCGGGCCGGCCGGAACCAACCAAGAGGGGCTCTTACAATGTCCGACAAAAAGACCGCGCTGGTCATCAGCGCTCACTCAGCGGATTTCGTTTGGCGCGCTGGCGGGGCCATCGCGCTGCATCACGCCAAGGGTTACGAAGTCACCGTCGTGTGCCTCTCCTACGGAGAACGCGGGGAGAGCGCGAAGCTCTGGAAGCAGGAGGGCATGACCCTGGAAAAGGTCAAGGCCGCTCGCCAGACAGAGGCGGAAAACGCTGCCGCCGCCCTCGGCGTGAACGACATTCGGTTCTTCGACGTGGGGGACTACCCGCTCGACCTGGGCCGCGAAACGCAGGATCGCATGGTGGACGTCATCCGCGAGGTGCAGCCCAACTTCATGATGTCCCATTCCAAGTGGGACCCCTACAACACCGACCACATGAACACGACGCAATTTGCGCTTGAGTGTCGAATGATCGCGCAGGCCTGGGGTCACAATCCGGGCGAAAAAGTACTTGGTGCGCCTCAGCTCTATCTCTTTGAGCCGCACCAAACCGAGCAGATGGAATGGAAGCCCACGACCTTTCTCGACATCACGGATTTCTGGGACAAGAAATGGGCCGCGATCCAGTGCATGCATGGCCAGGAGCACCTGTGGAACTTCTACAAGAACGTGGCCGAGAACCGCGCAAACCACTTCCGGCGCAATTCCGGCGGCCAGGCAGGAGGACGTGCGGCCAAGTATGCCGAAGGGTTCGAGACGGTGTTCCCGCGCACGGTGGATGAACTCGAATGACCTATCAGGCAGGCACCACGGGCGTCGTCGTCCAGAACATCCAGCGCGTCGACCAGGAGATTGTCGACGGCCTTGCGGAATGCGGGGTCGCCACGGTTCACGAAGCGCAGGGCCGCAAGGGTCTGCTGGCCGACTACATGAGGCCCATTTACCCCGGGGCCCGCATTGCAGGCTCTGCCGTGACCATCCTTGCACCGCCGTGCGACAACTGGATGATCCATGTCGCGATTGAACAGCTCCAGCCTGGCGACGTGATGCTCCTGGGCACGATCACGCCGTCAAATGCCGGATATTTCGGCGATCTTCTGGCGACCTCCGCCAAGGCGCGCGGTTGCCGCGGGCTGGTCATCGACGCGGGTGTCCGCGATGTCCATGACCTCACGGAAATGGCCTTTCCGGTCTGGTCCAGGGCCGTGCATGCCCAGGGCACGGTCAAGGAATCGCTCGGCTCGGTCAACGTGCCGGTGGTTTGCGCCGAGGCGCTGGTCAATCCCGGCGATGTCGTCGTCGCCGACGATGACGGCGTCTGCATTGTCCGCCGCGAAGAAGCCGCAGAGGTGCTGGAGAAGGCCCGGGCGCGCGAAGCCAACGAGGGCGCGAAACGTGCCAGGTTTGAGGCAGGCGAGTTCGGTCTCGACATCTACAACATGCGCGAACGGCTGGCCGAGAAGGGCCTGAAATATGTCTGAAGGGACCCGATGCATGTGGATGCGCGGCGGGACATCCAAGGGCGGGTATTTTCTGGCCGAGGACTTGCCCAGCGACACGGCTGCGCGCGATGCATTCCTTTTGCGCGCCATGGGATCGCCGGATGTCCGGCAGATTGACGGGATGGGCGGCGCGGATCCCCTGACCTCAAAGGTCGCGGTTGTCGCGAAGTCCGCCCGCGAGGGCGTGGATATCGACTACCTGTTCCTGCAGGTCTTCGTGGACCAGCCCGTTGTCACCGATGCCCAGAACTGCGGGAACATCCTGGCAGGGGTGGGAGCCTTCGCGATCGAGCGAGGATTGGTTTCGGCCAGGAATGGCGAGACGCCCGTCGCCATATACATGGAAAACACCGGCCAGATTGCGGTTGCGCGGGTGGCAACGCCAGGCGGCGAGGCAGTGTATGGGGGTGACGCCAAGATCGACGGTGTTCCCGGAGGAGCTGCTGCGGTGCCGCTGACATTCAAGGACACGGCAGGATCCTCTTGCGGTGCATTGCTGCCAACCGGGAATGCCGCGGATGTCGTCGAAGGCGTTGAAGTGACCATGATCGACAACGGCATGCCCTGCGTGGTGATGCGTGCCAGCGCAATGGGCATCACCGGGGACGAAGCGCCGGAAGAGCTCGAGGCGAATGCTGCGCTGCGCAAGAAACTTGAGGCAATCCGCCTTGCGTGCGGGCCGATGATGAACCTCGGCAACGTAACCGACAAGTCCGTGCCGAAGATGACCATGGTCAGCCCGCCGACGAGCGGTGGTGCCATCGGCACGCGCACCTTCATCCCGCACCGATGCCACAAGGCCATTGGCGTGCTCGGTGCCGTCAGCGTGGCGACAGCCTGCCTGACCCCGGGATCACCCGCCCATGATCTGGCGGACCGCGGCACGGGACCCGAACGCAACCTGTCCGTCGAACACCCGACAGGCGAGATGACGGTTCTTGCGACTCTGGATCAGGCCGGTGCCGTGACAGAGGCCGCGATCCTGCGCACTGCACGCAAGTTGATGGATGGTGAGATTTACGCATGACCGAGCAGAAAATGGACGCCGACTGGCTGGTCTTTCATCCAGATCCGAAGAAACCGGACTTCGTGCTTTCCGAAGGGGCCGTGGATGCGCATTGCCATGTCTTTGGCCCGTCGCCCGAGTTCCCCTATGCGCCGGAGCGCAAGTACACGCCATGCAATGCAGGCAAGGACAAGCTCTTTGCCCTGCGCGATCACCTTGGGTTTGCCCGCAATGTCATTGTGCAGGCGACGTGTCACGGCAAGGACAACAGCGCGATGGTCGACGCCTGTCGCACAGCCGGCGACCTGGCGCGCGGTGTCGCGAGCGTCGACGCCGACATTGCACACGAAGAGCTGGCGGGAATGCATGAGGCTGGTGTCCGCGGCGTTCGATTCAACTTCGTCAAGCGCCTGGTGGATGCCACGCCCAAGGAGGTGTTCATCGCCATCGCCGAGAAGATCCAGGAATTCCGCTGGTCTATCGTGGTCTATTTCGAGGCTGCTGACCTGGAGGAGCTTGAGCCGTTTCTCAAGCAACTGCCGGGCATCGTGGTAGTTGATCACATGGGCCGGCCGGATGTGAGCAAAGGCGTCGATCACCCCGAATTCGAGCGCTTCATCCGGCTGATGGCCACGAACGAGAATATCTGGACCAAGGTCACGTGCCCCGAACGGCTGACGGTTGCTGGTCCGCCTTATGACGATGTCATTCCCTACTATCGAGAAATCGTGGATCAATTCGAAGACCGGGTGCTGTGGGGCACCGACTGGCCCCATCCCAACATGAAATCTCATATGCCGGATGACGGGGCACTGGTCGATTACATTCCCCAGATCGCACGCACCAAAGTGCAGCAGGAAAAGCTGCTCGTGACCAATCCAATGAGGCTCTACTGGTCTTGAAGTCGCAAACACTCCGCCGCCTGGAGACGACGGATCATCAGCGAAGCTACGCGGCAGCCCGCACACTTGGCGACGGGGGCCGGTTTCGAGTGCCCACGCCACCACGGTAGCCTTCGTGCCCCCTGTCACGACCACGGCCTCCGCCAAAAGTCGTTCCGGGATGTTCGAGCGCGAGTCGACTTCCGTCAGGTCTTCCCCTCCCCCGCGCAGGACCGTGCTGTGGTGGGCCTGCTGGGCCCTGACGGCTCGGGGCAAAGACTGGCCCATGAATTCCGGCTGGCGGTTCTTCCGCGGACCGAACATCTTGCACGGAAATGCGACAGCTTCTAAAGCGACTCCCCAGTGTCAGAGAATGTAGCAATGGCTTTGGGCGAGTGGCGTGACGTTGGCTTTCTGTTGACCAACCCTCGCCATTCTCAAAGCATCACGATAGGTACAAGAAGATGACTACTTGTGCGGAGTGCGCGATGCAGGACCGGGAGAAACGTCGGGTTGGACTACCGCTCCATGGAGTGCGGTCCATTCCTGTTGGCGGCGACGACCTGTTGTGACTAGCGAGGCTCCCCCGGCAACGCTTTGAACGATTCAGGCCCGCGGCTATCGCAGCCTCAAACATGTCGACCTCAGGTTCGATGGGGGCCTCTACGTCCTCGTCGGTCCAAATGGCAGTGGCAAGAGCACGCTGCTAGACGCGATTGCTTTTCTGTCCGACCACATGAATTTGGGACTGGAGCGTGCGGTTGAAAAGCGCACGCGGAATTTCCTGGACTTAGTGTGGGGTCGCGGAGCCCTGTCGCTTGGCTTTGAGTTGGCAGCTGAGTTCACAATTGGCGATCAGGAACTGCGCTACGAACTGCGTGTCGAAGATGTCGGCGATGGCGTGAGGGTAGTCTTCGAGAACGGGTTCCTTGGACACCTCACCCCGGAGGAGTTCGCGGAAAGCAAGAATTCCAGATCGTTTGTTCAGACGTCCGGTCGTGAGCAGCGGCAGATATTCGGCATGGAACGGCAAATGGATGGAAGGAATGACCTCTTTTGGTTGCTCACCGGAAGCACGGCCGCACACAAAATACGGTTCTCACGCAATCTCGGTAACGACCGAAATGTGATTGGCGTACTTTCTACGCTGCCCGAGTTCTTCAATAGCCCTGACAAAGGGACAGTGGACTTCTCCAGAACGAAGCACATCATGGACACGCTGGCCGGACGTGGCGTGCAGAGCCTCCAGTTGGACAGCAGGACACTCAGGCAGGCATCAAGGTCAAACGGCGATGATGGAGGCCGGCTGGCGGACGACGGCAGCAATTTGCCCCGGGTGCTGGAACGGCTCAAATCTGACAAGAAGGAGTGGAAGCGGTGGCTTGCGTTCGTGCGCATGGCGCTGCCGGAACTCCAAGATGTCAGGATCGTGCACCGCGAGGACGACCGCCACAAGTACTTGATGGTCAGACGGGCCGACGTTGAAGTGCCCTCTTGGGGAGTCTCCGAAGGCACGCTTCGGCTATTCGCCCTGACCGTGCTCGCCCACTTTCGGGCTACCCCTTTGGCGTATCTGCTGGAGGAGCCTGAGAATGGCATCCATCCGTTGGCCATAGAATATGCCTACCAAGCGCTTTCGGCGGTCCGCGACGCACAGGTCTTCATCGCATCCCACTCGCCAACGCTGCTGCGCTGCGTCGAAATCGACCAAGTATTGTGCTTCGGACACGATCCAGCAAGGGGAACGGTGATTGTTCGTGGTGACGAGCATCCACGGTTGCGGGAATGGCAGGATTCCATCGACAACACAGTTTTCTGGGCGGCTGACGTCCTGTCGTGAATGATCTGTTTATATTGGCCGACGCCGACATCGCAGCGACGATGAATAGCTTGTTTACACAACGGCACGACTCACTCGGGATTCCAAGCATTGAGTTCACGATCATCAGGCGTATGAAAAGGGATTCGGGTTGCCGCCAAGGGGAGGCAATGGCCGCACGCAGTTACATCAACGACCACGAATACGCTCTAGTCGGAACTTCTGGAAGAACAAAACGGGATCGAATGGGTGCAAGCCCTTGGCTCCGGGCTGGATTCCGGGATCCTAGATCGGCACAAGACGGGATTCATGTTACATGTAAGTTGACAGGAGGCCGCCCGTTGTGCCATAATGAACGGAACCCACAACATCTCGGTGTTCCATGTCGTTCCATCTCGAGACCATCCCGAACCGCAGCAGCCGGCCCACGATCCTCATCCGCAAGGCCTGGCGCGAGGACGGACGCCTCAGGAAGAAGACCCTCGCCAACCTCACCCAGCTGCCGCCCCACATCATCGACGGCGTCAGGGCCCTGTTCGAGGGCGGCGTCGCCGTCGCCCGACCCGAGGACGTCTTCGCCATCCGCCGCTCCCGGCCCCACGGCCATGTCGCCGCCGCCCTCGGCACCCTGCGCCGGATCGGCATGGTCCGCGTCCTGCACCGGGTGCCGGGCCGCGAACGGGATCTCGCCGTGGCGGCCGTCGTCGCAAGGATCATCGAGCCGGCCTCGAAGCTCGCCACCGCAAGGGCGCTGGATCCGGAGACCGCGTCGACCAGCCTCGGAACCCTGCTCAAGCTCGGGGCCGTCACCGGCAACGAGATGCTGGACATGCTGGACTGGCTGCTGGAGCGCCAGCCCTGGATCGAGAGGAGCCT